>CALKDI010000335.1 GCA_938084065.1 uncultured Alphaproteobacteria bacterium
ACAAGGCGTGACGCAGGACGCAGCAGCACAGGGAAATGCCGACGCCTTAGCTGATGCTGGACAAGGCGTGACGCAGGACGCAGCAGCACAGGGAAATGCCGCAGCACAGTTCAACCTCGGCACCATGTACTATGCCGGCGAGGGTGTAACGCAGGACTACACGGAAGCAATGAAATGGTATCGCCTGGCCGCCCAGCAAGGTGATAGCGATGCACAGTACAACCTAAGCATCATGTACGCTAACGGCCAGGGTGTGACGCAGGACTTAACCGCGGCGGTAAATTGGTGCCGTCTTGCCGCTGAACAGGGAAATTCCAACGCGCAATATAACCTCGGCACCATGTACCGTCTGGGTCGGGGCGTGACACAGAACGCCGCCGAGGCGGCGAAGTGGTACCGTATCGCCGCCGAATCGGAAAATACCAACGCGCAGTAAAATCTCAGTAGCATGTTCTGCGCCGGCCAGGTAATTGCTCACGAGGCTAGCAGGAATCGTTCCATTCCGGCGATATTGCTGCCTGATACCAGCGCGCGGACTGTTCCGATGGCAGTATGAGCATGCAGCTTGCGGTGCTGGTCAGGGATCTGTATCCCGCGTGAACACCTGCACCCCAGTCAGACTTCAAGCCGTTCGTGACTTCCGGAACATGACGGATGAGCCGATCTCGCGCTCGGAAATATTGTTGGTGGCGGGCAGGGCAACAATTCGGTTAGCGTTTGGCGCACCCGACCTTGCTGGCGCTGTGCCCGGCGTGAGAGTCTTGTCGTAATAGCCGGCGATGATGTCCGCCAGAGCGGCTTCACCGGACGGTCACTGTCAGCCTCCATGCGGACGACCTTTGCCAGCAACAACAAATCCATGTCTCGCCAATCTTCCCTCGCGCGTGCGCGCGTGAACTGGCCCCAGATGACATGCTCTTCGTCGCTGCGGAGCGTGATTCCCTCCGGCAATGGTACGCTGCCCATCGGGCCTTGGAAGCCTGCAACGGCGGCGGTAGTTGAGTTCTTATCGGTACGCGATTTCATGGGTTTTTCCGTAAACGCAATGTAGTTTTTCTATGACGCCGGTTTGGAGAATGTCTGGAATAGTTTCTAACCCTCCCCCCCCCGGCTATCGGTTCAGGTTTCGGCCTTCAGGTCCTTAAACGCGTCAGGCAGCACATAAGCTGACCCCTTTGCGCTGAGGCTGCCGCCGTCGATCCAGAGCCCGCGTGCCGATATACAGTTTCGGAGGGTATGCAACGATCTGCACAACGCTGCCATCAGGCCGGACGTGTTCGCGGTGGTCCTCTTGGTAAGATCGGCAGGGTTCCACGGGTTCAGCCTCCACAGGTTCCGGCAATTCAACCTCAATCAGCCCCAGCTGTTCAGTCAGATACACTTCGACGTCAGGAATTAACCGCGTATCGTATCGCACCGTTTGCCAGCCGTTCCGTTCAATTTGGCGACGGTATTTCGCTTCTAACCAGATTCCGTCACTTTCGTATGGAGAGTTATATAGGAAAGCGACGGAATCTGGTTTTGATCGCCTGCGGGCACTTTCCAAGGCGTTTTCCGTCATCCCCATCACCCCTGCCATATCGGCTGTGTTGGACAGCCAGACGCCATTCTGGGCGACGTAGACTGCTTCCTTGGAAAGCCGCCTCCACTCGCGGAGTTCGTCTATCTCGACGCCTGGAATTGGCCCTGTTCCGAATAGATGGATTTCTACCGGATCGGCTTCGGTTCGGTTCACGCCGCGGCCTCTGCCGGTGCCTTGCAGCCCGGCATCCTCACAGATCGCCGCTCGGACGGTTTCGGCCAAGCCATCGCCAGCAGTCTCAACCTCAACCGTTGCGGATAGCCCGGCCTTATCTGTCAGCGTCACCAGCCGGGCCGGATACCATCCATCGGCATCTTGCAGAGCGCCAACCGCAAACCCGCTCAACTGAGAGGCTGAGACGGCAACCGCGTTCGGTGGCGGCTGCGTGCGCCCGACTTGGATCAGCGTTCCAATATTTCGCCATTCATCGCGGCCAGCGATTGCGCCGTGATGGGCAAGGTGCAGGCCGTCTGGGATGCTGCATTGCTCGCGGAACCATATCTCGACGGCCTTGGGAAGGATCATCAACGTTTCGCGATTGCTCATGCGGTGCAGCGCCAGGGCGTGCTTCCATATCGTTTTCCGCAGGTTCTCAGCTGCCTTGGGGAGTTCGCCTGCCTTCTGCTCTGTGTGGGTGCCGTTCAGTGCCGTATGGCTGAAACTCTTGCCGTGATGGTAGATCACGCGCTGGTGAGGTGCCGCGGCTTGGATGTCGGCCACCATTTCGACGCTCGGAAAGTATGGCCGCACCAAATCAAGCCGAAGCGTTGCGGACATAACCAGCGTCGGCGCGCGCCATGAATCGTGGACGTCCTTGCGGCGGCGCACATGGAATCCGCCATCGCCAACAACCTCGATCCGCCCGCAGCGATCACCGGGCTTGCCGGCTTCAATGAAGTCTTCCAGCGTGCGCCATAGGCCGGCCATACGCGGCACGTCGCTGCAATCAGTGGCAAACTCTAGTTTGCCTTTCAGCGTCGCGACATCGTCACCAGCCTTGCCGGGCGGCTTTCGCCACCGGCTCCACTCCAGCTTGTGAGCGGCTCGGCAATCCTCAGCCGTTAGGCCAACCGTCGCCCCCACCGTTAGGCCAACGTCGATCACGTCGCGATAATCCAGCCAGCCGGGCTCAGACGCTTCGTGTAGGCGTGCCAGCTTCTCTCGGTATGGCCGCAGTTCGCTTTCAGGCCGCGCCGCCCTGCTGTCCAGCAGAGCATCAACCGCCTTGGCCGCGTTCGCCAAGTGGCTTTCGCCGTCAATATCGAGTCCCGAAATCTTAGATGTTGCCGTCAGGCCAGCCTGCCAGAAATCTTCGTCAACGATCAGGAAGGATGTGTCAGGCACGCCTGCCGGTTTTTTGTTGAATAGTGACGTTTGCGCGACAACCCAGAATTCCGCGTTTTGGAGGCGCTGTTGCTGGTATCCGCACGTCTGGAAGTGCGGGCACTCGCCTTTGTCTCCCTTGCAGACTTGGCTTTGGACGTTGCCGCCAACAGCCTGCATCAACCGCACTGCCTCTAGGTTATGGCAGAGCGGTTTGCCGGTGTCGTGATCAGCTTGCTCGCGGCCTCGCCATGCGGCGACGTTCTCTACACCTAGCAGAGCCCGTGCACGATCAATGATGCCGCCGCCTAGCTTGTGTTCGGGCACGGCGTAAACCACAGGGCCGCGGCCTGCCTCGATCAGGGTTTTCGCTGCCATCAGTGCGGCCTGGGTTTTGCCGATGCCAACGCCGACGCGCAGGGCCTTCGCCAGGGCCAGATCGCGGTGAGCCCATAGATCGCCAATCGCAGCTGCCATGGCGTCGGACAGTTGATTGCGTGCCCATTGAACCGGCATTGCCTGTTCGGCCTCTGCATGGGGCTTCGGCAACGCCGCCTCGATCCGCTCGCGGACGGCATCGCGGCCCATATCTTGCAGGGCATCATTGAAATCGCTCTTGTCCCGCTGTGTCAGCTGCCAGGGCAGGGCCTCGACAACCTGCCGGCCTTCCCTTCTCCACTTGCGGGCCGGCATCGCGCACTGCCTTGCGGGCTGGCGCGTTGCGTGCGTCATCGTCTCGGCAAACTACGATCACTCGATCCGCGGGCACATGCTCCAGGCTGATCGTTCCAACCTGCCCCAGCGCGCACCATGTTTCGATGCCTGCCGCATGCCAGATCGACAGTGCTGTCTCAGGGCCTTCCGCGAGGCATAGGGCGCGGGTGTCACCTGCGAAGCGAACGGCACCTTGCAGGCCAGGCCCGCGCGTTAGCTTCTTCTTGCGGGCCGGCTTGCCGCCCTTGCCAGGGACTAGGGCAACGCTGCCGGCGGCGTCCAGGTGTATCTCTTGCACCTGGGTGATCTCAGAGCCATCGGGCAAGTGCTTGGCCAGCAACACGGCGCGCATCCCGTCATGCCATCGCACGGCATCGGGCCAAGCGTCGGGAGTGATTGCACGGCCTCTCAGATAGGCTTCGCCGGGCGTGCCAGGGATAGGCCCAGCCTGTTCCCATAGGCGACGGGCAGTCGCCTGCTTTGCCTTGTCGGCGGCGTCTATGTCTACAACAGCAGGGCGGGGCGGCGGCGGCTTCCTAATGACGTGCTGGGGATCACCATCACGCCAGCCAAGCCAGCCCTTCGCATAGGCGACGGCATCGGCAAAGCTGCCACCATGCGCGAACATGATGGCGTCCAGCATCGAGCCGCCTTCGTCGGCTTCCCATGATTTGAACCGCCCGCGCCATCGGCCTTTAACCGTGACGGCAAGCGAGCCGGCCCGGCCCCATCGCCAGACAAAGCCAGAGCGGCCAGTCGGCTCGCCGAATAGTTCAACGGCAAGGCTAGCGGCGTTGCCTGCTAGCGCGGCCTTCAGGGCGTCCAGTCTCTCCCGGCTATCAGCAGCGGGCGGACTGGCATCATATAGGGCCAAGGCCCCGGCCTCTAGCGCACCAACTCAATCGGCACGCCAGCAGCCACCTGGGCCAGTTGTGCCGGGGTGACGAACCAGCGCGATCCAACTTTGAGGCCAAAGTGCGGATATTTCCGGCACCAGACGCGAACCGTCTCGGAATTGCAGCGGAGCAGCTCTGCGGCCTCCGGCGGCTTAAGCAGCGCGCGGATGTCGGAGGCGTTCATATCAAGTGCAGAGTTTTCGTTGGCGACATACATGGCCAGGGTTCCTAATCTCAGGATCCGCCGGGACGCTGTAACCTGAACAGATTTGCATTGCCATTGTGTGCACAATGTGCAAAAAAAAACTGTGCAGATAGCAACGCCCCAAGCGCGCTCCTGTGTGAATGTAGAAAGCGCCGCCCTTCGATTGGTCTCATCGGGCGGCGTTTTCGCGTCTGGACTACCAGCGCTAGTGCGCCATAGTCCATTGAGCACAAAATCTACGCGCGCTTCGCAATCAAAGCAATACGCCGCGAAAGTGCGTGTTCGCGAGTTGCGCGGTGATGACTGGCTCTGCCTGCTAGCAGTCTAGACTATTAGCAGTCTAGACGAATGAAAAAGCTAGGCATTCTCTCCACCAAAGGCGGCAGCGGCTGGAGAGCGTCCCAGGCGATGGCCTCGTGATCTGGCTCGCCCGTCTGAATGTCGGACATCACAAACACACGGAGCGGATCGGCAGCACTGCGTCGGATGCCTCGGCCTCGGCCTATCGCTTGGGTGATCTCGTTCTCGCAGATGCTGCGCCGGATGGCGTGCAGCTGCTCCAGCGTTGGGTTCATCGTCCCGAAACGGCCTCTCGCCATCGCCAGGATGGTTCGCTCATCTGGCAGGGTCCGTCCGCAGACTAGCAACTCGGCCACGCCTTCAAACGTGTTCAACCCTCGCAACGCGTTGAAGTGGCCGGTGACCAAATTCTTCGGCAGGTTGCCGCCCCGCAGGGCTTCGACTGTCGCCAGATGCCCAATAAAGCCAACCGTCCGTGGCCAAGCCAGCGCTGCTCGATGCTCCAGCATCCGCCGCAGTCGCTCGACGTTGTTCCGCCGTGTGGCGTTGGTTCGCTCGTTCGCGTCCTCGCTCACCACCTGCCAGCTTTTCGCAAACGTGGTTCCTGTAACGCGCACCCGCCGCTCATACGGTGCTGCGATGCGAAGATCGGCAGCCTCTTGCCGGTGTGGCCATGTCAGCCGGTTGATTGTGGGCTCGGCAGTGGCGTCCAGCAGCAGCACCGGCAGCTTGTCGACACCCTGGGTCAGCCGCGACTGCCACCGCATGTGTGCTCTGCCGTTGTGGGCTAGGACGTGAGGCGATGCGGCTTCCTCGCCTTCCAGCATCTCCAACAGCAGCTGCCACAGCTTCATCCGCTTCGAGCTGTGAGCCTTGCGAGCGTCCGCGAAGCGGGGTCCGTCAACTGCCAGATCACCCGTGGCTAACACCATCACCTGGGTGTTCTTCTCCAGGGCCAACGCCTCGGCAACGCTGTCTGCGGTGAAGCCGTAGGTGGTCATCGTCTCCCGGCTGACATGTTGGCCATTGGCCGTCGCCAGGATCACGCAGGCCAGCTGCGAGCGGTGGCGGCCTAGCAGTAGCTGCTCATGGGTGTTCAGCAGGAAGGTTTTTGACACCGGTCCCAGGTCGTCTGCCGGGTCCAGCACCACCGCGTCGCGGGCGGGCAGTGCTTCGTCAACGATCAGCACCCGCTCGCCGCCAATCGGGCGTGGCAGGTTCAACTTGGGATCGGTCAGCAGCGCGTGCGGCACGATCCAAACCTGAACGTCCATGCGCTTGCGTTGGTAGGTGGCCCCGCAGGTTGGCGCGGTGGCCTTCGCGCTGCCGTTGTGCGGGCAGATTTTGCAGACGTGCTCAACGATCAGGCCAGCGGACAGTGCTTCCTTCATGTAGTTGTGACGTCTGCACATCAGGTGCCCGGTGGCGTAGTAGTCCGGCTGGCCCATGCCGCGCCAGACTTCAATATCTCGGTCATCGTATGCCCCGCTTGCGATCAGGTCTCGCCTTTGCTGCTCTGCCAGCTTGTGCGATGGCGCGGCAATAATCGCGTCAGCATCAGCGGCGATCAGGGCCTTGTGCATCAAGGTGGTTTTGCCCGCGCCAACCGTGACGTTGGCCGACATAGCAGGTGGCCGTGGTGGCGGTCCGAATTCGCCAGCGCCTTTCCAGATTTGATACGACTTCCAGTGATCGGCAGACGCAGCAAGGATCCTATCATAGTCGCCTTTTAAGCGCGTCTGAGCCGCCTCCAGGCTAATCGGGCTGGGCAAGTACGCGTGGCGCCGGCTCGTCTGCTCTACGTGCCCTACAGCCGCCTTTGACGGCCATCCAGCGTAAGGTGCTAACACCGATGGCGTCGTCTCGCTCAGTGGCGAAGCTGGCCCACTTGTCAGCCATGCCCGCAAGAACGTGTTTGGCGCTCTGCTCGGACCACCGGCACCAGAGATCGAACGCTTGGCCGTCAGACGCGGCGTGCAGCGCCATGCCCACGCAAAGCCAAGGGTCGTATTCGACATCATCGTTGGCGACATAGCTCAGCATCTCACCAAGCTCGCCGTCACTGGCCAGGGACTCGGCTGTGCGTGTCGGTAGCTGCTGCGGTTCAGGCTTGGCGATCAGGGCCAGCAACGCGGCTGGTGCCTCGTCGATCTCATCGAACGAGCCAGAGACTATCCGGTATTCGTAGCCAGTCTCAGGATGGATTGAGCCAGGGCCAACCACTTGGTGTCCGTTGCCGGTCAGCAAGTCGATATGGCCACCGTATTTGCCAGTCTTGCCCTCAAAGCCATCCGGCAGGCGGAAATAATAATGGCGCGCGCCGTTGCGCGATCCGCTCTCAACTATCAGGCCAGCGCCTAGCAGGCCGGGCACTTCCTCCAGCAGCTGTTGGAAGTCAGCTGTCGCAGCGTCAGGGTCGCGTTTCGTATCAAGATCGACAACGATCAGGCCATCCAAGCGCACGCCCCATTGGCGCAGGTCCAGGGTGGCAACCTGCTCATCCGTCAGCCGTGGTGCGTGCTGCCAGCGTGCCTGCGCGGGTATCTTCTGGCCAGGGCGCAGCTGGTGGGCGTGTAGCCCGGCTGCGCGGGCTTGGCGGCTGAGGTGGGTTTCGGTCTTTAGCACGGTGCGGCCATTTCTGGTGCCCGTCCATGGCGCTGTAGTGCGGATTCCAGGGACGCTGCGGCGGTTCAATTCAGATGCGATTTCAGAGTTTGAACAGCCGCCCGCCTGGAGTTCCAGAACCACCGGCATCAGCACTTGCCTGCGATAGGCGCGGTTGCGTTCGCTTACGTGCAATTTTCGTCTCCTTCGATTTCGATTGTGAAAATCCAGCCACCAGCGGCCAACGTTGCCAGGATTGCGGTCGCCAAATCATGCGCGCCGTCTGGACCTTGGGCGGCAACGATTGCCTCGGCGCGGTGTCGCTGAATCTCGACGCCGTGGGGCAGTGTCGCGGCTCGTGCTGACATGGTGTGTCCTTCATCATCGTTCGATGCAGCGGCGGCGAAGGTCCTCAGGGCATAAGGAGTCAGCGCCCCGACCTTCACCGCCGCTGTATCCGTGCCAGCCTTGAAGCCGAGGCTGTGCACGTTGCACCGGCGTCTCCCGCCCGGTGCTATCGTTGGCGCGCCATTTGAGTAAACGCGCCACCGAATTCCGTTACTTACCGCGGATCGTCCGCAGCAAGGTTTTGCCTTCGCCATCGCGCGCGAGGAGTTCAAACGCGGCCTCGTAGGCGCCGCCAGCCTTCAGCCGGTGACGTGCGATCATGGCATCCAACTGGCGCTGTGCGCCCTCGATTTCTTTGGTCGCTGGTGACATTTTCGCCAGTGGTGTAGCTGTCAGGTGTCGTGCCTTCATCAGGATACGGGCGTCGTGGTCTTCTAACGTAACACGGGCAAAAACCCCTTCGGGTGTCTCGTCCTCGCGGCGCTGTTTCATGGCGACCTGCATGACTGCGCCAGCGATGAAATCGCGGCTCACGCCGCCCATCAGCGGGCGTTCGGAGTTGGCGACGGCAACCTTGGCGATCTTAACTAGGCGGTCCAATTCGAATTCGTGCATCAGTTTTTGGCCTCATCATTGGCGGTGGAAAGTGCCAAAAGGTCGGCCATCTGGCGGCGTTGTGCGAGCGGCGGACGTGCCGCGAAGATTGATCGGCTGAATTCAGGCGCAGACGCCAGGACTGCGCCCGCAATGGCTGAGGTGCCAAGTGTCTTCAACGGCCTCAGGCCAGCGCTTGGCCGTCGCTCGCGGCGAACAACGCCATCCCTACGCTAACCCAGCTGGTGTAGTCATCCGCAACCGAGGCATCGACATAGCTCAGCATCTCGCCCAACTCACCAGCGCTGGCCAGGGGCTCGTCTCGGACAGGCAGGGGCCTCCGATTGGCCATCTGTTGTTTTATCGCCAAGCAAAAACTAACTGAATTTGTCCGGCGTTAGCCGGACTCCATTTTGGCTGCGACGGCCTATGATTCTGGGTCGATCTTGTTAGGGGTTTTGGGGGTCTGGAGCCGTTCCAGGACGGTAAATCTGGAGCGGCGTGTGTGTTAATAGGTGTTAAGTAAGTGTTAAGCACTTATCCACAGGCGATAATACACTGATATTAAATGGGAAATTGGCCTATCTTTTTATAATTTGTGTGTGATATCACGAAAGACTGTGTGTGATATCACGAAAGATTGTGTGTGATATCACGAAAGATTGTGTGTGTGATATCACGAAAGACTGTGTGTGTGAAATCACGAAAGACTGTGTGTGTGAAATCACGAAACATCTTGACGTTGTGTGTGAAATCACGAAACATCTTGACGTTGTGTGTGAAATCACGAAACTAGATGTGTGTCTGAAATCACGAAAGAATCATCGTCCCCTCTCCTGCCCGAGCGTTATCCAACGCCCGACTTTTTCGTGTGCGATTTGTTCGATGCCGCCCCCAAAGGCGACATGGCATCGATGGAACATCCAATCTTCTCGCTTTCGACGAAGCCGGATACTCGCATAAGACGCTACGAGCATAATGGCCGTTTCGTCGAAATAACCCCTTCCGTAAAGGGGTTGGCGACGATGCATGACCGTGATGTGCTGATCTATGCCATCAGCCAACTAATCGCAGGATTAAACGAAGGGCGAGAACCCTCACAGATTGTGCGGTTTAAGGCCTACGAGATCTTGCAAGCGACAAACCGTGTCACGGATGGCAGAGGCTATAACGGCCTTAAGGCTGCTTTAGAGCGCCTGTCTGGGACGCGGATAACCACAAATATCGCGACGGCTGAAACCGAAGTGTTTGACGGGTTTGGTTTGATTGAACGCTTTCGCATCGTCCGCCAAACCCGCGACGGTCGAATGCAAGAAGTAGAGATCAAGCTGTCAGACTGGGTCTTCAATGCGATCAGGGCGAAGGAAGTTCTGACACTGCACCGCGATTATTTTCGCCTCAGGAAGCCCTTAGAGCGTCGCATTTACGAGCTGGCTCGAAAACACTGCGGTACTCAAGGGGATTGGAAGATCTCTCTCGACCTCCTGCAGAAAAAGTCCGGCTCAAATTCAACGGCGCGTGAGTTCAAACGCTTAGTGCAGAACATCACTAGCCAGGACGCTAAGTACGCGCATATGCCCGACTACAGCGTGCGGATCGAAGGTGAGCATGTGCTTTTCGCCAATAGAGGCACTGTGCACCACCGGGAAGCAACAAACGCCACGACCTCTATTCGCCTCAAGCCAGAGACTTACGAGCAAGCCAGAGACGCCGCTCCCAGCTGGGACATTCACTATCTAGAGCGGGAATGGCGTGACTGGATAAAAGAGCTGCCGACACACCCCGATAGTGCCTTCGTAGGCTTCTGCAAAAAGTGGTTTCAAACACGTGGGGCCGCCTAAAAGCCTGCCCTTCCTTGTGTTGGACATGATAGCGAAATGATATACAATCGCTATTGATAGGATGGTTTTTCAATATGCTTTATAGGCTCACATGATTCTAACGGTTGGCAACATCAAAGGTGGTGTTGGCAAGTCCACGCTTGCCTGCAATATCGCCGTCGCCCTGTCCTTCGAAGGCAAAGGCGGCGGGGTGCTCCTGATCGATGGAGACAAGCAAGGCTCGGCGGCAGATTTCACCCAAAGCCGCACTGAGGCACTTGGCGAAGCAGGCTTTACCTGCGTTCGTGCTCAAGGCAAGGAAGTCGTCAACCAGGTCGTGACCATGCGGAGCAAGTTCGCCCATATCATCATTGATGCAGGCGGACAGGATAACCCGAGCTTGCGTGCAGGCTTGGCCGTATCTGATCGTGTGCTCGTGCCTGTCGCCCCACGTTCTTTCGAAACATGGGCGCTTGAAGGGATGGCTGCGCTGATAGAGGAAGCCAGCATCACCAATCCAAAATTGGAAGCCTTCGCCGTGCTCAATCTGGCGTTCCCACGCGGATCGGATAACGCACAGACACAAGAGATCATCCGCGAGGACTATCCAGGCTTACGCCTGATTGAGCCGCCTGTGGTGCAGAGGAAGGCGTTTTCAGATGGGGCAGGGCAGGGGCTTTCGGTGCTGGAATTGAAGCCCCGCAATCCTGGTGCCATTGGCGAATTGCTCGGCCTCTTAACCGGGCTTGGCGTCAAGCAAAATGATATGAAAGTGATATACAATGACCGTACAAAGAAAGCCTAAAGGAGGTACAAACGAAATCGATGTGAAGGCGGCAGAACAATTCATTTCTGGCGCTGCCCCAGCGACTCCTGCAAAACCAAAAAAGGTACCTGTGGCGCTTCGCTTCGATGGAGATCTGCTCGCTGCTATTGATGCTATGGCGGCGCGGCGTGGCATGAGCCGCAACGCTATCATTTCCTACTGGTGCTCAAAAGGCGTGGAGAGTGAATAGAGGGCAAGCCGATCTGAGCCGTATCACCAAGATCGGGTCCGTCTGCATAAAGGTACCGAAAGTCCCACAGGATTTACCTACGGCTGAACGCTATCGGCATGCTCATTTCTGAGCTGTTTGATGCGGTCTGTCGGGAAATACCGGTAGAAGGCTGTCCGGCCAATTTTGAGTTGGTCGATTACATCGCCGATGAAGGGATAGTTCTCAGCGTCCTTGAGCATGGCCTCAGCATGCTTGATGGTCTGCTCATTCATGGCTCTTGGTCTTCCACCCCGCCGGCCACGTTTGTTGGCGGCAGCAAGACCAGCGCGAGTGTTTTCCACAATCAGTTCCCGTTGGAACTCATCGAACGCCGCGGTCATATGGAAGAACAGCCGTCCCTCGGACGTGCTGGTGTCGATATTCTGGGTCAGCACCTTGAGTGCGATGCCGCGTTCATTGATTTCCGCCACAGTCTTGATGACCTGTGTCAGTGACCGTGCCAGCCGGGAGAGTTTCCAGACCACGAGCGTATCCCCTTCGCGGAGATAATCGAGTGCGGCTTGGAGTTGGGGCCGTTCACGATGTGAGCCAGAGGCTTTTTCGGTAAAAACCTTCTCACAACCCGTTGCCCGAAGCGCATCCATCTGTAACGCGGGGTTCTGATCCATGGTGGAGACGCGGGCATAACCGATGAGCATGATAATCTATTCTCAAATCCATTTTTTTCAATCATATAAGAATACGAGTTTCAGAACAAGGAAAACGGCTATAGTTTCGATGCTGTAGTGAATATTTTTAGGAACAGCAGTACCTGTTCCTAAAACGAAGGTTTTCCGAACAAAATTTCACCGGAGATCATTCATGCCCAGAATGCTCATCCTTACCGCGAACGAGCAGGAGATTTTCGACAAGCTGCCGTTGTTCGACTATCGTGAGCGGAAGCAGTTTCTCAGTCTGCCCAAGGGTTTGATGGATATAGCCGCCACTCAAAGGTGCCGGACTGAAAATATCCAGCAAGCCCAACAGGCTCTTCGATCCCCAGCTGTGCTCGCAGACAGGACAGAACCGCCGGCGGAACGTCTTCCGCCTTGTCGGGGAATGTACCAATGAAACGGACGCTGCTCAGGAGCGTAGCGTAGCCAAGCCTGTTCCGAAGACCTCTGTGAGCGCTAATGGCGCGCAGATCGATGTGATCAAGGACAAAGTGCCTGGCCAGCAGGTCAGGGGGGATATCACCGTCAAAATGGCCGAACCGGGCGCGCTGGTCGGCGGAAAGATAGCGCGTCGGCATTTGCAAATCTCCAAACATTCGCGCGGTGCATTGGCTGCACAGAAAAGACAGGGAAATTCCTTCGCAAAATATGGCTGCGAAAGAAATTCTTTTTGCAATATATTTCGCACACCGCTGGAGCCCGCCCCATGAAAGTCGGTTACGCACGGGTGTCCACGAAGGATCAAACCCTGGATGCACAGCTCTCCAGGCTGGCGGAAGCTGGCTGTGAGATGTTCTTCGAAGAGAAGATCTCCGGAGCAGCCAAGAAACGCCCCAGGTGCGAGGAGATGCTGGAGCAACTCCGTAAAGGCGATGTCGTGGTCGTCACCAAGCTCGATCGTTTGGCCCGTTCCACGACTGAACTTCTCCGCGTTGCCGAGACTATCAACGAAAAAATAGCAGAATTACAATCTCTTGACGAACCTTGGGCGGATACCACGACCCCAGCGGGCAAGATGATAATGACCGTTTTCGGAGGCATCGCAGAGTTCGAAAGATCGCTGATCCTGACCCGCACCCAGGAAGGTCGCGAGGCCGCCCGGGCCCGCGGCGTTCCATTCGGACGTCCCTCAAAGCTCAGGCAGGATCAAAAGGAAGTCGTCCGGGATCTCGTCAAAAACGGCCAATCGATTGCAGCCGTGGCCAGAACCTTCAATGTCCATCCGGCGACCATCTATCGATGCATCGACGAAAATTCGGCCTTATGAAGGGAAACCGTTCCGCTCAGCCCTACGTCCCACCTACGGGGCCATTCGAATTTAATTGTCTCACACCTGCATGTGTGAGAGTGTGCACACGTGCAGGTGCTTCGCACCAATAAGGGTACAGGCGATGAAAATCATAGCAGTCATCAGCCAGAAAGGCGGTGCGGGTAAGACGACCCTCGCTTTGCACCTGGCTACTGCGTCGGCGCATGCAGGATACAACACCGCCATTATTGACTTAGACCCACAGGCATCAGCCGCAAAATGGTCAGACCGACGTGCAGAAGAGGTGCCGGTGGTCATCTCGGCTCACGCCAGCCGTTTGGGGCATGAGCTGGAACGGGTGAAGGAGTCGGGCGGTGAGCTGGTTATCCTAGATACAGCTCCGCATTCGGATAGTACGGCGCTAGAAGCGGCTAAGGTGGCCGATCTGGTGCTGGTACCCTGTCGCCCTGCCATCCTCGATCTGGAAGCGATCACCAACACGCTCGATTTGGTGCACGCCGTGAACGGCAATGTGCATGTGGTGATGAATGCCGTCGCGGCCCAAGGCAACGAGGCCGCAGAGGCAGCAGAAGCGATTGGGGGGTTAAATGTGTCGGTCTGTCCGGTGCAGCTGGTCAACCGCGTGGCGTTCTCTCGCGCTCTCATTTCCGGTCAAACCGCCCAAGAGTTTGAGCCAGACGGGAAAGCCGCCGCCGAAGCGGAAGCGTTGCACACCTTCATGTGTGCACACTTGGAACGTTCAGCGCAGCGTGGTGCAGCATGAGCAACAAGTTCGCCGCGGCCCTCAAAACGGCTAAATCAGCGTCGGTAGTTGTCGAAGATACACCTTCCGTCCATGCGCGCCCGTCTCGTAAATCCACGAAACACGTGGGCGGTTATTTTGACCCTGCCGTGTCCAAGCAGCTCCGCGAGATCGCCTTAGAGGAAGACAGCTCGTTACAGACGCTACTAGGCGAGGCCATAGACATGCTCTTTCAAAGCCGTCGCAGACCTACCATCGCCAGCAAAACACCTAAGGAATAAATCTGTGCAGGTGTGCACACTTGCACACTATCGTGGATCGCCGCGCTTCGTATACCAACTCTGGCAGAATTTCAGGAAATGTGCGTCAGGCCGCCTTGGCTCAATTTCTTCCTTGGCGCACCAGTTGCGCCATTCCGACTCTAGGTTGCGAACATCCCAGCCCGGCGCAGCCAGCCGTGCTTCGTGATGCGTGTCAGGCTGTAGCGGCGGCATCGACACCGAACTCGCCGCCGTAGGGCAGGGCAGGGTGCCCCGATTGTGAAACACCACCATGTCGCTCACAAGGCCGACTGAATAATCCGGCATGTGCGCATAGGCTTCATCCTGTTCGACAATCTTCGAGATCAGTCGCCGGAATTCTTTCGACGTTGAAGCTGATCCGCATTTTTCCTGCAAGCGGCCAAGGCTGATTTTCCACATGCTTTTCTGCCCACAATGCTTGCGCGCCAGCTCATACATGCGCCGTTCCAGCGGCTTGCGCAGCCTAAAATAGTCCCGATGCAGAGTCAGCACTTCCTTGTGCCGTATTGCGTTAAACACCCAATCCGATAGCGTCACTTGCACCGTTTGCATCCGCCCATCGCGGGTGGTGCGCACGATTTTGAAGGCATCTATCAACCCGAAGGCGTCGAATTCCTCCTGCCCGCCGGTCACGATGTTGGTCTCAATCTTGGTGCCATGCAGCCTGCTTAGCGCCGCTTTGAGACGTGCGTAGGCTTCCCCCCCGTGGGCCGGTTCGTCGCCAGTAGCAGCTCCTTGGGGCTCCGTGGGAATTTCTTCAGCAGTGTACGCTAAGGACAAAGCAACTGGTTTGGCGGGTGTCGTCAAACATGTGATTGTCGTGCCTGGCGCGGGGTCGATGAGGGGCCTCACGAAAAGCCGCCATATTCTCCGCGACAAACCCTGTCGGATCGTTACGGTGTGCGGCAATGTTTAATTTTGGGTTTGTCGCACATGCTGGTCGGTTACATGCGGGTGTCGACCAACGACGAGCGCCAATCGGTCGACCTGCAACGCGATCATCCTATGGAACACCGTCTATCTTAGTCGCGCCGTCCGCTTCGTCCACGACCAGGGCACCCCCATCCCCAGTGCGCTGCTCGCCCAGGTCGCACCACTGCCTTGGAGCCATATAGCGCTCACCGGCGACTATCTGTGGAACGAGATTGACCGCCCCCTCGAACGCTATCGTCCAATCCGCGCCAACCGCTTCAATCCCAAGAACTTCGTCTTCCCTTAGCGTACACTGCTGAAGAAACTCCCACGGAGCCCCGATCTGCCCAGCCCGATTAGCCTGGAGGCGGACAACAATTCTGCGGAGCGATCCATGCGCTGTGTGGCTCTCGGCAGAAAAAATTATCTCTTCATGGGGTCCGAGCGTGGCGGTCAATCGGCAGCTATCGCCTATACCCTGATCGAGACCGCCAAGCTCAACGCCGTCAATCCGCAGGCTTGGCTGACAGACGTCCTCGGCGGCATTGTCGACCACAAGATCAACCGGATCGACGAATTGGTGCCCAGGTGTTACGCTCTCAAGGCGGCGTCACTGACCAGCCAAACGATCCGCTAGAGCAACTTTACCGAACGGTAACACTGCTCAACTAACGCTGCGGCAGCACCGCAGTCAATCGTTTGTTGTTATTTTAAACACAAAAATTTCCAAGAAAAAGAGGTTTATTCTACTGCGTTCAGTGTGTAACTTACATAATTACCTCGAGCTCTAGTTATAGACGAATTTCCTCGAAGGGCAATGGTCTCGACTTGATTGATATTATCACTGGCGCCAGACCCTGTTCCATCTACTGTAGACAATCTAAACTGGGCGCCTGAAGAATTGTTTATTACTTCTCCAAAGTTTTCTTGCAAAAAAGATACGTTTCTATTTTGAGAGCTTACGCCAGATGCATCGGACACTGCATCCACATGATTTCCATGTGTTGACGTATTCAAGATATTATTGCCCACGAGAATGTCAGAGCCTGGATTGTCTCTGTTGTAAATGTGCTTATTAGTTATGTTTCCTATGGCGCTAGAAATTATGCCGCTGTTCCACTGATGCGAATTCAAAGGTTGGCTTCCGTCAATATCTAAAGTACTGTCAGAAATTGTGTTGGCAAAATTATTTCTCTCAAATAATCCTGCGTTCGTACTTAACGGTATACTATCAGGTTTATTTCCATCCTGTGTTTGCGTAGTAATGGTGGGACTAATGCGATTTCTGAAAGAATCTATGGAATAAGATGTTTGGCCCAGTGAATTATCAACTGGGTTACATTGGAGAATACCAGCATTAGAGGCATTCCCACACGACATACCCTGAGCTGATCCACCACCAGTTGATCCACCACCAGTGGCTCCGGTCTGCGGGTCTAGTCCTGCCTCGATTTGGTCTTTGTAGTCATTCAAGGCTTTCAATGCCTGTGTATTAGAATCGTTCGAGTTTACTAGGGGGACGCCTCCTTCTTGATAGGATCCGGTCGAGGTTGCCAACTGTAAAAGATATACTGGCCGATTTCCCGTGGCGACTGTGTAACCAGAGCCATCATCAGGGTACACCCCGCCGGAATCTGGCTCTGTGATTAAACCAATTGCCTCCGTATTCCCGTCTCGAAAATTTACAACCGCATCTATTGTTTGGCTGGGATTGCCGTTTCCATATTGAAAAGTCAATTTAACGTTGTAATCATTACCTTGGGGTACGTCTCCAAAGTCGGTACCACCATTTAGAATCGTTTGAGATATTGTTGCACTATCAATACCTAAGGTGCTGAATGTACTTAGATTCAACGGGGCAGTAGTATTCGTGACAGATTCCCCGATTGCGCCACGGTAGAATGGCACTTCGAGAACCGTCTGTGCGTTTGCCATACATGACATTACGCTAAAAAATAGGCATAACTTTATCAAACGCCAAAACATGGTGCACCCTTTACATGACTAACTTTACATATCACTACTGCTTTAAGATGTCGAGTTATTTTTTACATGATTCCGGATTCTTGAATTATTCCGGTGGGTTGGGGCTGGCGATGATTGGGGCTGCATATTGGTATTATCCCGAATGTAAGCGGCGGTGGAAAAGTCGGCCACGGTAGCGGCGGGATAACCCTGCTGCGGGCGGCGTAAAAGTCGTCCACTTTGGCCCTTTCTGGCGACAGGGAGGGTGGGAGTATTTTCACTGTGGAATTGTATCGGAAGGTACGTCTGGCGTATTTCCAAGGCGGGCAGAGCAAGCGGGCGATAGCTCGGAGGTTTGGGATTTCGCGCGACAGCTTTGATAAGATCATCGTCTATTCGGTGCCGCCTGGTTACCGAAGGGTTGCGCCGATTAAGCGGCCGAAGCTGGACGGGTTCACGGACCACATTGACCAGTGGCTGCAAGAGGATGTCGGTCGTCCAAGGAAGCAGCGCCATACAGCCAAACGCGTTTTCGAACGGTTGCGCGACGAACACAGCTTTGCAGGCGGCTACGGTCGGGCTACGCCCTCCCTTCGGTTGCAGGCACCGACAACCAAGTTGGCCGGTACAGGCAGCTGCGGTTGTACGGTTTTAGGCGGTGCTCAGTTCCTGTAACTGCTCACGTGGTTGGCTTTTTCCGCCCCGGTTGCATGCCGCCTGAAAATTGATATTGTTTAAAAACAATAGCTTATAGAACGCTCAGCCGGGCAGTGAGTTGTAAATTTCGCCGATTCAGCCAACCAGGTGAGCAGTTACCATTCATCGCCGCCGTCTCCAGCACCGCCGCAAACTTATCGCGCGACGTCCAGCTGGACGGGCCCGCATCGGCATCCGGCAAAAGCTGGCCTGTCCCACGCGCATGCGCTCGCCACTTGTGCAGCGTCGCCTCCGAAATCCCCTCCTCCTGCGACAAGTGCCGCAAAGGCAAGCTGTTCGGAGGCAGCATCCGCTTTAAAACAGCGGCCTTGCGTTCCGGTGAATATCCCATGTCATCATCCTATCCCGCCCACCTGAAAAATAGAGAAAAAAGAGAGAAGCGGACAACTACCCTGACGTAGGGGGGGCAGCAACCGCCGCGTTTTTCGGAATGGCCCTCGCGACTGTGTTCATCGTGCGCCATGTGATCGGAGGCGGTGAGCGTGGTCAAGATGGCGTTCCCTGGCGCGCAGGCGTCTAGGGTTGGTCCGAAATTTAACAGGATGTCCAACAAAGGCGCTAGGAGGACCGTGGCGGCACTAAGGGATGGCTTTACTGCTCCCTAGGTCTGGCAATACTTGCCGCCTATACATGGCTTAAAACGCTTTTTAGCAATGCGACCACGGCAATGCCACTCGGGCGCGATCCAATCGGAGGAGGTGTTGGGCTATGATGGCACCATCGGGCAGGACGGTTGGCCGTAAGCGGTGCGAGCAACCCATATTGCTGATTGGGGCATAACG
>CALKDI010000336.1 GCA_938084065.1 uncultured Alphaproteobacteria bacterium
CGACGAGCGCGGCAAAGCCGAAACGCTTACCACCCTTCACCACCTTAGCAACGCGGTTGATCGAGACCAATTTCTCGACGAATTCCGGCTCTTCGCGTTCGCGATCACGCCGATCGCCACGGGGACCTCTAGCCATCGGTCTCTCCTTAGAACTGTAGGCCGGCGTCGCGCGCGGCATCCGCCAACGCCTTCACCCGGCCGTGATAACGGTAAGAACCGCGGTCAAAGACCACTGCGGCGACGCCAGCTGCCAGAGCCCGCTCAGCAACGATCTTGCCTACCGTTGCTGCGGCTTCTCGGTCTGCGCCGCTTTTGTGCGAAGCCCGTACATCCTTTTCGACGGATGATGCGGCGGCCAGTGTCCGACCGGCACGGTCGTCAATGACTTGTGCATAGATATGACGCCCGGACCGAAACACCGAAAGGCGCAAACGATCGCTGTTGTTGCGGATGGCATTGCGCACCCGCAACCGGCGGCGTTGAATTTGTTCGCGTGGAGTAGGCATGACTATTTCTTCTTGCCTTCTTTGCGGTAGATAAACTCATCCGCATATTTGACGCCTTTGCCTTTGTAGGGCTCTGGCGGACGCCAAGCGCGAATTTCAGACGCGACCTGGCCGACCTTCTGTTTATCATGGCCCGAAATGCTGATCGCCGTCGGGCGCTCACACTTGACCTGAATTCCATCGGGGATCGGGTAGATAACGTCGTGGCTGTAGCCAAGCTGCAGTTTAAGGTTTTTACCTTCCACTGCCGCACGGTAACCAACGCCGTTGATCTCGAGGTTCTTTGTAAAACCTTCCGATACGCCCTGAACAATGTTCTGCGCCTGAGCGCGGAACGTGCCCCACATAGCACGGGCACGCTGGCTGTTGCCGCGCGGTCGAATAACGACTTTATCGTCTTCGATCGCACCTTCAACATCATCGTTCAGCGTCAAAGACAGCTCACCGAGCTTGCCTTTGGCTTTCAGAATGTTGCCATCCAAGGTGACCTGGGTCCCTTGGGGAATGGCAACGGGGTTTTTGCCTACGCGAGACATGGTTGTTTTCCTTACCCTCGCCTTAGAACACTTCGCAAAGGACTTCGCCGCCGACATTCAGCGCACGCGCCTCATGATCGGAGACGACACCCCGCGGTGTCGACAGGATCGAGATACCCAGGCCGCCACGGTGCGGTTGGAGATCTTTGATCTTGGAATAAACCCGGCGTCCAGGCTTGGAAACGCGCCGAATTTCCTGAATGACTGGTGTGCCCTCGTCATATTTGAGCTCGATCGTGAGCTCGCCTATGCCAGCGCGCAATTCAGCCTCAGTATAACCGCGGATGTAGCCTTCGCGCTTGAGCACGTCTAGCACATTCATCCGCAGTTGAGACTGCGGCGAACGCACGGTTGACATATGTCGGTGTTGGCCATTGCGAATGCGGGTGAGCATATCGGCCAAAGGATCGCTGATTGCCATATGAAATCGCCTCCCTTGCCGTTACCAGCTGGACTTTACGACGCCCGGCAGGGCACCGAATGAAGCAAGGTCGCGCAGACCAATGCGGGAAATGCCGAACTTCCGGTAATAGCCACGTGGGCGACCAGTGATACGGCAGCGGTTACGCACCCGAATCTTGGACCCATCACGGGGCATTTCCGTCAACTTCAACTGTGCATAGAACCGATCTTCCGGCGGCAGGTCCCGATCTCTGATCGTTGCCCTCAGCTCCGCACGCTTTGCGGCATCTTTTTTGACCATCCGCTGACGCTTCTGGTTTTTCTGTATCGCGCTTACTTTTGCCATCGCGAAACGCTCCTTTCGCCCTAGCTCGTGAACGGCATTTTGAATGCGGCGAGCAAGGCTTGCCCTTCCGCATCCGTTTTTGCCGTCGTGCAAATGGTGATATTCATGCCACGGATCTCATCGATCTTGTCATATTCGATCTCAGGGAAGATCAGCTGCTCGCGGATGCCCATGTTGTAGTTCCCTCGGCGATCAAAGCCTTTGGCGGAAACGCCACGGAAATCCCGAACACGTGGCAACGCGATGGTCACCAAGCGATCCAGAAATTCGTACATACGAACGCTGCGCAAGGTCACCTTGCACCCGATCGGCATGTCCTCGCGCAGCTTGAAGCCGGCGATGGAGTTCTTGGCTTTTGTGACGACCGGCTGTTGGCCGGCAATCTTGGTCATGTCGCCGACGGCGGCCTCGACCTTTTTCGAGTCAGCCACAGCTTCACCAACACCCATGTTCAGCACGATCTTATCGAGCTTGGGGATCTGGTGAATGTTGACGTAGCCGAATTCTTTTTGCAACGCTGGTCGAATAGTATCGACGTATTGCTGTTGGAGACGAGCTGGCATCGTTTTTATCCTTTCCCGTCCCTAGTCAATCTGCTCGCCAGAGCGTTTGGCAAAGCGAACCTTGCGACCGTCCTCCAGCACTTTGTAGCCGACCCGGGTAGCCTTGTTCGCATCCGAATCCCAATGGGCGACATTGGACACATGGATGGTGGCTTCTTTTTCCTGGATACCGCCGGGATCGCCCATCTTGGGCTTCTTATGGCGCTTCACCATATTAACGCCCTGGACGACGACGCGGTTGTCTTCCGGGAGAACCCGCAAAACTTCGCCCGTGCGGCCCTTATCTTTGCCCGTCGTCACAACGACGGTATCGCCTTTGCGAATGCGCTGCATCGTTAGAGCACCTCCGGTGCCAGGCTGATGATCTTCATAAAACCTTTGGAGCGCAGCTCGCGCGTCACCGGGCCGAAGATACGGGTGCCGACCGGCTCATTGTTGGGGTTGAGGATCACAGCAGCGTTGCGATCAAACCGGATCGACGTGCCATCAGCACGATGGACCTCTTTCGCAGTGCGAACGATCACGGCGCGATGCACGTTGCCCTTTTTAACCCGGCCACGGGGGATCGCATCCTTTACGGATACGACGATAATATCACCGACGCTTGCGGTACGACGGCCAGTGCCGCCGAGGACGCGAATGCACTGCACCCGTTTCGCCCCGGAATTATCCGCTACATCGAGATTGGTTTCCGTCTGGATCATGGACCTAATCTCCTCGACATTTCAGGAACCGGGCGGAGCCCGGCACGTAACTTATTGAATGGCTTGCGCCAATCAGGACTCTGGAGCGGCAGCCTCACCACCGGCTTGCGCCAATGCTGCTGCGGCTTCCGCCTCAGCGGCGTCTGTCCGTGACATCACGCCTTCCGCGGTCCGTTCAATTGCGACCCACCGCTTGCGCTTCGACAACGGCCGGCTCTCTTCGATTCGCACGGTATCACCGATGCGATAGAGGTTACCTTCGTCGTGGGCCATGAACTTTTTGGACCGCGTGATGATTTTCTTATAGACAGGGTGGGCTACACGACGGTCGACACGAACGATAACGGTCTTGTCGCCCTTGTCGCTGACCACCAAGCCTTGAAGGATGCGTTTTGGCATAGCTTACAAATACTTCCTAAGATCTGTTGCGGCGACTGCTGTTAAGCAGCCGACGCGACGGCCTGGCGGCGCTCGCCCAAAATGGTGAGGATCCGGGCAATGTCGCGACGGACTAGCCGGACACGAGCCGTGCTCTCCAACTGGCCAGAGGCCCGCTGGAACCGAAGGTTAAATGCCTCCCGGCGCAACGAGGAGAGGTTCTCCTGCAATTGGTCATCCGACAAGCTGCGTACGTCTGCTGATTTCATATCTAGTTAGCCTCTTCCGCAGCATCGCCTTCAGCTGCATCACCCGATGCATCATCATCCGTCCAAGCTTCCATCTCCGCGTCGAACTCCTCAGCAGAGCGCTCCTCGTAGACAACCTCTTCACGGACAGGCAGGTATGCAGGCCGTGTGACGAACTTAACGCGGATCGGCAGTTTCGCTGCGGCGAGCTCAAACGCCTCGCGCGCCAGTGCCTCTGGCACACCGTCGACCTCAAACATAACGCGGCCTGGCTTCACCTTGGCCACCCAAAATTCCGGGTTGCCTTTACCTTTGCCCATTCGGACCTCGGCAGGCTTGGACGAAACCGGCACATCTGGAAAGATGCGAATCCAGACTTTGCCGACACGACGCATCTTACGTGTCATCGCACGTCGTGCCGCCTCAATCTGACGAGCCGTGATACGGTCTGGCTCCATGGCTTTTAAGCCATAGGAACCGAACGAAACCTCGGTGCCGCCCTTCGCATTACCATGAATGCGACCTTTGTGCTGCTTACGAAACTTAGTGCGTTTCGGGCTGAGCATAATCCGTTTCCCTCGTCGTTAGACGATATACCAGGGCAGCGCGTTAGCCGCGGCCCAGCGATACCTGCTGATCGGTCGTGCGATTGTCTCGCGCCATTGGGTCGTGCGCCAGGATCTCGCCCTTGAACACCCAAACCTTGATACCGCAAACGCCGTACGTTGTGTGGGCTTCCGAAAAGCCATAGTCAATGTCCGCGCGCAGCGTGTGCAATGGGACGCGGCCTTCGCGATACCACTCCGTCCGCGCGATCTCTGCGCCACCCAAACGACCGGCGGCGTTGATCCGAATCCCGAGCGCACCAAGACGCATCGCCGACTGCACCGCACGCTTCAGAGCGCGACGGAAAGCAACCCGACGCTCCAACTGCTGAGCGATGTTATCGGCCACCAATTTGGCGTCGACTTCCGGCTTCCGGATTTCAACGATGTTCAGCGACACTTCGCCTGAGCACTTCTTCGACAGAGCCTGCCGCAGACGCTCAATATCAGCGCCCTTTTTACCGATGATCACACCAGGACGGGCCGAATGAATGGTCACTCGAGCCCGTTTGGCCGGACGTTCGATCACGATCTTGGAGACGCCAGCCTGTTTCAAACGACCATTCAGATATTCCCGAATCTTTAGGTCTTCTTCTAGCAGGTCAGCATAGCCGCGGTCGGCGTACCAGCGAGAATCCCAGGTGCGGTTGATGCCAACGCGCAGTCCGATTGGGTTAACTTTATGACCCATTAGCTTTCTTCCCCTGCCTGTTCACGCACGATGATGGTCAAATGTGCGAACGGCTTTTCAACCCGTGCGCCACGACCACGAGCCCGGGCATGAAAGCGCTTCATGATCAACGCTTTACCGACGTGAGCTTCCGATACGACCAAACGATCTACATCCAGCTCATGATTGTTTTCCGCATTTGCAACCGCAGACAAGAGTGCCTTACGCACATCCTGAGCGATCCGCTTGGGCGAGTATTTTAGTGCAAGCAGGGCGCGTTCCGCTGGCATGCCACGAATGCTGGCTGCAACCAGATTCAGCTTGCGATGGCTGACGCGAATGTTGCGCAAGACTGCTTTTGCCTCGTTATCGGGCAAAGCGCGCTCGGCTGAAGGCTTGCCCATTAGCGTCGCCTCGCTTTCTTATCGGCTTCATGACCAAAAAAGGTCCGGGTCGGCGAAAATTCGCCGAACTTGTGCCCAACCATCTGCTCATTAACCTGAACCGGAATGAACTTATGGCCGTTGTAAACGCCAAAGGTCAGGCCGACAAATTGCGGCAGAATGGTGGACCGACGAGACCAGGTTCTGATCACTTCGTTGCGTCCGGACTCGCGCGATGCATCTGCTTTCTTCAGCAGATACCCGTCCACGAACGGACCTTTCCATACAGAGCGTGCCATTGCTTAATCGCCCTTTCTTATCGTTTGTGCCGCGAACGGACGATCATTTTATCCGAAGGCTTCTTCGGCGACCGAGTACGATGGCCCTTGGTCGGCTTGCCCCATGGCGTTACCGGATGACGGCCACCAGAGGTACGACCCTCACCACCACCGTGCGGGTGATCGACCGGGTTCATGACGACGCCTCGAACGTGTGGGCGTCGGCCAAGCCAACGGTTCCGACCAGCCTTGCCCAGGTTGATGTTGCCATGATCCGGATTTGAAACCGCACCAATGGTCGCCATGCATTCCTGCGGAACGTTGCGCATCTCGCCTGATGACAACCGCAACAGCGCCAGACCAGCGTCACGGCCAACCAACTGAACATAAGTACCGGCAGAACGGGCAATCTGACCGCCCTTGCCAACCTTGAGCTCTACGTTGTGGACAATAGTGCCGACAGGGATCCGGCGCAGCTGCAACGCATTGCCCGGTTTAATGTCAGAACCGTTGCCCGAGCGAACCACGTCGCCAACTTCCAAACGCTGTGGCGCCAGGATGTAGGCCAATTCGCCGTCTTCGTACTTGAGCAAAGCAATAAACGCCGTGCGGTTAGGATCATACTCGATCCGCTCCACTGTAGCATCCATCTCCTGCTTATTACGCTTGAAGTCGATCATCCGATAGCGGCGTTTGTGTCCGCCACCACGCCAGAACGACGTCGTGTGCCCGTGATGATTGCGTCCGCCGGATTTGCTCAGACCTTCGGTCAATGTCTTGACCGGCTTGCCCTTGAACAGCGCGGAACGGTCGACCAACACCAGGCCGCGTTGGCCCGGCGTATTCGGCTTATATTGTTTCAATGCCATCGTGCTTCGTCCTTGTGCGTCTGGGCTTAGCGCGCCGGAATACCGGTGGTAACGTCGATGGAATGGCCATCCTCTAGCGTCACCATGGCTTTCTTCCAGTCATTGCGCCGGCCAATAATGCCCTTGAAGCGCTTGACTTTGCCATCCATGCGGATGGTGTTGACGGCTTTAACCTTGACCTTGAACAAATGCTCCACCGCCGCGGCAATGCCGGGCTTTGTCGCATCAATCGCCACCTTGAAGGTGACCTGATTGTGCTCGCTGATCAGGGTTGCCTTTTCCGTGATATGCGGCGCACGGAGGATGCGCAGCATTTCTGCCTCATCGGGCTTTCCGACGGGGCGAATTCGGCGGGCGCGGCTCATCCTAGGCGCTCCTGCAAATGTTCGATAGCCTCACGGGTCATGACCAGGCTCTCGCGGCGTAGAATGTCATACACATTCGCACCTTGCTGTGGCATCACATCGACACCGATCAGGTTCGAGGCCGCCCGACGCAGATTGTCATCCACGGTTGGACCT
>CALKDI010000337.1 GCA_938084065.1 uncultured Alphaproteobacteria bacterium
TCGCTTGGATAACGGCCTGTCTTGCGGCTATGCTCAACGCGAGCGGTATCTGTCCAGGGCATCTGAGCCTCCATCTCTTCACAAAGACGGTGAATCACAATCCACTGATATCGTTCAACTACTTTTCGGGCAGGCTCTAAATATTTTAACCATAATAAAGTAAAAGAAGAAAATTGTTATAAAATAATTGATTTTTATTTACGAGTTATCACATATAGAAAAGTGGGTGGAGATGTTTGATCTGATGGTAGGCATTTTTTATTTAAGGAGGATAACGTGGTGACGCAAAGATTTGCTGCATTGGCCGCGTGCATCGTGAGCTTCTGTCTGACAGCAGTTGTGCCAGCACAAGCGATAACGATTAAGGGATCGACGACGGCTCTGGTGAATGACGGCGTGGTGCTGGATGGTACTGATACCTCGCCGTCTAATCTGTTCGCGAAAGAGTTCTCGATCAGTAAGGCGGCGAACGAGACGACTTATCCAGGTATCGCAGGATCGCCGGTGTACACGAACAATCCGGGGGCGAGCGGGCTGGTACGATTGTCTGACCTGCCAGTGGATGACGCTGGGTCGCCAACGTTCTTTCAAATGGTCTTCAATTCGAATGAGCCAGGCAAGGCTTCTGAGCGATCGATTACCATTGACGATCTGATCGTTTCGGTTGCCGACGTGGTTGTATTCGACTTCGATCAGGCGACGTATGGATCGATCCTATTGGATGGGACGACAGCCAGCGCAAACAACAACTCCACCGCAGACTTGGCCGTTTGGCTGCCGCTGCGATTGGTTGAGGGGCTAAGCTTTACAGGCGCTTCGGAAGTGAAGATCTATTGGACCTTGTCTGACAATGGGCAAGGCGAGAACCCGGACCAATGGGCGTTGGCGAGTGCGGGACACTTCGCTGACGACCACGTCTTTGGCGATCCCGGTCCGGGCGGTGGACCCAACCCCACCGCAACGCCGGTTCCCGCGGCTCTGGGCCTGCTGGCCAGTGGCTTTGCCACCATCGCCATGTTGCGCCGGCGTCGCTAGAGCAGCGGACTATCGGTTGACCTGGAATACGGCTCCCGGTGGGGGCCGTATTTTTCGGTGTTGATCTGCATCGGTGGGATTGCGACAAAGGCGGCCTAATGTTTCCGTCCTCGTCTCCTGCCACAGTGGAAAAACCTGATGCATTTCAGCCTAACAGATGACCAGCGCGCACTACAAGAAACCGCCCGTCGTTATGCGCGGGAGAAACTGGCGCCGAATTTCCAGTCCAGAGAGGCTTATGGGAAGTTCGACCGGGATATGGTGTTGGAGATGGGCGCTCTTGGCTTAATCGCGCCTGATTTGCCGGAGAAATTTGGCGGCCTGGGTATCGACAGTGTGACGGCGGGCTTGTTGATCGAGGAGATCGCCTATGCCGACCTCTCGGTTTCCTATGTGCAATTATTGACGATGCTGTGCGCCGGTGTCTTAGCCCGGCATGCGAGCGAAGATTTAGCCGCGGAGTACCTGCCGCAATACATTGACGGCCGCAAAATGATCGCGCTGGGCCTGACAGAGCCGCGGGGCGGCACCGACGCCGCCAACCTAATCCTGCGCGCGACACGGGATGGCGACAGCTTTATCCTGAACGGCGAGAAAGCCTCTATCTCTTCGGCGGCGCAGGCGGACCATTGCCTGATTGCTGCGCGCACAGGTGCGGTGGGGGATGGCGCGCGCGGTGTCACGGCATTTCTGGTGGACTTGCACAGCACCGGCGTAACGCGGTCTGCCTATAATGATTTGGGCTCAAAAGCTATCGGGCGCGGGTCGATCTGGTTTGAAGATGTGCGGGTGCCGGCTCATATGATGGTGGGCGAGGAAGGCGCTGGCTTTTCCAAGGTGATGCAGGGCTTTGACTACTCGCGTGCGCTAATCGGGCTGATGTGTATCGGCCCAGCACAGGCTTCGCTGGATGAGACTTGGCCTTATACCCTAGAGCGGCAGGCTTTCGCCCGGCCCATAGCTGAGTTCCAGGGCGTGACCTTTCCGTTGGCCGAGTTTGACACGCAATTGCAGGCGGCAAGACTGCTCTGCCACAAAACGCTGTGGTTGCGTGATCAGGATATGGAACACACCAAAGAGGCCGCGATGTGCAAGTGGTGGGCGCCGAAATTGGCTACGGACACGATCCAACAATGCCTGCTGACCCACGGCCATCTGGGCTATTCTATGGACCTGCCGCACCAGCAGCGGATGCGGGATGTTTTGGGTCTGCAAATTGGCGACGGCACAGCACAGGTCTCAAAAATGATCATTGCGCGCGAGACGGTCGGTCGGCAGTCAGTGCAGTATGCGCGGCGGTGAAGTGGGGGCTCTAAGAAGTTTATGTGAAGCGGGCTCGATGAAAGTGGTGGCAGTTTGATGTAATTGGCTGCCGTGACGCTTCTATCAGTAAAAGGGGATGTAACTGCTCACCCCCCTCGTTGAACAGGGGTTTGCCGGAGGGCAATTGAGGTATTGACACCAGACCCGGCAGTTGATTCAAGCTGCGGATGATTTCGGAAACACTGGATTCGCTGAGCAAAAAAGAGCTGATCGGTCT
>CALKDI010000338.1 GCA_938084065.1 uncultured Alphaproteobacteria bacterium
TTCCCAGGCCAAGAACGCATGCTATCTGGCTAGAAACTGGGCCTTCGCGGGCGCGGAATCAGTTCGCGGAACGAACGCCTCTTCGACGGGAACCGCTCCTGCAAAGCCTGGCGGCCGAAGTCTTTGCGTTCGACCTGGCCGACCAGCATCACCATCGGTGTCGCGTCATGAAAGGCGGAGTGTAGCGCCACCAGCCCGTTGGAAAGGCCTGGCCCGCGGCTGACCATGCACACGCCGGCGCGGTTTCTGAGCCGGCCATCGGCGGCGGCCATAAAGCCCGCCCCGCCCTCATGCCGGCAGACGATGACGCGGATGGAGTTGCGTTCGACCATGGTGGAGGTCAGGCCGATATAGCTCTCACCCGGCACGCAATAGACCTGGTCCACATCGTGGGCTTCCAGGCTCTCAACAATGAGGCGGGCCACTGATTGGGTGGCGGCGGACTGGGTCATGGCGTGGGTTTCCCTGGCCGGGCGGGCAACGATGGCCCAAACCCTGGCTACTAGATTGGCGGGTGGTTGTACGGAGGGATTGTATCGCCGTTCCGTTCAATTGCCAGCGCACTTTCCCTGATCATTTCCCAACACAGCGCCCGCCAGCGCCCGTATGTCGCGTGCAAAGGCAGGCGGCAGGATTTACGATTGCGGAATGACGCCATGAAAGATTGAGGTTCCCCTATGCAATTCGATGAACTGGTTCGCGGCCGCCGCAGTATCCGCGGTTTCAAGAAGGATTCCGTTCCGCGCAAGGTGTTGGAGGAAATCGTCGAACTCGCCACTGGCGCGCCGTCGTCCATGAACACCCAGCCCTGGCATTTTCATATTCTGACGGGTGAGCCGCTGGACCGCATCCGCAAAGGCAATACGGAGCGCACGTTGGCCGGCGCTCCGGTCCAGCGCGAAATCCCCATGCATGGCGGCTATGAGGGCGTGCACCGTCAGCGCCAGGTGGACGTGGCCATTCAGTTGTTCGAGGCCATGGGCATAGAACGCACCGACAAGGAGCGCCGGCAGGATTGGGTTCTGCGCGGCTTTCGGCAGTTCGATGCACCGGTCTCCATCGTCGTCACTTATGACAAAAGCCTGGAGCCAGGTGCAACCATCGCCCATTTCGATCTGGGCGCGGTGACGTATGGTTTGGTGCTGGCGGCCTGGAGCCGAGGGCTGGGCTCCGTCATCAACGGGCAGGGCATCATGCAGTCGCCGGTGGTGCGCGAGCACGCGCAAATCCCGGACGATCAGGTAATCATGACCTGTGTCGCCATGGGCTACCCAGATGAGAGTTTTGTCGCCAACGATGTGAAATCCCGCCGCCGGCCGGTCTCAGACGTGGTGACGTTCGTTGGCTTTGATGAGGCGTCCTGATGCCGGTTGAATTCTCCCGCCGGGATGAGTTTGCGATCATCACCCTCAATCGCCCGGAGGCCTTGAATGCCCTGGCGTTCTCGGTGGTGGAGGAGATCGACGCCGCCATTGATCAGGCCGCGGCCAGTGATGCGCGGGCCGTGATCTTCACTGGCGCAGGCGACAAGGCGTTCTGCGCAGGGGCTGATATCAGCGAGTTGCAGAGTCTGAACCCGGTCGACTTTCGTGCGCAGATGCGGCGGGGGCAGAGCGTGCTGGCGCGGCTGGATACGCTGCCGATCATCTCGATTGCCGCGATCAATGGCTTTGCATTGGGTGGCGGCATGGAGTTGGCGCTGGCCTGCAATTTCCGTACCGCGCTGCCGGGCGCTCGCATGGGGCTGCCGGAGATCAAGTTGGGCGCGGTTCCGGGCTATGGCGGCACGCAACGATTGCCGCGCCTGGTGGGCGAGGGCCAGGCGCTGGAATTGGTGATGTCTGGCCGCTTTGCCGATGCAGAAGAAGCTCTGCGCATCGGGCTGGTCAACCGGGTGATCGAAGGCGACCTCATGGCAGGCACATTCGCCTTCGCTCGTGAGTTTACGTCTATGAGTTTGGCGACTTTGCGACTGGCGCGCGAGGCGGTGACGGGCGCACTGGATCGCACCATCGCCGATGGTCTGAAGGTTGAGGCCGACCTGGCCGCGCTCTCCTTTTCCCTGGAAGACGCGAAGGAGGGGACGAGCGCGTTCCTGGAAAAGCGCAAGGCGGTGTTTCGGGACCGGTAGGGGGTAGCCGACCCACTCCCACGCCGTCATTGCGAGAAGCCGTAGGCGACGAAGCAACCTAGGGGCCTCAGGCTGGGTCCCCTAGGTTGCCACGCCTTCGGCTCGCAATGACGGGAGGTGAGATGACGGGAAGTGATGACGGGGGACCGGGATTTAACCCTTCCACACTTCCGGGTTGATCATGGCAATCGGCTCGCCGCGGTCGAAGGCCAGAATTTGCTCAAAGATATCGGCGAACTGCAGCTCGTATTCTTCCTGGCTGACATAGCCGATGTGCGGTGTGGCGACGACGTTCGGCATGGTGAGTAGCGGATGGCCTTCTTTGCCGATCGGCTCGTGCTCGAATACATCGACGGCGGCCATCCCAGGCCGCCCGGCTTGCAGCGCTTTGACCAAGGCGCCTTCCTCAATCAGGCCGGCGCGGCTGGTGTTGACCAGCAGAGATTGCGGATGCATCGCCGCCAGGTCCGCCGCCGTGATCATGCCGCGGGTCGCCGGGTACAGCCGGACCAGCAGGCAGACGACGTCGCTGGTGGCGAAGAAGGCCTCTCGGCTTTCGGCTTTGCGGAAACCGTCTTCTACTGCCTCAGCGCAAGATTGTTCGCCGCCCCAGACCTGCACGTCCATGTCAAAGGCCTTGGCGTATTTCGCCACCGCCTTGCCCAGCCGGCCATAGGACCAGATGCCGATGGTCTTGTGGCGCACGGAGTGGCCGACGCCCATCTGCCAGTTGCCGGCTTGTAGTGAGGCCATCTGCTGTGGGATCTGCCGCATCGCAGCCAATACCAGGCCAAAGGTCAACTCTGCCGCCGCATAAGAAGGGCTGCCTGCGTGCTGGTCGGAGCACAGCAGCACGCCATTGCGGGTGCAGGCGGGCACGTCGATATGTGGATAGACGCTGCGCTGGCTGATCAGTTTCAGGTTCGGCAGGCGGTCCAGCAAATCGCCCTGAATTTGGGTGCGTTCACGGAATAGGGCCACCGCGTCGGCATCGGCCAGGCGCTCTGCCAGGGCGTCCGTATCCTGCACGTGATCGTTCCAAACGGTGACTTCATGGGGAGCCAGCTTTTGGAAGCAGGGTAGGCCACGCAAGGTGTCGAACCAGTCGTCGAGGATTGTGATTTTCATGGGTCTTTTGGCGTCTTCGCGGATGGGGTTGTGCAGTAGGCCATATTCGGAGCCTGCGAGCCAGAGCCTACAGGGGCTTGCCAGCCTGTCCGTCTCAGTCGACCATGTCGATAAATCTGCACCCTGAAGGAGGATCGTTCATGCCCAATACAGCCATTATCACCGGTGCCGCCTCTGGCATTGGTAAGGAAGCCGCGCGAGACTTGCTGTCAAAAGGCTGGGTCGTCTATGGCGTGGATGTGTCCGATGCGGCGCTGGCACCAGCCACCCGCGAGCTGGCTTCCGACCGGTTTCACCCGCGCTCGTGCGACCTGCGCGATGCATCTGCGGTTACTGCTGTCATGCGTGGGATCGAAGCGGATGCGCCTCAAGTGAATGCGTTGATTTGCTCTGCAGGCGTGTTGAAGATCGGGCATTTGATGGAGATGTCGGTCGATGATTTCGACTTAGTGCTGAACGTGAATGTCCGCGGTCTGTGGCTTACCTGCCGTGAAGCCATGCCGATGGTTCGGGCGGCGACGGCAGCAGGTGGCATCGGTCGTGTGATCCTGATGTCCTCCATTGCGGCCATCCGGCCTAAGATCGACAGTGGTGCCTATTCTGCCTCCAAAGCCGCCGTCAGCCAGTTGACTCAGATTTTGGCGGCTGAGAGCGCCAAGTACGGCATCTTGGTGAACGCGCTGGCGCCCGGAACTGTGGATACACCGATGATCCATCAACAAGGCGACCCGGCCCAGCACAGTGGCTGGCGGCCTTCGGGCAACTCACCGCTGGGCCGCGTTGCTGAGCCCATCGATATCGTCCGCGTCATGCGCTTTCTGCTGAGCGAGGATGCTGGCTATGTGACGGGCACGATCATTCCGGTGGATGGCGGCACTAGGGCGGCGTTCGTGCCGCCGAGCTAGAGCAACGCCGGATCAAATGGAATCATTTGGTCCGGACAAGTTGCTCGCAATCTCTGGAGTTAGAGCAGATTCACCCGATCCAGCCGGATCGTGATCTGCTCTAGGCGGCTGGTTTGTGCATGGCGGCTTTGGTAGGGTCGCGGAAATCTCTATTGGAGCCAGCCATGCCCTATACCTGTTTCGATGTGACCATCGAGAACAACATCGCCCATATCGTCCTGAACCAGCCGCAAATCCGCAACGCCATGGTGCCGGCGTTCTGGGATGAGTTGCCGGAGGTGATTGCCGATATCGACGATAACTCTCGGGCTCGGGTGATCGTGCTGTCCTCGACAGGGCCGCATTTTACGGCAGGAATGGATACCAGCGCTTTTGGCGATGGCAGCTTGGTTGCGACGGATGAAGCGACCAAGCGGATGCAGCATGGCGCGCGCTTCTATAACAATGTGAAGCGGTTACAGAAGACCTTCTCCAGCCTAGAGGAGTGTCGATTGCCGGTGCTGGCGGCGATCCAGGGCGGTTGCATCGGTGGTGGTGTCGATCTGATCACGGCCTGCGACATGCGGTATGCAACCGAAGACGCGTTCATCACTATCTTCGAGACCAATATCGGCATGACCGCCGACGTTGGCACCTTCCCGCGCATCTCTAAGTTGATCCCGGACGGCGTCGCGCGGGAACTGGCCTATACCGGGCGGCGCATGCCGGCCGCGGAGGCACAGGCGGTTGGCTTGGTCAACCGGGTCTATGCCGATCACGCTGCTATGCTGGCCGGTGTGATGGAGATTGCGGCGGAGATCGCATCCAAGGCGCCGCTGGCGACCTATGGTAATAAGCGCATGATGAACTACGCACGCGATCACAGCACTGCAGATGGCCTGGATTACATCGCGATCTGGAATTCCAGCATGCTGCAAATCAGCGAAATTCAGGAGGCCATGACGGCGAACAAGGAAAAGCGTCCGGGCGCTTTCGTCGATCTGCCACCGAACCAGCGCGCACGCTCAAGCTAAAATGAGGTTCCTATGACCAAACCAGCAATTCATCCAGACATGCAAATACTGGCCAAGGCGCGAGCGCCGGCGGGCATGTTTGACTCGTCGATTGAGGGGCAGCGGGCGGCTTGGGACTATTACGCCAAGGGCATGTACCGAGCGCCACCAGCAGACATGAAGGTCGCTGACCACTCGGTCGGTGGTGAGGGCGGATCGATTGCGGTTCGTGTCTATCGTCCTGCGGATGCACCTGCCGCGGGAGCGCCTGCCGTTCTCTATATGCATGGCGGTGGCTTCATGAAGGGGGATCTCGATAGTTCTGAGACCGTCGCCTGGGGGTTTGCTGATCAGGTTGGTGCTGTGGTGGTCTCTGTCGATTATCGCCTGACGCCGGAAAACCCCTATCCGGCGGCTGTCGACGACTGCTGGGCCTCGCTGCTTTGGATGCATGAGAACACGTCCGCTCTCGGGATTGATCCCGCAAAAATCGGCGTGGCCGGTGATAGCGCTGGCGGCAATCTGGGCGCTGTGATGTGCCTGAAGGCCCGGGACAAAGGCGGTCCGTCAATCGCATGCGCGGCGCTGATCTATCCTGGAACCGGGCTGGATCAGGACTATCCGAGTTATATCCAGTTTGCGGATGGGCAGGGACTCTCAACCGCGGCAACGCGGGGCTATCGCGACATGTACTTGCCGGACGATCCACACACGCAGGACCCTTACGCCCGGCCTGTATTGGCAAAAGACCTATCGGGCCTGCCGCCGCACTGGGTTCATTCAGCTGAGAGCGATCCGATCCGCGACGACGGGCGAGAGTACGCTGCCCGATTGGCTCAAGCCGGTATCACCGTCACCTACCGCGAAGCCAAAGGCATGGTGCACGGCTTTATGCGCGCCCGTTTCGATGGAGCAGCGGCAAGAGCGGAATATGATCTGATCTGCAAATTCCTGCGGGAAAATCTGGTCTGATGCACGAGCGAAAAATGGGCCGCGATCTTGTGTGAATGGCAAACCTCCGCTAACGGTAAAGCTGCTCTAACTTCATAGACTTAGAGCATTCTTACCTGCGCCAATGTCGCGGCGAATGCTCTAGGCGGAATCGCTTAGCCACTCCGGCGGCGCGGTGCCGAGGTTTCGGGCCGGATGGTCCCAAAATGCGTCAAACCCTTCAATCTGCAAGGGGAATTGCGGCCGGTGCGACGGTCCCCAATCTGTGTGTTCGATATTGGCGGCCAGATCATTCTCTGTCTCAGGCGCAATGCCAGGGCCAAGATGATCCCGCGCGGAAGTGCCGAGCAGGCCCGCGACCCGCGCTAGAGACAACCTTGCCGACTGTACGACTCCGGAAGTGCGTTGGTTGTTTAGCGCGCGCAAAACTGCGGCGGCGAGGAGGTAGCCCGTTGCCATATCGATGGCCTGCACCGGCAAAGGTGTAGGCTTATCGGTCTTGGACATCCGCATGCCATGGTCTGCGATCCCGCTGCTCATCTGCACTAGGCTGTCGAAGCCACGCCGACCGGTCCAGGGGCCAGTCCAGCCGTAAGCATTGAGGGATGCGTCCAGGAGGCCCGGACGGATCCGACGCAGCGCCTGGCCATCATAACCGAGTTTCTCCAGCGCATCGCGTCGATATCCATGCAGCAGGACGTCGGTTTCTGATAGCAATGCCTCGAAAATTGGCCGCCCTTCGGCTGATTTAAGGTCAAGGCGGGCGCAACGCTTCCCCAGGGTTACCTCGGGAATAACAGCCGGCTCGTCCCAATCCGGCGGATCGATGCGCAAAACTTCCGCGCCATATGCTGCAAGAAATCGGCCGGCGACGGGGCCTGCAAGGACGCGGGTAAGGTCGAGAACCCTTAGAGCCTGACTCAAAAGTTCAGTTGCAATAGCAATACCTTGCCAGGCGTCTGGTCATGAGGCGAATGTTGGCGACATAGGCCCAAGCGGTCGAGCTTTCGATTGTCGTTTCCCAGTCT
>CALKDI010000339.1 GCA_938084065.1 uncultured Alphaproteobacteria bacterium
GTCGCTTGGATAACGGCCTGTCTTGCGGCTATGCTCAACGCGAGCGGTATCTGTCCAGGGCATCTGAGCCTCCATCTCTTCACAAAGACGGTGAATCACAATCCACTGATATCGTTCAACTACTTTTCGGGCAGGCTCTAACAGATCGCCGCGCTGGCCGCCAAAATCATAGTGGTGCCGCATCCATCCACTGACAAACACATTGGTATCTGCAGCTTCCTGGAACTCAGGGTCCAGTTGCGCCGGCAGGTCAATCACCAGAATGTCCCGTCCTGGTGCAGAGTTGGCATTGGTTTGATAGCGAAGACCGCCGCTGATAGAGAAAGCAAACCGATGCTTCGACGTCGCCTTCTCAATCTGCCTAAGGTACAGGTTCACTCGTTCGCGCACCACATCTGGTACATCAGGGGCTGCCAGGGTCTGATCGAAGTAACTGCGCGCCGCCTCAAACGACCTCAGTCGGAAATACAAAACGCCCAGCTCAACATGCACACGCGGCAAGTTCGGGTTGAAGATCAGCATGCGCTCCAGACTGGAAACCGCCGCCTCATAATCACCCAGCGCCGCTGCTATGCGCGCGTATTCGAACGATGCATCCAGATTGGAGGGATCGGCAATAACCGCAGCGAATGCCCGGTCCAGGTCTGCTTCCGTGGGTTTGGATTCGTCAGCCAAAGCTGGCATGCAAGAGAGCAACGCCACCAACAAGTCCCAGAAGCGTCCGACGGAGAAGTGATCGAGGTGTCATGTTGAGCCCAAGCTTCATCGTCTATTGTCATACTTTCACCACAAATATCAAAAGAATGCCAGCTCACATTTCCAGAGAGCGGGCAAAATTCCGAGATCGCGCCGGGTTTTGCTGAAAATACGACACTGATCCCAACTTAGTTCCAACCATGTATACATGTTGCTCCGAATCCCGACCTCCTTCGCAGCAAGCTAGGCGACGGAGTTTCTTAGTAACCAGGAGCACACCAGCATGACCAATCCACTGTTTAGCACCAACCGGGTCAAGCTGGGAGTCATGGCCTTCAACTGCTCCGGCGGCTCCACCGTGACGACCGTGCCAGAGGCCTGGCCCATGACTTGGGCCGACAACGTCGCTCTGGCCCAGATGGCGGACCGCGCTGGCTTTGAAGCGCTACTGCCGGTTGGCCGGTGGAAAGGCTATGGCGGCGACAGCAACTTCAACAATCGCACGTTCGAGACACTGACTTGGGCGGCTGGCCTAGGTGCGGTGACCGAAAACATCGCCCTCCTTTCCACGGTGCACGTGCCACTGATGCACCCGGTCGCCGTCGCCAAGCAAGCCGCCACCATCGATCACATTACGAACGGCCGCTTCGTCCTCAACATCGTCTGTGGCTGGTTCAAGAACGAGTTCGAGATGTTCGGTGCCGAATGGCGCGACCACGATCGCCGCTACGACTACGCCGCCGAATGGCTTGCGCTCGCCCGCAAACTCTGGACCGAAGAGGCCGAGTTTGACTGGGATGGTGAGTTCTTCCAGGGCAAAGGCCTTTGGAGCCAGCCAAAGCCTATCCAATCGGGCGGCCCTGCCATCATGAACGCGGGCTCATCCCCCGTAGGCCAACGCTTTTCTGCTGAAAACTGCGACATGAACTTCGTCATGCTGCGCCAGAAAGATGAGGCCAGCGACGTCGCTCAAATCAATGGGCTGAAGGCCATGGCCATCGAGAACGGCCGCTCCTCCCAATGCTGGATTCACGTCTACGTCGTCTGCCGCGAGACCGAGGCCGAAGCACTAGCCGCGCTCAACCGTTATGTCGTCGAATACGGCGATGATGTCGCCGTCAACAACATGCTCTCGATCTTCGGTATGGAGTCGGAGACATTAGAACCGGCGGTCATGGAAGCCTTCAAATTCCACTTCAAAGCCGGCCATGGCGGCTATCCCCTCGTCGGTACGCCAGAGCAGATCGTCGAACAGATCGAACGCCTTTCAGCCATGGGCGTCGATGGCCTACTCTTGAGCTGGGTCGATTATCTGGGCGAGTGCCAAGAATGGATCGACCGCGTCCTGCCACTGATGGAGGCTGCCGGCCAACGCGCGCCGCGCGAATAAACCCACCTCTCCATTTGCCAACGCCCCCTGCCCCGCCCTATCGTCTTGCACCCGCCCTTTTAGAGGACATCGCCGATGCTCTCGCGCGAAGACAACGAAATACTCACCCGCGTCGGCCCTGGCACCGCCATGGGCAATCTGATGCGCCGCTTCTGGATGCCGGTTTTGCTGTCCAACGAGATCGCAGAGCCAGATTGCACCCCCGTCCGCATCCGCCTGCTAGCCGAGCCGCTGATCGCCTTCCGCGACACCGATGGCCGGGTCGGGTTGGTCGATGAGCACTGCCCGCACCGCCAGTCCAGCCTGTTCTTTGGCCGTAACGAGGATTGCGGAATCCGCTGCATCTACCACGGCTGGAAATTTGACGTGGATGGCAATTGCGTCGACATGCCCTCCGAACCTGCAGATAGCAATTTCGCATCGAAGGTCAAGCTCACCGCCTACCCGACGCGGGAGCTGGGCGGCGTCATCTGGGCCTATATGGGCCCGCCCGAGTTAATGGGTGAGCCGCCGCAATTTGAGTGGATGGACCTGCCGGCAGAACAGCAATACGCCAGCCGCTGGACGCAGGACTGCAACTACGCCCAATGCGTTGAGGGCGAGATCGATTCGGCCCATGTCAGCTTTCTCCACTCCCTGGTGAACAAGCAGGACGAGAACAAAGCCGCCCTGGCCGGTGCCTACTTCGCGGACGACCGCGCGCCGAAATGGAAGGTGGTGGATACCGACTACGGCATGGTGCTTGGCGCCCGCCGCGGCACCGATGAAGGCCGGTATTACTGGCGCATGAACCAATGGTATTTCCCATTTTACACCATGATCGCCCCGGTGCCGGGTCAGGCCCGCTCGTTCCGCATGTGGGTGCCGTCGGACGACACCCATTGCTCCATCATTTGTGTCTCTTACCGGCCAGACGGCGTTGTCTCCGAAAATGAGATCGACGGCTGGCGCCGCGGCCTCTCACAGCACGCCGCGGTCATTCCCGGCACGCTGACGCCGGTCGCCAATGGCACCAACAATTACCTGATCGACCGAGAGATGCAGCGGACAGAGACCTACAGCGGCATCATCGGCGTCCGCGCCCAGGACGCTGCCATGGTTGAGAGCGCCGGCGCCATCGTCGACCGCACCCGCGAACACCTCGGCACGTCGGATACCGCCGTCATCCGCATGCGTCGCCTGCTGTTGGGCGCAGCCAAAGCCTTGCAGGATGGCCAGGAACCCGCGGCGGCCACGAATGGCTCCCTCTACGCCGTCCGCTCGCATTCCACAGTGATCGACGGCACGGAGGATTTCGACGCCTATCCGGAGATCATGGCGGCGATGCGGGTTTAGCGATTTCTCTTGCCCCGCGTTCCTTGCCCTGAACTCGTTTCAGGGCCTATGCCTGAGAGCCAACCACAAAGCCCCATTCTGATTTGAAGCGCACAGGCATGGATCCCGAGACAAGTTCGGGAAAAGCCTTAAAAAAAAGAGAATTCACCCTCCCCGCACATCCCCAGTCGACACGCAGCCTTGCCCACCCTACATGCGGGACCATGACCACAGTAATTCACCAAGTCGAAGACTGGCTCGCTGAGGCCGGCGGCCTGCTGGATCGCCGCGTGCGCCTCGGCGTGACGGGACTGTCGCGAGCTGGCAAGACAGTATTTATCACCTCGCTTGTGCATCATCTGCTCCACCCGAGCCGCCTGAAACTGCTGTCTGTCTTGGCAGAAGGCCGGTTCGACGCGGCCCTACTCCAGCCCATGCCCGGCGGTTCCGTGCCGCGATTTCGCTATGAAGCGGTGCTGCAAGACCTGACCGGCAGCGCCAGCCACCAACCGCGTTGGCCTGATGGCACAAAAGCGGTCAGCGAGCTGCGTTTGTCCATCCGGTTCCGCTCCCCGCTGGCCTTCGGGCTGGAGCGGCCCAACACGCTGCACCTGGATATTGTCGACTATCCGGGCGAATGGCTGCTGGACTTGCCACTGCTCACCCTCGACTACGCCACCTGGTCTCGCCAGGCGGTAGCCCAAGCCCGGACCGGTGGCCGCGCACGGCTATCAGCAGAATGGCTGGCGCTGGCCGAGGCAATGCCGGCGGGCGGGACAGACGAACCGGCCATCATCCGCACGGCGGAGGCCTACCGCGCCTATCTGAATGCTGCCCGCAACGCGCCGGAACGCTTTTCCATGCTGCAACCGGGCCGGTTCTTGGTGCCGGGGGAGATGGCCGGCGCCCCTGCCCTCACTTTCTTCCCCCTGCCCAATGCGCCCGACCGTCCGGAGCGCGATAGCCTGGCCCGGCTGATGGCCGACCGGTTCGAATCCTATAAGCGAGAGGTCGCTGGCCCCTTCTTCGATCATCACCTCAAGCGAATCGACAGACAGGTGGTACTAGTGGACCTGCTAGACCACCTCGCCGCCGGCCCGGAAAGCCTCGCCGACCTGAAAACCGCAATCGACGGCACCCTCGGCGCATTCCGCCATGGGGAATCGTCGTGGCTGTCGCTGCTCTTCGGCAATCGCATCAGCCGTGTGCTGTTCGCCGCGACCAAGGCTGACCACCTGCCCACCGGCGACCACCAACCATTGGCCGACCTGCTCAGCGCTTTGGTGGGAGATACGGCCCGCAACCTGTCCTATGCCGGCGCACGCATTCAAAGTGAGGCCATAGCCGCGCTCCGCGTCACCCGCGACGCGACCATCGACACCTCGAATGGCCGCTGGCCCGGCATTGCCGGTCTCCCCCTCGATTCGGACCAGATTGAGGAGGTATTGCCTGGCACCCTGCCCCGATCGCTCGACGCCGTTACGACCAGCGGCCTGTTCGTGCCCATCGGCTTCCGCCCGATGCCGAGCAGCGTTCGCCTCGACCAAGGCCCGCCATCGCTGCGCATGGATCGCGCCCTAGAATTTCTGCTGGGAGACTCCCTCGCATGAGTGACGAGCCAAACCCGCCCGACGCTAACGGTCCCCGTCCCTTCCGTCGCGCCGCCTCGACGCAAGCACCCGAACACAATACAGACCGCCCAGCCTCCCGCCGCGCCGCGCCCAACCCCAATGCCTACACCACCGCCGATCCTGAGAGCGATACACAAGACCCGGTCCAACTCCCGGCCAGCGCGCTAACCAGTGCGCCACGTCGATCCTGGGTATGGCGGTTGCTATTGGCTGGATTCGCGCTCGGCGGCACCGCCCTGGCCGCATGGCTGGTCGATAGCGCCATTGCCTCGGTCCAAGTTGGATCTGTATTGGGATTGCTCACCGCAGCCTCATTGGCACTATTGGGCATGGCCCTGGTAGCCTTGATCATCGGCGAGTTCGTATCGCTCGCCCGCCTCCGCAGCCGCACAAAAATCCGCGTGCTGGTGGAGCAGGCCACGACCACCCGCGACTCGGTTCAGTCTGAAAAAGCGCTTTCTGCGCTCCTGGCTATCCACAGCCGCCGCCCGGCTTTGGCCTGGGCCCTAGCCCAATACCGCGATGCCGCCGCCGATATCCCCGACGCTGCGGACAAATTGGTACTCTACGAGCAACTGGTACTCGGTCCGCTAGATGAAGCCTGTGTTGCCGAAATCCGCACCATCGCCCGCCGCGCTGCCGTGCTGACAGCGTTCGCGCCAAACCCGATTCTGGATGCTGTCTTCGTGCTTTGGCTGAACCTGAGCATCGTCCGCCGCGTCGCACATGTGCAGGGATTACGGCCCGGTGCAGCGGCTAGTTGGGCGCTACTGCGGCGCACCATCCTGGCTATGATCGCCGCTGGCGGTATGGAGGCCTTGGGCGACATGATGCCCGCCGCCGTCGCTGGCAGTATTATCCGCACGGTCGCCCGACGCGTTGGTGAGGGCGCCGTCAACGGCATCCTCACCATCCGCATTGGCGTTGCAGCCTTAGAAGCCTGCCGCCCCATGCCCTTCGCCGCCCGGGAAAAGCCGAGTGTCACGGCCCTCGCACGGCAAACGGTGGGCGGTTAGGCCTGCGTCTTACGTCGCGTAGTCAGGCTCTTCCGCGTTCAGGCGGCGGAGTTGGGTTGGCCAGTCGCGGCTAACCGAGGCTTTGCCATGGCGTTCCTCGATCTTGTCGCTAGTCGCCTGCGCCACGTCTTCCGACACGAACTTCAGCGGACGGCCACTGGCATTGCTCATGGCCATGGCCTGTATTTGCGCCTCGCAGCTCATTTCCAGTGCGTAGAGATTGCGCCACGCCTCCGGGATGGAGCGGCCACAGCACATCAGGCCATGGTTGCGCAGCACGATGTTGTTGTTGACGCCCAGGTTGGCGACAATGCGCTCGCGCTCTTCCAGGTTGGTCGCCGGGCCTTCATAATCATGATAGCTCAGGCGATTGTGGAAGCGCAGTTCGTGCTGGCTCAGCGGCAGGATACCATCGGCCAGACAGCTGGCGGCCATGCCATAAACCGTGTGGGTATGCGCCGCGCAGATCAGGTCGTGGCGCGCCATATGCACGCTGGAATGAATGGTAAAGCCCGCCGCGTTGACGCCGTGATTGCCGGCATCCAGCAAAATATTGCCGTCGGTATCGACCTTGACCAGCGACGATGCGGTGATCTCCGCGAACATCATGCCGAACGGATTCAGCAGGAAATGATCGTCCGGCCCCGGCACGCGGGCGGAAAAATGCGTGCCGCCAAGGTCGACATAGCCGTGCTTCGCGGCAAGGCGATACAGAGCAGCCAATTCAACCCGAATTTCCCACTCTTCTGGGGAAACCTGGTCTTTGACGGAGGGCGTTGGGGCGAGGTTGAGATAGTCTAGGGGCATGTTTGTTTCCTCTAACGTGGCCGTCATTGCGAGGAGCCGTAGACGACGCGGCAATCTCCCTGAGAGGAGATTGCTTCGGCTACACCTCGCAATGACGATGCGTTTTCTAGTGCATAAAGCTCGGATCTTCTTTTGCCAGCAGCCGTAGCGAGCTTTCCCAGCCATCCAGCTTGCTGCCTGTGCTGTTCGACTTCAGCGAGCGTTGGAACAAGGCATAAGTGCTTTCCTTGATGTCGTTGGAAAGCTCGACCACCTCGCCGCCGGAAGCCTCCAGTGCGATTTGCACCTGGCAGCATTTTTCCAGATTGTAGAGCAGCGCCCAGGTGGAGCGAATGTTGCGGCCACAGGTCAACAACCCGTGGTTTTCCAACACCATAGCGTCATTCTCACCCAGGTCGCGCTGCAGGCGGGCACACTCGTCCGGGTCGTCGGCGATGCCCTCATAGGCGTGATAGGACAGCGCGTTGTAGAAACGCAGCGCCTTCTGGTGCACCGGGCGCAGCGTGCCCTCAACGGCACTCAACGCCATACCAGCCACCGTGTGCGTGTGGGCAACGCTGACAATGTCATCCCGCCCCTTCAGCACGCTAGAATGGATGGTGAAGCCCGCGGCGTTCACCGGATAAGCGCTGTCCTGCAGGACGTTGCCATCCATATCCACTTTGACCAAGCTGGAGGCTGTGATCTCGTCGAACAACAGGCCGTAGGGGTTGATCAGGAACTGATCTGGATGCCCCGGCACACGGGCCGAGATATGGGTTCCGACCAGATCGTCCCACTTGTGCTTGGCGACTAAACGATAGAACGCGGCCAACTCAACGCGGGCCTCCCACTCATCGTCAGGCACTTTGCCTTTTAAGCTGGGGACGGTGTCAACTGCTGTGGCTGGCATGGGTTGGTTTCCTTTCTGGCCAAAATCTTGGCGTCGTCAATTTAGTGCCGGAAGCTGTCATCTTCTGCATCCAGAGCCGACAGATGCGCGTCCCAATCGAAATTGGTACGGCCTTCAGCAGCATTGCGGAGAGACTGATCAAAGCCTTCAGCGGTTTTCTCTGCCACCGCCACCGGGACCAGCACCAAGTCGGTGCCCATCGCTCTAGCGGCTGCCATGGCCTCCAACTGAGTCCGGCACACCCGCTCCAACTGGAAGATCAGCACCCAGCTTGCCGGAATCGTCGGCCCAGCAACCAGCAGACCGTGATTGTGCAAGATCAACGCACGGTTCTGGCCCAGATCGCGGACAATCCGCTCGCGCTCGTCCAAGTCGGTGGAGATGCCCTCCCAGGCATGAAAGCCAGTACGGCCATAGAATTGCATGGCTGTCTGGCTTAGCGGCAGCACCTCGGTCTCGACACTAGCAAAGGCCATGCCAGCAGCCGTGTGGGTGTGTACGACACAAGCCACATCCGGGCGCGCCATATGCACGGCGCTGTGAATGGTAAAGCCGGCCGGGTTCACCGGAAACGGGCTTTCCATCACCTTCTCGCCGTTCAAATCAACCTTCACCAGGTTGGAGGCGGTCACCTCCTCATACATCAGCCCATAGGGGTTGATCAGGAAATGGTCGTCCGGCCCCGGCACGCGGGCGGAGATATGGGTGGCCGCCAGATCGGTCATGCCCTCAGCGGCGACCAGCCGATACAACGCGGCCAGGTCAACTCGGGTCTGCCACTCATCGGCGGAGACCTGCTCGCGCACTCCCGGCTGCGTCGGCACGCTCATTGCTGTAACGGTCATGCTCTTAGTGCTTCCAGCTTGGGTCGGCGCGGTCGAGCAGACGCATTTGGCTATCCCAGCCATCCTGCCGATAGCTATCGTCGCCCTTGTCCCACTGCGCCGCAACCTTAGCACATGCCTCCTCGGGCGGGAGACGCAGTTTCGCGCCAGACGCCATCGCCAACAGTTGCGCCTGCATGGTCTTCTCCAGCGTATAGAGCCGGGTCCACGCCAAACGCACGCTGGAGGCACACACCAGCACGCCGTGATTGCGCAGCATCATCGTGTGATTCTCTGCGCCGAAGTCCTCGATCAGCCGATCCCGTTCGTCCAGATCCAGCGCGACGCCCTCATAGTCATGGTAGCAAGTCTTACCGAAATACCGCATCGACTTCTGCGTCAACGCCATCAACCCCTGCGGCAGAGCAGAGACCGCCATGCCCGCCGGCGTGTGCGTGTGCACGGCGCATTGCAGATCATGCCGCGCCATGTGCACGGCGGAGTGAATGGTGAAGCCCGCCGCATTCACGCTGTGACCATTGTCCAGCGTGATGTTGCCGTCCATATCCACCCGAACCAGGCTGGACGCCGTGATCTGCTCAAACCGCAAGCCATAAGGGTTCAACAGGAACTGGTTGTCCGCATCGGGGATACGGGCGGAGAAATGGGTGAAAGTTAGGTCAGTCATGCCATGCTTGGCCGCCAACCGATACATCCCGGCCAGGTCGAGCCGCAGCGCCCATTCCTCATCCGAAACCTGATCCTTAACCGAAACGGCATTGCGCAACGCAGTGGTAGCGGACATTGAATTTTTCCAATCCGACGGAACTCTGGTGGAGTTATTGCCGCCTATGCTACTGCGACCGCGCGACTGGTGCAAACAAAGACATGCGCCTAACGATCTATGCCGATCGAAAAAACGATTACTTTAGATTGGCGCTACGACCGCCTGTATAGGAATGACAGCCTATAGACATGTTCTCGCGCGTGTAAACATTTGCGAAAGTTTGGGAAGAATCCCGCCCATGAACCTATAATGCATTGATTTTATATATGAAATTTCCTCCATGATTAACATTCACCCCATGTTTGCACACATTGCAGCCATCCCCCAGCACCAACCTCTACCTTACCTCACCGTCGCCGTCCCCGCCGCTTAGCCGGAGGTTTCGCACCTGCGCAAGCCAGGGAAGTTGCCGGTCGAGTAATGGCCGGTCTAGGTTGGTGCGTCGCCTGCGGCGGCTCCTAATGACAGCGCAAGAATGACGGCGCAGGAAATCCCGTGCATACTCGACCGGTCATAACCACCAGGAAAAGCCCATGAACAACCGCCTAGCCCTGATGATCGATCTGGAGCGCTGCACCGGCTGCAAGTCGTGCGAGGTCGCCTGCAAGACCGAGCACGGCCTGGGCGCAGGTGAACGGCGCAACCGGGTGCTATGGCTCGGCGATGCTGTGGCAGCAGCCGATACCGGCCGGCCGGCCCTCGATTTTCTCACCATGGCATGCCAGCATTGCGACCGGCCTGCCTGCATCCGCGCCTGCCCGGTGGAACCCAAAGCTATCGTCAAAGACCTTGAAACCGGCGTTGTGCAAGTGCTGGAAGACCGCTGTGTCGGCTGCGGGGAGTGCGTCGCCGCCTGTCCCTATGGCGCCATGGGCTATGATGCCGGCGGCCACCACGCCGTCAAATGCGACCTGTGTAGCGAGCGCCGCGCGGAAGAAACGGCCATAGGAGCCACCCCCACCACTGCGTGCGCCAGCGTCTGCCCAACCAAGGCCATTCACTTTGGCGAGCGCGACGACCTACTAGCCCAGTCTGAAGCTGACGGCCGCAAGCAAATTGACAACGACCCCTGGCTGCTGGAGCCGGCCACCATCTACCTCGACCGGCTGATTGGTGAGGCGCAGGCATTCTCCACCGAAGACCGCGCCATGCCGATCATCACCGACAGCGGTAAGTTCGAGGGTGAGCCCTCCACCTTCCCCTACAAAAGCACCCGAGAGGAACGCAAAGCCGACCGAGTAGAGCCCGGCGGCTGCAACATCTGCTTCAACGCCTGCTCCACCAAATTCCACTTCAAGGGCGACAAGCTGGTGAAGATCACCGGCAATGACGAAGACCCAATCCTACAAGGCCGCGTCTGCCCGAAATCGCAACTCTCGCTGCAAATGTACACCAGTGAGAAGCGCCTGACTCAGCCCCTGAAACGCGC
>CALKDI010000340.1 GCA_938084065.1 uncultured Alphaproteobacteria bacterium
GTTTTTGACTGAGGGCGGCACATGCTTTTCTGAGCACAGGATCATCCCTTTCCCGAGGAAGAATCCGTCAGAAAACCATGATTTGCCGTCCTCAGCTACCGCTGTCGTGTAGTGTGCGTGACCTTAACAAATGTGCGCAAACGTTAACATTGGTGGGTTTCCCGATTGAGATAGGGTGCTTACATCACCGTCGTGATGTGAGAATAGGACTTTCGGCCTAATTTGTCAAACCGGGTCATTCAGGGCGTGGGATTTCGTTGAAGGGGGGCCAGCGTTGTTCCTCCAGCGAGCGAATGCGGGATTCGACCTCGGCATCGGAGAGGGTGCTTTGGTCGGTTGCTTGCGCAATGGCGATGATCGCAGCCGAAAGGCCGATGGCTTCGGCAATGTAGCGCACACCGCGTGCGACGAGCACCCAAATGCCCTTGGACTTTTCCTCATCGGCAGCGGTGAGGAATTGGTTCGCCTCGTCACACAGAGCCTTGGCGGTGGTCAGGGCGGATTTGAGCCGGTCCTCGGTCCGTTGTGACAGGGGTATGTCATCGTCCCGCCCGCGGGTCAGGTCGACCATGACGTTGATCACGGCATCCATGTCGCCCTTGGCGGCCCCATAGCGCAGTTTGGTGCTGCTGAGCGTGTCGGGGGTGTTGGCCTGCTTTTGCTTGAGCACCTCAACACAGGCGACCGTTTCGGCCCCGCGGCCCGATAATTCGGCCAGGGCGTCGCGGAAGTTGTTGATTTCCACCGCTTGCGCGATGGGCGCAACGGTCAGAGCGAGGAACGCGCAGAGCAGGGATCGCAGCATGGTGGTGTTTCCTACCTGTTGACGACGAACAGCGGCTTTACGAAGCGGAAGTCCGGCTGGATCTCCTGCCGGTTGCCGCTGATCGACCTTAGCCCATTTGCCAGATGGCCTGCAAATTCCGTGACATCCAGAATGCCATCGCCGGTGTTGTCGGCCTGGGTGGTGAGGGCGCGCAACACAGCCTCCGTGAAGAAGCCGTTTTGGTAGTCCGATGATTCGTAGGACAGGCCGGCACCGCTGGACGAGGTGAAGATCAGCACGTTGTCGAGGCCGCGTAGCGCGTCGTGCAAGCGGCCCGCGTTGACGGGAAGGGTGGAGCCGGCGACGGTAGCGTTGCCGGAGCGGCAGGCATCCAGCATGACGACGACGCGGCCATATTTGGCCAGTCTGGCAATCTCGCTGCGCAACCGCCCGACATGGATGCCTTTGTCGGTTAGTTCGATGGCATCCTGGCGCGCGTTGACATCGTGCGGCAGGAGATAGAAATCGCCGTCGATTTCGGCGCCATGCCCGGAAAAGTAGAAGATGATCAGGTTTTGGGGCCGTTCCGCGTCTTTGGCACGCTCCTCAGCTTTGTTCTTTTGCAGCCGTTTGGTGAGGTCCTTCAGGCCGCGGAAGATATCGCGGCGGGTGGCGCCGGCATTGGTCAGCGGTTGATCAAACACATTCCAATACAGGTCGGATTTCGCGTTGGACTTCAGCGCCTTGCCCAGGTCGAGTGCATCCTTGTGCGCGTAGTCGAGATCGAGTGCGCGGGCGTTGGGGCCGTAGGTGCTGATGCCGATGTTAAGCAGGTAGAGGTCGCCCTGGTCGCCTCTTTTGGTCTGGGCGGGCTTGGTTGTGGCTGCTGGTTTGTGGCTGCCGGCCTGCCGGCCTGCTGGACCTGTTGATCGACGAATTTCTGGGCGCGGCGGACGTCGCGGAAGTGTAGGACGCGGGAGATGACTTGCGGGCGGAAGGTGGGGTCGGAGCGGAGGGCGGGGATGAATTCGGCGGCTTCGTCCCAGCCATGGTTGATGTGCCAGCCGAGGATGCCCTGGGCGCTTTCGGTGGCGGTGTAGACGCCTTCCGGGGTCCAGGCGACCCAGTCTTTGGGGGCTTGGCCAGGGCCGGGGTCGATGGGGTAGAAGGCGAGCAGTTCGCGGCCATCCTTCATGGCGTGCCAGCGGAGCGTGCCGTCGGCGTAGGCGGCGAGGACGAGGCGGCCGTTGCCGCTGATATTCACCGCCCAGGCCTCGCCCGGGACAGGTTGTTCCCAGAGTTGCTTGCCGGCGGCGTTGAAGGCGCGGAGCCTCCAGGCAGTGCCGACGACGAAGCGCTGGCCATCCGGGTGGATGGCGAGGCTGCGGGCGCGCTCGTAGGTTTTGAGGGGCAGGCGGGTGCCGTTCAGGCTGGGGGTGGTGGAGTTCACCCAGTTGGTGATGGTGAGGCCGGGGCGGTCGGTTTGGTCCGGCGATGCGGTGCGGTGATCGTCTGGAGGGGAGGCGGAGAGGGTGCGGCTGGCGAGGTCGAAGCGGGCGCGTCGTTTGCCGCCATATTCGAAGCCGAAGTCGATCGTCAGGCCGTCTGCGGAGAGGCTGAGGGTGTACCGCTGCCCGCGCAGGTCGGCGCGGCGCGGCGGGTTGCGCCAGACGGCTTTGCCGTTGGGGCGGAGCAGGCCGAGCCAGGGGTCTTGCGCCGCCACCAGCAGCCGACCGTCGGCGAGCGGGCGCAGGCTCAGGAGGGTGGTGTCGCCGGCGGGCAGGCTGCGGCGGCGGCCGTCGGTGGTCCAGGCGACGGCGGGGCTGTTGCCGCTCTCGGCATATCTGCCACCGGCGTAGAGCGTGCCGGCGGCATCGAAGGCGACCCGGCTCAGGCTGCCGTTGGTGATGCCGGCGGTGTCTGGTGGTGGCAGCGGCGCGAAGCTGCTGGTGTCGTAGAGGGCGACGGCAGGCGCGTCCTGAAAACCGACGGCGAGGCGGCTGCCGTCCGGTGAAAAGGCGACGCCATTGGGCTGTGCGTGGGGCGTCTGGATGGTGGGCAGCAGCGCGAAATTGGCGTCGTAGAGGCGGAGCTTGCCGTCATAGCTCGTCGTCGCCAGGCGGGCCGCAGAGCCGGCGGGTGCCCAGGCGGCGCCGTAGCTGTCATCGCCGTAGGCGGCGGATTTATGCTGCTCCGCCCAGCCGGCGTCGCGGTCGTAGACGCGCAGGCCGTTGGTGCGGGCCAGCGTCGCTGCCAGATAGCGCCCGTCCGGCGAAAAGGTTAGGTGTTGGACAACGGTCGGCAGGCGGGCGAGGCGCTGGGTCATGCGACCGGTGGCGGTATCGAACAGGTAGATTTGGTCTTGTGGGTCGGACGTGGACCAGCGGGTCCATCCCGCCGCCGCCACGATCTGGCCATCCGGGCTGGTGGCGACGGCGTAGATCTTGCCGACATCGCCCGGCCCCTGCGGCACGCGGATGGTTCGCGCCAGCGTGCCGTCGGCGACGCGCCAGAGCCGCACCGTGCCGTCGTACGATCCGGTCACTGCCAACCGCCCCGCCGCATCCACATCCATGCGGCGGAGCGCGGCTGTGTGGGTGCCGGGGTCGAGGGTCAGCACCGGGCGGTCGTAGAGGCCCTCCTGTGCCAGCGCCGCACCGGCACTGGCGGCGAGTGTGGCCACGGCCAGCAGAGTGGCGCGAAGCCCTTGAAGTAAATGACTCCATCCCATGCCGTTGCTCCCCTGTTGCGCGCCAATGGTGTGGTTCTGGGCAGTGTAGGGGCAGCTTGGGATGGTGCCAAGGGTGTGGGAAGACTAGATGAAGGAGGCCCCGGATAGCGCTTGCGCGCTTCCGGGGAGGCTGCGTATGCCTGCTGGGCTAGCGGGCCTGCCGTGGTGGCCAGTCGACCTGGCGGCGCAGTTCCAGCTTGGCGATTTGCTGGCGATGCACCTCGTCCGGGCCGTCGGCAAATCGCAGGGCGCGCATGCGGGACCACATGAAGGCCAGCTTGAACTCCTGGCTCATAGCACCACCGCCGTGGGCCTGCATGGCGTCGTCAATGATCTGCAGAGCCATGTTCGGCGCCGCGACCTTGATCATGGCGATTTCCTGGCGGGCGGCTTTGTTGCCGACCGTATCCATCATATAAGCAGCCTTCAGCGTGAGCAGGCGGCTCATTTCGATGTTGATGCGGGCGTCAGCGACGCGCTCCATGAAGTTGTCGCGCTCTGCCAGAGGCTTGCCCCAGGTCACACGCTCCGAACCGCGCTTGCACATCATTTCCAGCGCACGCTCAGCAACGCCGATGATGCGCATGCAGTGGTGGATGCGGCCCGGGCCGAGGCGGCCTTGGGCGATCTCAAAACCGCGGCCCTCGCCCAGCAGGATATTCTCCTTCGGCACGCGCACGTTCTCAAACAGCACCTGGCCGTGACCATGCGGAGCATCGTCATAGCCCATCACGTGCAGCATACGCTCAACCGTGATGCCGGGGGTGTCGCGCGGCACCAGCACCATGGATTGCTGGCGGTAGGTGGGGGCGGACGGGTCGGTCTTGCCCATCAGGATCAGGATCTTGCAGCGCGGATCGCCGATGCCGCTGGTCCACCATTTGCGGCCGTTGATGACGTATTCGTCGCCATCACGCTCAATCCGGCACTCAATGTTGGTGGCGTCGGAGGAGGCAACCGCCGGCTCCGTCATCGCAAAGGCGGAGCGGATTTCGCCGTTCAGCAGCGGGGTCAGCCAGCGCTCTTTGTTGTCGTCGGAGGCGTAACGCTCCAGCACTTCCATGTTGCCGGTGTCTGGCGCGGAGCAATTGAAAGCCTCCGCGGCCCAGTTGACCCGGCCCAAAATCTCGCAGATCGGTGCGTATTCGAGGTTGGTGAGGCCGGCGCCATTGCGGGATTCCGGCAGGAACATGTTCCAGAGGCCCTCATCCTTGGCCTTCTGCTTGATCTCTTCCAAGACGGGAACGACGCACCAGCGGGATTCCGCCTGGTCTAGCTGTTCGTAGTACAGCGCCTCGTTCGGGTAGACGTAGCGGTCCATAAAATCCTGGACGCGCGCGCACAATTCCTTGGTGCGCTCGTTGAACTCAAATTGCATGCGGTTTCCTCACCTCGTGTGGTTCAGCGGGCCTTTGGTGCCTGTGCACAGCCTAGCGCGCGGCGGCGGCGGGCGGAAGAGGGAAGGGACGGTGCGAGCGTCGCGGTCGTGTGGAGCGGGGCTTGCATTGCGGCGGAAGCTGGTCCTGAATGTGGCGATGGATTGTGTTTTCAGGCCGCTGTGGCCTGTTGGGGAGTGGGTGTGATGTGGGGATTGGGACGGAAAGCGGTGTTGGGGCTGGCTGTGCTGTTGGTTCCGCTGTGGGCTGGTGTGGGGGTGGCGCAGACTCCTAAAGAGTATTTTGATGTGGCCAAGGGTAAATTTATCAACGTTTTGTAAAATGCTAACACACGGGTTGGCCGGCTGCTGCCGAAGGTGAATGCCAGCTATCACTGGGAGGGCGCGCAGAAAATCTGGCTGGCAGGCGATGGTGGGGCGATCTTGTCTACGTCGGATGGAGGTGGTTCCTGGAGACATGCTTGGACCGGGACGCATGAAAACTTGCGAGCGATCGTGGTATTGAATCCGAAAGACTTGCCACTGCTCTATAGCGGGATCAATGGGGTCGCGGTGGGGGAAAAGGGGAGTGTTTTGTTCAGTCGTGATTGGGGAATGACTTGGAAGGTGGGTGGAAAAATTGCAGGAGATGATAATAGAAGAGTTCTAAAATTGGAAAAAATTGGATTTGAAGAAAATAGAAAAATATTAGTTTTCGAAATAAATCAAAATTTTCATGAATATACGATTCCAGAATTGATCATATTAAAAAAATATACAACAGAAATTAATAAAATGTTACAAATAAATAGTATTCCCATACCAATACCTAGGTTATCTATGATTGTGTCGCAATCATCGATGTTAATATCAAGCATAGTGCTTGGTTAAAGATTAAAATTGTCGAAAATTACTATTAACATGTATTTAAATAATAATAAATCAATTTTGGATTATAGGTTAGGACCAAAGTATGACATTCAAAATACTAAAATTGTGGAAAGGGTGGATGAAAAAATAAAGGAATTTCAGCATTTTTATGGTGAAGTTTACAAAATTGGAAATATTATTTATCCTATAAATAATAAAAAATACGTACAAGAAGATAAATTGGGAATAGATTCAATTTTTTATTGCCATAATTTCTATGTATACGATATAAATGAATATAAACCTATAAACATAATGGAAAAAGAGAATAAATGTGAAATTAGTGATTCATTAGGTGGTAATTATTATGAGAAAGGAAATAAAGGTTATTTTTATTTAGAAAAAAACGGTTTGATAAAAAGTATGTCTGTCTACCCAGGTGCAGTGGAAGTATTTGTTGACGGGAAGATTGAGTCAGAAACTCGTATTGACTTACCCTCTGGTTCGGTAAAATTCAATGCTGCCAATTACGATATAGGCGAGGAGCAGAAAATTTGGTTGGTTGGCGAGGGGAAAATCCTGATTTACGATAAATTCGGCAAGGCGTTCCGTAATTCAAATGACAAGGAGGGCGAACCGCCCGTTGGAAATTTGCTTTTCAAGGCCGATGCAAAGGATGACGATCCTCCGCCCCTCGGAAATTTGCGGTATGTTGATGTGAACGATGATGGCTCGGAGGCGCGGATTGTTGGGGATGGTGGTGTTTTCTACCGGACTCAGGCCCGAGCCGCTAAGGTTATCAAGATTGAGACAGGCACCAATGTGGACTTGCACGGCATTGTCTACGACGCCGAGAGGGACGCTGGCATTATCATGGGGGATGGTGTGCTGCTGTATTTTCAGGAAGCGCCGGGGTTGCCAAAATTGACAGCGCTGGAGCAACTAAAGTGCAAGGATTTTGCCAAACCGAAGCGGCGGTGGCAGGAATGGGGTTCCGAAACGGTGGCAGCGGCGGCGAAGGTTCATCAGGTGTGTCTAAATCAGGCGAAATTAAGATAAAAGGACACAATTTGCCCATATTTAGAATAATTTAAGTAAGTCAAATAGTATTGACTCTTGGGATCGGCATCCTATCTACGAGTGTATGAAGTGATGCGGCCGTGAACGGTCGTGAATGTTAATAATTAGAGTCGTTCCAATATCACTGAATGGTAATGGCTGACCAGAGATGCCGAGACCGTGACCGTTTTTGAATCTATCGCCAGCTATGTGGATCGTCTGGCATGTCTGACGTTTTGCGCCGCTGTCTGCCTGATGTGGTCCGCTGCAATGGCGGACGGACGAGCGGGCGACGGGGCTGGTGATGCGACGGAGGTGCCGCCCGCATGGCTGGAGGCTATTGGCCCCTATACCCATTGGTATCCTGACCAAACGCAATTGCTGGACAGCCCCACTGCCAGCGGAGTAGCGCGGGGGTGGCGGGATGTTATTGGTGGGCTGGTATTCGAAACGTCCGGCGTCGCCGCCTATTGGAGCGCTGACGCGGTGCATTTGGCGCTGATAACGAATTTCCCCGATCGGAATGTTCTGTCGGCGGGCAGGCCGGTTTCACCGGCGGATTTGGCGTTTGCCGCTGGTCTGGGGCACTGCGGTTTGTGCAAACGATGTCGTGTTTGCGGCCATATCCCGGTTTGATGATATGGTGGAGACCAGTGGTCTGGTCCAGAATCCACCGCTAGCCGGACCTGATGATCCGGTGGGGATTTCTGTGCCAACTGGTGGACCAGGCCCAGCGCCGCGCTGGGATGAGCCCTATGAATTGGTCTTTGGAGCCGGTGGTGGCAATCCTGGTGGAGGCGGCAATCCTGGCGGCGGCGGCAATCCTGGTGGAGGAGGTAATCCTGGTGGAGGAGGTAATCCCGGCGGCGGTGGTAACCCAGGCGAGGGTAGTAGCCTAAGCGGGGGAGGCAATCCTGGCGGAGGTCCTAACCCGTTGGTGATTTCTGAGCCTGGCACTTTGGCTGGAATGCTGGTCGCCGGTTTGGTGCTTGTGACAGTCCTACGGCGACGACGGTGATGTCATCGCGCTGAGATTACGCCGCCAGCCACTCACGGATTTGAGCCTCTGGCGGCAGTGTATCCACCGCACCGGACGCGGCGAATGTGGGCGCGCCGGCGAATATTTGGGCGGCAAGCTCGGAAACTTTGGTAGCGTCTACGGCTTCGATCTTGGCAATCACTTCTTCGATGGTTTTGCGGCGACCGAAGGCTAGCAACTGGGTGGCGGCCTGCTCTGCCCGCTGGCCCGTGCTTTCGCGGCTCATCAAGATGTGGGCTTTGAGCTGGGCGCGGGCGCGGGCGACTTCGTCCTCGGTGACGGTGCCGGCAAGGCCACGGCACTCGCGGGCAACGATCTCGCAGACCTCGTTTGCGGTATCAGGGCCGCTGCCGGCATAGATGCCGAACAGACCGTGATCCAGCATGCCGCTGGCGAAAGAGTAGATCGAATACACCAGCCCGCGCTTCTCTCGCACTTCCTGGAACAGCCGCGAGGACATGCCGCCGCCAAACAGAGTGGAGAGCACTTGCAGGCCGTAGAAGTCGTCATCCAGATAGGATAAGGCGGGGAAGCCCATCACCACGTGCGCTTGCTCGCCATCGCTATCGACCTTGGCATAGCCGCCTTGGTAGGTGGCGGGCTCTGGCGCTTCGATCTCGCCGGCAGTCCAGGAGCCGAATTGGGCTTCGACTTCGCGCATGAAGCGGTCGTGGTCGATTTTGCCGGCGGCGGACAGGATTAGACGGGATGGACGGTAGTTCTGCTGCATGTAGGTGATCATGTCGGCGCGGGGCAGGTTCTGCACCACGTCTGGATCGCCCAGGACAGTGCGGCCGACGGCCTGGTCGGGGTAGGCGACCTCCTGGAAGGTATCGAACACCACATCTTCCGGCACATCGGCAGCCTGGCCGATCTCTTGCAGGATCACCTGGCGTTCGCGCTCCAACTCATCCTCGGGGAAGGTGGAGTTGCAGATGATATCGCCGATGACATCGAGGGCCAGCGGAGCGTCGTCAGCGAGAACTTTGGCGTAATAGGCTGTCTGCTCGCGGCTGGTGTAGGCGTTGATGATGCCGCCGACGTTCTCCATGGCGATTGCAATTTCCGCCGGGTTGCGGCGGGCGGTGCCTTTGAAGGCCATATGCTCCAGCAAATGGCTGACGCCGTTGACGGCCTTGGCCTCGTTCCGTGTACCGGTGCCAACCCAGATGCCCAGCGAGGCGGTCTCCACGTGCTCCATTCGGTCGGTAATGATGCGCAGGCCGTTGGATAGGGTGGAGACTGTGATGGTCATGGAAGGGAAGGGACCTTTCGATGTCAGACTAGCTGGCGATACAAACCGTCAATAGGCGAATACTGCTGATGCGCAGGCTTTAGCAGCCTGAAACCCGACCGTCTCTATCAATTCGTGCCGACAGAGGTGATTGGCCGGTTTCCTGAGTGGTTTTGGGCATTTTCAACCGGTGCAAAACCGCAATTCCAGAGACGTTGGGTCAAAGCCTGTTAAGCAGCACCCCGGTGTGGGTTGCGATAGCTTTGTTGTAGCAGCGTGTTTGATACCATACTAGCATTCGGGGGCCGCATTTGCGTCGGTGATAGCCAGAGGGAAGCAGTGGTAATGAGCAATAAGATTCACCAAGGTGGCTGCGTGTGTGGTGACATCCGGTACGAGGTGACCGGTGACCCCGATATCGTGATTGTCTGCCATTGTGAATGGTGCCAGCGGCGCACCGGGTCTGCTTTTGCGATGATCCCGAAATGGGAGCAGACAAACTTCAAACTCACATCTGGCACCCTCAAAGCCTATCGCGAGGTCAATGAGTTCGGCCGCTGGCTCGATCTCAAGTTCTGCCCGAGGTGCGGGACCAATATCGGCTTTACGCAGGAACGGCGGCCGACAGCGCAGGCGGTTGACGCGGGCACCCTGGACGACCCGTCGATTGTCAACCGCCACAACCACGACTTTCGCTATATCTTCATGCGCTCGCATCAGGATTGGACAGCGGTTCCAAAGGGCGAGGCGATATATGACGGCCCCATGTCAGACAATGTCTCGGACCCGCCACCTGCGCGGCAGGAGTAGTCGCGGCGCTTCCAAGGTGTTCGGGGCCTGTGTTGACGCTTGCAGTCTCTAACCCACAATCCTAACCGGCAATTTGCGAATGCCGCGGATGAAGTTTGATGCCATGCGGGTTGGCTCGCCCAGCACCTCGATCTTCAGATCGCGGTTCAGGATTTCTTCCCACAGGATCTGAAGCTGCAGGTCGGCCAGGCGGTCGCCGACGCAGCGGTGAATGCCGGCACCATAGCTTAGATGTTGGCGGGCTTTGCGGCGGTCGACGATAAAGTCGTCCGGCCGGTCAATCACCTCGTCATCGCGGTTGCCGGAGACATACCACATCACCACCTTGTCGCCCTTGCGGATCTGCTTGCCACCCAGTTCAGTGTCTTTCAGCGCGGTGCGGCGCATGTGGATGACGGGAGTTTGGTAGCGGATGGTCTCGGCCACCAGCTTTGGCAGCAAGTCGGCGTCTGCACGCAGCTTTTCCCACTCGCCCGGGTTTTGGTTCAGGTAGTAGAGCCCGCCACTCATGGAATTGCGGGTGGTGTCGTTGCCGCCGACGATCAGCAGCGCCAGATTGCCGATGAACTCGCGCAGGCTCATATCCTGGGTTTCGGGGCCGTGCGCCAGCATGGAGATCAGGTCGAAGCGCGGCTCCTGGGCCTTGCGCTCATCCCAGAGCACCTTGAAATAGGCCGCCATTTTCGTGAGCTCTTCAAAACGCTCTTCCTCGGACCGGACCATGGCGTCAGGCGCGTCAAAGTCGGTGAAGATGGCAAGATCAGACCAATAGGTGAGCTTGCGTCGCTCCTCCCACGGAAAGTCAAACAGAGTGGCCAGCATCATGGTGGTGAGTTCGATGGAGACGGTATCGACCCAGTCGAACTCCTCGTTCCGCGGCAGCTCATCCAGCACGAAGCAGGTGCGCTCCCGGATGGTGTCGGTCATGTTCTTGAGGTTGAAGGGCGCAACGATGGGGGCGACGGTCTTGCGTTCCACCGTGTGCCGGGGCGGGTCCATGCGGATGAAGCTCTCTGTTTCCAACCCCGGTTTGGGATCGCGCACCTGAATGCCGCCGACCTGGCTCGAATAGGTGGTGGGGTCGAGCTCGACCGTCATGATGTCGTTGTACTTGGTGACGGACCAGTAAGGGCCGAACTCTGAGTCCGGGCAGTAATGCACCGGGTCCTCGCGGCGGAGTTTGGCGAATGGCTCGTGCCAGGTATCAGCCCGATACCACTCCGGATCACTCATATCGAGTGATGTCAGGTCGAGCGGGGGGATAGGGGCGTTCATGGACTGGTCCTCTGATGTCTTTTGTGCAACGACTATAACACAATCGCCGGCAAAGCGGTGTTACAGTGTGACCGTGCCTGACGAAACTCCCATCGGCCAGCTGCCCGTTTTCGACCCGATCCTTCAATAGCGATTGCGCCATGAAATCTTACCACCTCGGACTACAATATCACGACGCAGACAAAAGCGCTCCAGGCTTCACGCTGATTGCGCCGATGGCGCACGAGGAAGCATTCCTGATCGGTAATGATGGGGAGACAGCGCACCGATGGGCCTTGCCGGGCGCGCTCGGCTCAAAGGCCAGCCTGCTGCCGAACGGCAACCTGCTCTGCTCGGTCTTTACGCGGGATGGTGAGCCGCTGGAGGCCGCGATCCGCATTCCAGGCGCGCTCGGCGGGCGGATGCGCGAACTGGACTGGTCCGGCAACATTGTCTGGGAACATACGGACCCGAACCAGCACCACGATCTCTGCCGCCTGGACAATGGCAACACCCTCTACCTCTCGCGGGAGGAGATGACCCCTGCCGAGGCCGCGCGGGTCACCGGCGGCATTCCGGGCTCCGGTCTGCACCAGCCGGCCCTTGCCGGAAAAATGTTCGCCGACATTGTGCGGGAGGTGAACCCGGCGGGCGAAATTGTGTGGGAATGGCAGTTCAAGGACGTGGACCCGAGCCTGTTTTCGCTCGCTGCTGACTGTCATCGCGGCGAGTGGGGCCACGCCAATTCCGCCGCGCCGACGCTGGACGGCAATGTCCTGGTCAGCTTCCGTCATCTCGACACAATCATGATCGTCGATAAGGCGTCGAAGGAGATCGTCTGGTCCCTGACAGACAGGACCTGGGGACATCAGCATCACGCGGAGATGCTGCCCAACGGCAACATCACGCTGTTCGCCAACGGCATGAACAACCTGCAGCAGCCCCTGCACTCGCGCGCCATCGAACTGGACCCGAAGAGCGGTGAAGTCGTCTGGCAGTATATCGACCCACAACGCTGGACATTCTTCACACCGGTGATGGGCGGCGTGCAGCGGCTGACCAACGGCAACACGCTGCTCTGCGAGTCCCTGAATGGCCGGGTGTTCGAAGTGACGCCAGACAGGGAGATCATATGGGACTATATCTGCCCGACATTCCAGCCAGTGCCGGTGCTGCAGGGACGCGGGAATGCCTTGTTCCGCGCCTACCGATATGCGCCGAATTCTCCCGAAATCGCCGGGCGGTTGTAATGATCTCTATAGCCCGGCTATAGACGGCAGTCGTTGGATTGCCTGACATCCCTCCCAACCCTACACTCGCCATACACGAGCGCGGAGTGGCGCGGGAAAATGCCGGGCAGAGAAGCACTGGCGCGAGATCGGGTTAGGAGGAAACGTCCATGACACACGTAGAGAGCGATCCCCGCTTTGCGGCGATAATCGATCCGGATGCCGAAGTGAAACAACTCGGAACGGGCTTTATCTTTACCGAGGGGCCGCTCTGGCATCCGACGGAGCACTACCTGCTGTTCCCCGACATGCCGGGCGACGTGCGGCGGCGCTGGTCGGCGGGCGGCGGGGTCGAGGAGGCGGCAAGGCCGTCGAACAAGGGCAATGGCCTGACCTACGACGCGGCGCTCAACCTGCTGGTCTGTGAACATGCAACCTCTGCCGTGGCACGGTTCGGCCCGGATGGCCAGCGCGAGGTGCTGGCGACCCATTTCGAGGGGCGAGAACTGAACTCGCCGAACGACATCTGCGTTCAGGCCGACGGCTCGATCTACTTCACCGATCCGGTCTTCGGGCGGATGGAGCATTATGGCGTGCCGCGGCCCCTGGAGATGGGCTTTCAGGGCGTCTACCGCCTGGCGCCCGACCATCGACCCGGCGATGAGGCACAGCTGGTCTGCGACCGCGGCCTGTTCGGCCAGCCGAACGGGCTCTGCTTTGCGCCGGGTGAGCAACTCCTCTATGTCAACGATACCGAGCACGCCAACATCCGCGCCTTTGAGATTGCCGCTGATGGTAGCCTGGTAAACGGGCGTTTGTTTGCGGAAGGCATCGCAGAGGATAACCGCGGTGGCCGGCCAGACGGCATGAAGGTGGATGCGGAGGGCAACCTCTACGTCACCGGTCCGGGCGGCATCTGGGTCTATGACCCCGCCGGCACCAAACTCGGCGAGATCGCCTTTCCCGAGGGCGTTGCGAACATGCACTGGGGCGGCGAAAACTGGCAGACTCTGTACGTTTGCGCCACAACCTCGCTCTATGCGGTGACATTGAAGGTGCGGGGACGGGCGGAGCTGTTTATGGCGGCGGGGTAGAAGGTCGCTCGATCCATGATAGATCGGCATTCGCAGTATGAAGCGTTTCTCGCTATTCGGAGGCCTTCAGGATAACCCCGCCTAGGCGCCCGCCTTCCGGGAACTCCGCCCCCTACCCCGCAATCCGCACCGGCAATTCTGTAATCCCGCGGATGAAGTTGTTTTTCATGCGGATGGGTTCGCCCAGGACTTCAATCTTCAAATCGCGGTTCAGGATTTCCTCCCAGAGGATGCCCAGTTGCAGGTCAGCCAGTCGGTCGCCGACGCAGCGGTGGATGCCGGCGCCGTAGCTGAGGTGCTGGCGGGCTTTGCGGCGGTCGACCAGGAAGTCGTTCGGGCGGTCGATCACCTCTTCATCGCGGTTGCCGGAGATGTACCACATGATGACCTTGTCACCCTTGCGGATGGTCTTGCCGCCCAGTTCTGCGTCTTTGGCGGCGGTGCGGCGCATGTGGATGATGGGGCATTGCAGGCGAATGGTCTCTGCCACCAGCTTGGGCACCAGCTCTGGATCGGCGCGCAGCTTCTCCCACTCCGCCGGGTTTTGGTGCAGGTACCAGAGGCCGCCGCTCATGGAGTTGCGGGTGGTGTCGTTGCCGCCGACGATCAGCAAGGTCAACTGACCCATGAACCGTTTCAGGTCCATATTCTGGGTCGCAGGAGAGTGCGCCAGCATGCTGACCAGATCGAACCGCGGCTCCTGGTTTTTGCGCTCCTCCCACAGGCGGCCGAAATAGTCGGCCATCGGCAACAGCTTTTCGAACTTGTCGTACTCGCTGGTGGTAATCGCATCGGGCGCGTCATAGTCGGCAAAGGTGGAGAGGTCGGACCAGTAGGTGAGCTTGCTCCGGTCCTCCCACGGGAAGTCGAACAAGGTCGCCAGCATCATGGTGGTGAGGTCGATGGAGACATGCTCCACCCAGTTGAACTCCTCATTGCGGGGCAAGCCATCGAGCACGAAATTCGTGCGCTCGCGGATGGTGTCCGTCATGTTCTTGAGGTTGAAGGGCGCTACGATGGGGGCGACAGTTTTGCGCTCTGCCGTGTGGCCCGGCGGGTCCATCTGGATGAAGCTTTTGCGCCGGATATCGTCCGGTATATCTCGGATGGTGATGCCGCCGATCTCGGAGGAATAGGTGAGGGGATCAAGCTCCACCGTCATGATGTCGTTGTACTTGGTGACGGACCAATAGGGACCGAACTCACTCTCCGGCACGTACTGGACCGGGTCCTCCGCCCTGAGTTTGGCAAACAGGGGTTGCCACGTATCGGTGCGGTAGAGTTCTGGATCGCTAACGTCGATGGGCGCAATGCCGGCTAGGCCTGGGTGGGCGTTCATTGTTAGACTACTCCCGATATAGCTGAATTCGGAGACAAGTTTAGCGCTGTTTGCGCAACAATAACAGCACTGGAATCAAGGGGCCGAGCGCCACCATGGTGAGGAAAAAGAAGCCGTCCTGGAAGCCTAGGACCACCGATTGCGCGGTGACGACGCTGTTGAGATAGAGCATGGCAACGCCCTGCTGCATGGCGTCTGGCAATCCGGTGGTGGATAATTGCCCGGCGACCATGCCTAACATCTCCACCGTCGTGCTGTTGTTGGCGGTTTGGGTGGCACCCAATTGGTGCGCGTGGAACTCAATTCGGTTTTCCAGCAGGATCACGTAGATGCTGATGCCGGTAGATCCGCCGAACATCAGCGACAGGTTGGTGACGCCGGCGCCGCGCCGCATCTGCTGCGGGCTCAACGCGGCAATGGCTGTGGTGTTCAGCGCAGGCGAGGTAAAGGCGGAGCCGACGCGGCCTATCAATAGCGACGCGGCGACATACCAAAAGACCGTGTTGCCATCCGCGCCAATCAGCATGGAAACGCTGCTAACGATGATGACCAGGCCGAAAACCATGATGATGGGGGCCGGTAGCTTATCCGATACACGACCGGCCAACGGCAGGATGGCGGCGGCAAAAAAGCTGCCTGGCAGCAGCATGGAGCCCGCTACGGTGGGCGTGAATCCTTGCACAATCTGGCCGAAAATCGAGAACGAATAGACGCTGGCGAAATTGCCGAAGCCAAAGAAAAAGGAGCAGGCAATGGCGTTTACAAAACGGCTGTTGGAAAACAGGCTCAGGTCCAGCAGTGTGGCGCCCGGCCGTTTCTGCGACATCACGAATGCGATGCCGGCACCCAACGTAATCGCCCCCAAAATCCATAGATCGTCCGAGGTCCAGCCCCATTTCTGGCCACTGCCGAGGGCGGTGAACCAGCCGAAGACGAAGACGTTGATCAACGCAAATCCCAGAACGTCAAACTTGCCAGGCTCAGTCTTTTGCTCCTCAGCAGGTAGGAATAATAGGCCGAGAACGCCGGCAAACAGGCAGGCGGGGATCGGGATCAGGAAGATTGCCCGCCAGGTGAATGCGTCGATGGTGATGCCGCCAAGCGACGGGCCAAGGCCTAGCGCGACGGTCACGCCCATACTGAACATGCCCATGGCCAGGCCCCGTCGCTCAATCGGGAAGACCTGGAACAGCACCATCATCACCAAGGGTTGCAGCAGGCCGGCGGCGAAGCCCTGGAGCACGCGCCCCAAAATCATGACCTCCAGCGAAGGTGCTGCGAAGCAGACTACGCTGGCGCCAGCAAATACGGCCAGGACCAGGAAGAATGTCTGGCGCTGGCCGATCTTGGATATGGTCCACGAGCTAGCCAGAAGGCCGGTGGTGTTCATCGCCAGGAAAGCGGTGGTCAGGAATTGGGCCTGGCTTTGACCGACGCCAAACGCACCCATGACGTGGGGGATCGCGACATTGGTCAGAGAGCTGGTGAAAATCGAGGTAAAGAATGCTGACAAGGCAGCCGCCGTCGCCAGCCATCGCGCGGCTGGGGTAAAGGCGGGAAGAGAAATAGGGCTGCCGGTTGCTGCGGTCATGATCGCAGGCGCTGATTCCTGTCAGGGTTTGTAGATACGGGCTATTTAATAGCATGCTATCGATATATGGCGCAACCGAAGGCAAACGGTCTGGGCTGGCCGGATAGCGGCATCCTGTTTTATAGCGGGGGCCGTCCACCTTAACACAGAAGAAAGCGGCAGATGTATCGGTATAGACAGGCAGCGCTGCGTATCAGCCTTTCGTTGGGCATTCTAGTGGCACTGGGATTGGGATCGCTTGCCGTTGCCGACACGCTGTCGGTCGTCTCGTTCAACGTCGAGTCGGATCGTGACACTGACCCGCGCCTTGTCGGCGAGGATATTGCGAAAATCAGCAGCGGAGCCGGGGTTGATCTGTTTGGCTTGGCTGAAGTGGAGAGCGAGACAGACGCTCGAACCTTTCAGCAGGCGGCTAGTCGTGAGGGTGGGCAGTTTCGCTATCTGCTGGCTAAGAACGGGAATGAGGATCGGGTCGCAATCCTCTACAATGTCGATACGCTCAAATTCAAAGAGGTGTTCGAGCTGGACCGCTTCCCCGGCTCGCGCAAGGCTTTGGTCGGACGGTTCCGGCATAAGGCAGCGGGGTTGGAGTTCCTGTTCATCGTCAATCACTTCAACCGCCGGGATGAGGAGAGGCGGCAGCAGCAAGCGCGGTTGATCCGCGATTGGGTGCTGGACCAGAAATTGCCGGCGGTTCTGGTCGGCGACTTCAACTTTGATTTCAATCCGAAGACTGGGCGGGGCAACAAGGCGTTCGATATATTTACCGCTAAGCCGAGCCTCGGTTGGCTCAAGCCTGATTGCGTGACCAAGGGAAATTGCCCGGCAACCGGAACGCAATGCGATCGGCGTTATAACAGCATCATGGATTTTGTTTTTCTGGCCGACAAAAGGCGCGGTTGGGAAGGGTTGGCAGAGGTGCTGTTCCAGCGCGCCAACTATTGCGAGCGTGAGCGGCGGGGCTATGCCGACCATCGGCCGGTGCTGGGGTTGATCGCGATCAAATAGCCGGGCCTCTTGCCGTCACGTTGGTGTCAGGGCAGTGTTATGACCAATAATAGCCGCCAGCAGAGGATGCCAACCCATGTTTCGTACAGCCATTTGTGACTTATTCGAGATCGAATATCCGATCCTTCTCGCTGGAATGGGATCAGCCAGCACGCCTGAACTGGCGGCGGCGGTCTCCAATGCTGGGGGGCTAGGCGTCATTGGCTGCGCGGGCGCGGGGCCGAAGCAATTGCGGGAGTGGATCCAACGTACGCGCGCGCTGACGGACAAGCCGTTTGGGGTGGATACGCTGCTGCCGGCCTCAGTCCGCCGTGGCACCAACTTGAAAGCGCCGAGCAACGGACCTCTGCCACAGGATCTGGTGCCGGAGCTGCAATCGTTTGCCAGCGGTTTTCTGGCTGAGCAGGGTATTCCAGAGGCCAGTGCCGGTCAGGTGTGGCCGGAGCCGGATGGGCCCGGGCTGTTCACCAAAGAGTTCTTTGAGGCCCAGATGGACATCATTATCGAGGAAAAGGTGCCGGTCTATGCCAGCGGTCTGGGCAGTCCGGCGCAATGGATGGACCGGTTGCGTGAAAACGGCACCAAGGTGCTGTGCGTGGTTGGTACGGTGCGTCATGCCAACCAAGTGGTGCCGGTTGGTATCGATGCGGTGGTGGCACAGGGGCACGATGGCGGCGGCCACAACTCACCGATCGGCACTATGGCGCTGATCCCACAGGTGGTGGATGCGGTCGGTGACAAGGTGCCGGTGATCGGCGCTGGCGGCATCTCCGACGGGCGCGGCATCGCGGCATCGATGATGCTGGGCGCCAGCGGCGTCTGGATCGGCTCTGCTTTTTTGGCGAGCGAGGAGGCTGGTATCCTGGATGGTCAGAAGCAGGCCATTGTCGAGGCGACGGAGGAGGGGACCACGGTCTCGCGGTCTGTCACCGGCAAGCCTGCGCGGATGATCAAGTCGAAATGGACAAAGCTTTGGGAAGAGAGCGAGAATGAGCCGCTCACCATGCCGTTCCAGGGACAAATTTCCCGCCCGGCACTGGTATCGGCCAACCTGGCGGGGCGCTCCCAGGATGTGAACCCGGGCTTTGCCGGCCAGGGCATCGGCATGATCAAGGCGGTAAGGCCAGCGGCGGAGATCATGGCTGAGCTGGTAGAAGGCGCGGATCGGGTCCTGCGGGAGCGGATGGCGGCGTTGATTGGGTAGGGCTATCCCGCCCGTCGTCGGTAGCTAAGGGCTTCTGCAATATGCGGGCGGTGGACGTCCTCTGAACCTTCCAAGTCGGCGATGGTCCGTGCGACCCGCAAAGTGCGGTGGTAGGCGCGGGCGGAAAGCTGTAGGCGCTCTGCCGCGCGTTGTAGCAGGGCGTGGCCTTCCTCATCTGGGGTCGCGATCTGTTCGAGTAGGGTGCCCTCGGCCTCTGCATTCACACGGAGAATGGTGTCCGGCGCCAGCGCTAGGAGCCGGTCGCGCTGGATGGTGCGGGCGTGGGCGACGCGTGCGGCGACCTCTGCCGTGCCTTCGTCTGAGGATGGTAGCGAGAGGTCGGCTGTCGAGACGCGCGGGACCTCTACCACCATGTCGATACGGTCGAAGACAGGGCCGGAGATGCGGGCTTGATAATCAGCGGCGCAGCGCGGCGCGCGGCTGCAGGCGCGGCTGGCGTCATCGATGTGGCCGCAACGGCAGGGGTTCATTGCGGCCACCAACTGCACGTTCGCCGGGTAGGTGACATGGCGGTTAGCGCGCGCGACGGTGACGGTGCCGCCCTCCAACGGTTGGCGCAGCGCCTCCAGCGCCGGGCGGGCGAATTCGGGCAATTCATCCAGGAACAGCACGCCGTAATGGGCCAGCGAGACCTCGCCCGGCTTGGCCCCGGTGCCTCCACCAACCAAGGCTGGCACGCTGGCGGAATGGTGCGGGTCGCGGTAGGGCGGGTAGCGCAGGATCTGGCCACCGACCAGATTGCCGGCGACGGAGTGGATCATGCTGACTGCCAGCGCCTCCGCGGGTGTGAGCGGCGGCAACAGGCCGGGTAGGCGGGCCGCCAGCATGCTTTTGCCGGAGCCGGGCGGGCCGCTCATCAGGATGTTATGGCCACCGGCAGCGGCGACTTCCAGCGCTCGCTTGACGGTCTCTTGGCCTTTCACATCACGCAGGTCGGGCATTGCCATTTGCGGCGCGAGTGGTGCGGGCTTAGGCGGGGTTAGTGTGGCGTCGTCGTTTAGGTGGTTGATGAGCTCCAGTAGGTCACGCGGTGCAATAACGTTGACCGGTCCAGCCCAAGCGGCCTCTCCGCCATTCGCCGCCGGGCAGACCAGACCCAGATTGCGGCTGAGCGCGTCGATGGCAGCGGGCAGGACGCCGGGGACCGGGGCTAGCGTGCCATCCAGGCCTAACTCGCCCAGCATCATCCATTGGGCGGCGGCGGCGGCATCGACTTTGCCTAATGCTACCAGCAGGCCAATGGCGATGGGCAGATCGTAGTGCGTGCCTTCCTTGGTGACGTCAGCGGGGGCGAGGTTAACGGTGATCCGCATTGGCGGCACAGCCATGCCGATCGCGGCCAGTGCTGCGCGCACCCTCTCCCGGCTTTCAGAGACGGCTTTGTTGGCGAGGCCGACGACGAAGAAGCCCGGAATGGCGCCACGGGCCAGATGCACCTGCACGTCGACCGGCAGGACCTCTACGCCGTTGAATGCAGCGGTGTGAATGCGGGCGACCACGCTTGGCTTTCCCCTGGTAAACGGAACCAGAGAAGGATAGCGGCGGGATTGGTTAACAAATGGCTAACGCCAATGGGTACTGTTAAGCCGCCTCGGCGCGCCTAAGCTGCTTCAGCGCGGTGCGCGGCCTCCCAGCCGATCATGGCCATCTTGCGCGGCAGACCCCACTCATAATTGCGCAGATAGCCGCTGGTCAGAATCGCCCGGTGGCAGGGGATCAGGAGGCTGATCGGGTTGCGCCCGATGGCGGCGCCGACGGCGCGGGCGGCTGTCGGTTGGCCGATGGCCTTGGCGACCCATTGATAGGGCACCAAAGCGCCGTCTGGGATGCGCAGCAGCGCCTCCCACACCCGGATTTGAAAGTTGGTGCCGGTGAGGTGCAGCGGGATACGCATGCCAGTCTCGCCAAAGATGGCGGCAGCCATTGGCCCGACGTCGGCCGGAGCTTCTAAGTATTGGGCCGCTGGCCAGCGGGCTGTCATGTTGGCCAGCACCCGGTCGCGGTCGGTCTCATCATCGGCAAAAGCCAGGCCGCAGAGGCCGCGGTTCGTCTGCATCACCAGCGCATCGCCGAACGGGCAGGGATGCCACGTCCATCGGACTGTCAGGCCTTCGCCACGCTTCTTAAAATCACCCGGTGTAATTGCCTCGTGGGCAACGAACAGATCGTGCAGGCGGGAGGGGCCGGAGAGACCGGCAGCCAGAGCGGCGTCGAGCACGCTATCGGCCTCCGCCAGGCGCTGCTTGGCGTAATCCAGCGTCAGGTAGCTGAGAAAGCGTTTCGGGCTGACGCCGACCCAGTGGGTGAAAACCTTCTGCAAATGCGCCGGGGCATAGCCGATATGGGCGGCCAGATCGTCGAGGCTGGGTTGTTCCGTCCGCATGTCGGCCAGATAGGCCATAGCGGCCTCGATCAGGGCGTATTGGGGCTGGGTGTCGCTGGCGAGGGAGATGGTGTTCATCGGGTGACCTCCGGCTTGGTTCGCTGTCCGTGTTGTAATGTTGCGCGGACAGGGCGCGGATGCCACCCGGATCATGCGGGGCGGTTAGGTCGCTGGCGGCAGCTTGCCCAACTCCTGCAACACCTGTTGTGCGATTTGGGTGGCGTCTCTGGCGGCGGGAAAGCCGGCGTAGATGGCTGTCTGTAGGATAGCCTCGCGGATTTCATCGACGCTGGCGCCGTTGTTGACGGCTGCCAGTAAATGCACGCGCAATTCTCCGGCTCGGCCCAAGGATGTGAGGGACGCGATGGTTAGTAGGGAGCGGGTTCTGAGGTCCAATCCGTCGCGCGTCCAGACTAGGCCATAGGCGGCTTCTTCAGCCAGGCGGTTGTAGGCGCTGGTGAAGTCGGTCTCGCGACCGTCGCGGGCGGCCACATACTCAGCGCCGAAGATTTGTTCCAGAAGGGCGCGGCCCTTGTCACTGGCGTCGGACATTGGCCTAGGCTCCCATTCCCAATTGGCGCAGCACTTCTCGCGCAACGGCGGGGGAGGCGGTCAGGCCAGGCGACTCGATGCCGTAGAGGTTGACCAGGCCAGGCACGCCGTGGATGGCCGGGCCTTGCACCATGAAGTCCGGCTGCGGCTCTCCGGGGCCATGAATTTTTGGGCGGATGCCGCTGTACGAGGGAACCAGCGCGTCGTCCTTCAACCCAGGATAATAGGTGCGTACAGCCTCATAGAAGCTATCGGCACGGCGGGGATCGACGTCATAGTTGATGGAATCGATCCATTCGACATCCGGGCCAAACTTGCACTGGCCGCCCATGTCCAGCGTGATGTGCACGCCAAGCCCGCCGGGTACTGGCATTGGGTACACCAGATGGCGGAATGGTTGTTTGCCAAGAAGAGAATAGTAATTGCCTTTGGCCAGGTGGTCCTTCGGCACGGTCTCTGGCTTCAAGCCGCGCAGGCTGCGCCCGAGTTTTGGAGCGTGTAAGCCAGCGCTGTTCACCACGGTATTGGCGAGCAGTTGCATCGGCTCTTCGCCGCCGACGTCCAATAATATGCCGTCTTCGCGGACCTCGCCACCAAGGACGGGCGAGAGGAAGGCAATCATCGCGCCGTTGTCCTCCGCATCGCCCTGATAGGCCAGCATCAGGCTGTGACTATCGATGATGCCGGTGGAGGGGGAGAGGAGGGCGCCGAAACATTGCACCTCCGGCTCCAGCTGACTGACCGATGCGGGGGAGAGGTATTCCAGGTCGTTCACGCCATTCGCGTCGGCCTGTGCCTTGAGTGTATCCAGGCGGGGCAACTCGCTTTCGGCACAGGCGACGATCAGCTTGCCGAGGCGTTTGTGCGGTACGCCACGCTCGGCGCAATAGTCGTAGAGGAACAGCTTGCCTTCAACACAGGCTTTCGCCTTGAAGGTGCCGGTGGGGTAATAGATACCAGCGTGCATCACCTCGCTGTTGCGGCTGCTGGTTTCGGAGCCGATCATGTCGGCAGCCTCCAGCACGATCACTTCACGGCCAGCCTCGGCCAGCCATTTGGCACAGGCCAGACCGACGACGCCAGCGCCGATCACCACACAATCCACTTGCTCTACCATGGCTCGAACCAGCACTTTCTTTCAGGCATATCGGAGGTGCGTTTGTGGCGTGGGGCCGGCGATTGGTCAACCGTCACGCCATTGTGACGCCACATTGATTGTGAACGGCGCAGAACGACGTCATGTTGTATGCAGTAGTGAACTGAAATTGAGGCCATTCCATGCGGTTAGTGCTGGTCCTTGCCATTCTGGTCGTCTCGCTGAGCGGTACCGCCAGCGCCAACCCCAAACATTGGCAATCGGAAGGCTGGAAAACGGATTTCAGTAAGACCGAGATCAATCTGGCCGATATTATGAGCGGTGGCCCGCCACGTGATGGTATTCCGCCGATTGATGACCCACAATTCGTGGCCGTCAGCGCGTCTCCGCTGCATGGGCGCGAGCCGGTGATTGCATTGAAGGTTGGAGACGATGTCCGGGCGTACCCACTGTCGGTTCTGATCTGGCACGAGATCGTCAATGATACCGTCGGCGGCCTGCCGGTCGCTGTCACCTATTGCCCGCTGTGTGACGCGGCTATCGTGTTCGATCGGACGGTTGATGGAAAAGTCCTGCGCTTTGGCACGACCGGTAAGTTGCGCAACTCCGACCTGGTGATGTGGGACGATGCGACTGAGAGTTGGTGGCAGCAGTTCCTGGGGCGTGGGATCGTTGGCGCTTATACGGGGCAATTGCTGGCGATGCTGCCCAGCCGGGTTGAGTCTTTCGAGCGTTTCAAAGAAAAATACCCGAATGCAAAGGTGCTGGTGCCGACCGACGAGAACCGCCGCGCCTATGGCTCTAACCCTTATGTTGACTATGACGAAGCCGGATGGCCATTCCTGTTCCGCGGAGAGGTGCCGGAGGGTGTGTTCCCGTTGGATCGTGTCGTAAAGGTGGGCGAGGCGGCCTGGAGTCTGCAGCTGTTGCGCACGGTCAAGACGATCACTCTGGACGACGGTACCGTGTTGAACTGGTCCTACGGGCAGGCTTCAGCGTTGAGCAGCCATACCATTGCGGAGGGCGCGGACATCGGCAATGTCACTGTCATTCGCGATGGCAAGGATGTGGTGCATGACGTGACGTTCTTGTTTGCGTTCCACGCGTTCCTGCCAAAGGCCCCGATCTACGTGGAATGCGATGCCGGCGGCTCCAAGCCGAAACCGCCGGTCATGTGCTTTGAATAGGCGCGTCTAGCCTCAGGCTTTGCCTTCGCGCTTGTCCATAACCTCTTTGAAGATCGTGGCACCGGTCATGGCCGTCGGCCAGCCGCTGTAGAAGGCCAGGTGGGTGATGATCTCTTTGATCTCTGCTTCCGTCACGCCGTTGTCGAGCGCGCGGTTGAAGTGGCCGACCATCTGCCGCTCTTTGCCAAGGGCGATCAGGGCAGAGACCACCATCAAAGAACGGTCGCGCTTTGAGAGTTCCGTGCGCTCCCAAATATCACCGAAGACAACGTCTTCGGTCATTTCGATCAGCTTGGGGATAAAATCGCGGATATTGTCGCGTGGATTTGGTGCGTCAGCCATGGTTGGCGTTTCCTTCGTCTTGGTTTGAAAGATTGGATCCGGTGGAGAGCTTAACGCCCCCGACCACAGTCAGTCTATCGGTGTCAGCAGCATGCTCTGGGAAGCCGCCCCAAACGCGCCCTGGCGGTCGAACAACTCAGTCTCGCAGGTGGCGAGGCCATTCTGCCGCCAATGCTGGCGGTTGCGAAAGCCGATCCACGGCCCCTGCGGTGGTCGAGCGAGGCGAACGCCCAATTCAACGTTCGGAAACTGCTTCGCCTTCGGCTCGCGCCAGCCATCCGGACGCCACGTGCCGCTGGACCAGTCAGCAACGCTGACCGCCAGTGCCATCGGTGTCTCGCCCGGGAACAACGGCCGGTCATAGCGGTACCAAGAGAGCTTATCCTCCGTAAACCGCACCACCGCCGCATCGCCCAACCATGGCAGACCAGGAGACGTCAGCTTGCCCGGCTTGCCGCTGTCCGGGTCCATCGGCACAAAATCCGGCTCTGGCATGCCCGGCGTTGTCTCTGCGCGGGCGAAGGCGGCTTGGGCGCAGGCCTGCAGCTTGTCGTCGGCCCAAACCTCGGCCCGTAGAAATAGCCCGCGATTGCCCTGGCGCAACACCTCCACCCGAACCTGATTGGCCCGGCGGGGCACCGGTCGCAGCAGAAAGATGGAGATGGTCAGTGGCAGGTAGGGATTGGCGAGGTTTGGATCCAACTCCTTCGCCTTTAACTCACACGCACCGGTTAGCATTGCGCCCACGGCGCCACCATGCATGCCCGGCCCGTTGAAGCCAGCGGCGGCGAGTTCTGGCGTCCAGATGTCGCCGTCGATGGAGAATATGGTTGGTTCGCTCACAACAAATCCCTCAGCATCGCTACTAGCGGTTTATCGGCTGGCGGCATTGGGTAATCTTTCATCTGCAATGGCCGCACCCAGGCCAGGTTTTGGCCTTCCATTGGGGTTGGATTGCCCTGCCAGACGCGGCAGACATAGAGCGGCATCAGCAGGTGGAAATCCTCGTATGAGTGGCTGGCGAAGGTGAAGGGGGCGAGGCAGCTCTCCGCCGTATCCACGTCTAGCTCTTCCTTGAGTTCGCGGATCAGGGCGGCCTCCGGCGTTTCGCCCGGATCGACCTTGCCGCCGGGGAATTCCCACAGCCCTGCCAGAGACTTGCCCGGCGGGCGCTGGGCCAGAAGCACGCGGTCGTCACGGTCGATGAGGGCGACGGCGGCGACTAGCAGTGGCGTGCGTGGAGCCAGGCGTTCCATGAAGATCGCGTCCGCCTCGTCATAATCACGGGCGGGCATCTTGATTACGCCGCGATGAGTTTCCACCAATCCGGCCTTGGCGAGGACGTGAAGCGAGGCTTCGTTCTCGATCTGCGCGGAGGCCCAGACCTTCTTCATTTGCAACGGACCGAACACGAAGTCGACGACGGCGCTGATGGCTTCGCTCATAAAGCCTTGGCCCCAAAAGGACTTGCCTAGCCAATAGCCAATTTCGGCTTGTCGGCGGACACCATCAATTCGCAAACTGAGTGTGCCCATCACCTCACCCGATGCTGCGGAGGTAATGGCAAACGGTACTTCGCAGCCAGCAGCGAGGTTTTCCAAGCCAGACGCAATGTATTCTCGAACGCGCTCCGGCGGGTTTGGATAGGGCACGCGCGCTAAATGCCGGACGACATCCAGGTCATTGGAGAGATCGGACAACCGCTCCGCATCCTCCAGGCGCTGCACGCGGAGGATCATCCGCTCAGTTCGCAGCGGTAGAAAAGGCAGGTCGGTGCTCACGGGGTTCGCTCTAACTGCGGTAGTCGCCGTTGATGGTGATATAGCCGTGGGTCAGGTCGCAGGTCCAAACCGTTGCTTCACCCTGGCCAACACCGATATCGATGTGGATATCGATTTCCTGGCCCTTCATGTGCTGTGCCACGGGCCCCTCGTCATACCCCGGCACGACTTTGCCTTGATCGGTGATTTTCACGCCGCCGATGTTGATCTGGAGCGTGTCGCGATCCGCCTTCTCGCCGGATTTGCCCACGGCCATGACAATTCGGCCCCAGTTGGCGTCCTGGCCAGCAATCGCGGTTTTCACCAAAGGCGAGTTGGCGACGGAGAGGCCGATGCGTTTGGCGGCCAAATCTGAATCCGCGCCTGTGACCTTGATCGCAACGAACTTGGTCGCGCCCTCACCATCGCGCACGATTTGCTGCGCCAGGTCGAGGCACACGGTCTCCACCGCCCGTGCGAAATCCGCCAGGGCTGGGTCGTCGGCGCTCGCAGGCACGGTGTTGCCGGCCTTGCCGGTCGCGCACAGGATGACCGTGTCGCTGGTGGAGGTATCGCTATCTACCGTAATGCAGTTGAACGAGCGCCCTACCGCACCACTGAGCACAGCCTGCAGCATATCTGCCGGCAACCCCGCATCAGTGCAGAGGAAGCCCAGCATTGTCGCCATGTCCGGAGCGATCATGCCGGAACCCTTGGCAACCCCGTTGATCCGCACCTCTTTGGAGCCGATTTTTGCGGTCGCCGTCGCACCTTTGGGGAAGGTGTCGGTGGTCATGATTGCAGCGCCGGCCTCAGCCCATTTGTCCGCGGTCACGGTGTTGTAGAGCTTGGGCAGCATGCTGGGGATGTGTTCTGGAGGAATTGGCTCACCAATAACGCCGGTGGAGGCAATGAAGACCTCAGATGTATTGCATCCGGCCAATTCGGCGATGGCCCGGCCGGTGGCATCTACTGTGTCCCGCCCTGCCTGCCCGGTGAAGGCGTTGGAGTTGCCGGAGTTCACCACAATGGCCCGGGCTCTACCGCCCTTCAGCGAGGCCTGGCACCACTCCACCGGCGCACCAGCGGTCAGCGATTTGGTGAAGGTGCCGGCGACGGTCGTGCCTTCGTCTAGCAGCCAGAGCGCCAAGTCATGGCGGCCTTTATACTTGATGCCAGCCTCCAAAGCGCCAAGGCGGACGCCGGCGATGGGCGGCAGGGTCGGGAAGGATGCGGGCGCTAGCGGAGATTTCGGTAGGTCGGCCATGGCGGTGGGGCTTTATTCCAAGGTGAAAGTCGCCGCGACCATGCCGCGCTCGTGCGTTTTCGGCAAGGGGGAAGCAGTGGTGCGAACTGCGTCAGAGCGTGCTTGGGGCGCCCGAACAGTGTTGGGAATAGCTGGTGAACAGCATTGGGGATAGCTGGTGAACAGCATTGGCGATGGCTGGTGAATTGGATTAGACTAAAGCCCAACTCCCCAGCGGAGATAAGGAGACTACCCCATGCCCAGTCACGCCACATCCGCCCAATCCGTGAAGCCGAAACTGCCACTGCTTGACCTGCCGCCCGTCGATTACGGCGACCAGGAGGAGGCGATGCAGGCCTATCGGGCAGAGGGCACCGCCCGCGCGCTGGCCATGGACAATCGCGGACCATTCAAATTCACCGCTGACGGCAAGCTCGACCCGGCGATTGTCGCGGCTTTCGACCGGCACGGCTTCTATGTGTTTGAGAACGTTCTGTCCCGTGAGGAATTGGACGATTTGGAGCACGATCTGGCCGACTTGTTGGATCGTCAACCAGTGGAGAAGGATGGCGCGCTCGACAAATACGGCAACCCGGCCTTCAACGCAGGTGGCAAGTCCCGCGGCATTGGCTGGGTCAAGCCGCTGAGTGATCCCGTCGGCGGCACTGACGCCAGCTATGGCCGACATCCCTCAAAAATGTACGAGCCCAAAGCGGCTAGCGATTCGCCGGAATGGGTGCTGCAACTGATCCACGGCTCTTTGCAGTATTCAGAGGCGGCACTGCGCCTCTATGGCCACCCGCACCTGCTGAAATTCGCGGAGGCGGTGAACGGGCCTGACTTCACGCCGTTTAACGAGGCCATTTGGGTGAAGCAGCCGCGCCTTGGCGGCTCTGTTGCTTGGCACCAGGACGGTTGGACCCATTGGCAGAGTCCAGACCTGGACGCTCACACCCACGGCTTCAACATGATGATTCAGCTGTATGGCTGTGATGCTACCAACGGCCTCTGGGTCGTGCCGGGCTCTCACCAGGGGCCGCGCAAGGATATCAAGGCGATGGTGGCTGCAGCGGGCTCCGACCGGCTGCCAGAGGCGGTGCCGCTGATCTGTGGGCCGGGCGATGTGGCGATCACAAGCCGGCAGGCGATTCACGGCTCGTTCGCCAACACCAGCCCGAATGTGCGGGTGACTTTCAACATGGGCTTTCACCGCCGCAAGAGCGTGCTGGGCATCGAAAGCGGCGGCGTCCACAACCCCGTCAGCGAGTATACGGAAGACTATATCCGCAACCGGGCACGGATGATCGCCTATGGCATCGACGCCCGCCGCCAACGCTACCCGGACGAGACTCCGTATGTCTATCAGCCCCTGGCCGATGCGGCGGACCAATGGCGCTGGAGCCCGGAGAAGCGGGCGGACATTAGGGACTATAACCTGCAGGACAT
>CALKDI010000341.1 GCA_938084065.1 uncultured Alphaproteobacteria bacterium
CACGCTGCAGCAGTTTGCGGACCAGTGCTTTTCGAACAAGGGCGACCCGGCCAAGGGGCGCCAGATGCCCATCCACTACGGCAGCAAGGAGCTGCATTTTCAGACCATCTCGAGCCCGCTCACGACGCAGCTCCCGCAGGCCGCGGGAGCCGACTTCCTCGCTCATTTCGATGAGCACGCGCAGATTGAAGCCAAGGCTGCCACGGGTCTCCAACACGGTCAGGAGTGCTAGCAGGTTGATGCAGTGTTGGCCCTTATTGTCAGCGGTGCCACGGCCATAAAGGCGGTCCCCGTCTGGGTCGGTGGTCCACGGGTCGCGGCCGTCGTCCCAGCGGTCGTCCTGACCCTGGACCGTGTCGCCATGGCCATAGAGCAGGATCGTCGGCAAGCCCTCGGCTTCGTGCCGTTCTGCAATTAGGAAGGGGCCGCCGACCGGGTCTGAGTTCTCGTGGACCTCCCAATGGCAGCCGAGCGCCTCAACGGCTGGCACGATGGCTTCATGCAGGTAGCGCTCCAACTCGTCCCGCTTCTCTGGCTCCTGGCTGGTGGAGGGGATGGCGACCCACGTGCCGATGACGTCCTCAAAGGCTCCGTCATCAACAAGGGCTTGGGCTTGCGCAATCGCGTCTAGGCGGGTGGACATGGGGTCTCAATCCTCTTCGCGGATGATGGCCAGAATTCGGCGGGTTTTGTCTGCTGCTTTGGCCTTGAAGGCAGTGATATCAACGTCAGTCCAGTCATAGAAGCCTTTACCGGACTTCACGCCGTGCTCGCCCCTGGCCGCCATGTCCTGAACCAACTGCACCGGTTGGGCTGAGTGGTGCAGCGCTGGAATGATGGAGCGTTGCGAGGCGGCGTTGACGTCCAGGCCGCCCACGTCTTTCTGCTTGATGATGCCGGTCACGCACATACGCGGGCCGAAGGCGAGGCGGGCGTATTTGTCGATGTCTTCTGGCGTCACCCAGCCCTGTTCCAGCATATGATAGGCCTCATGCAGCAAGGCGTGTTGCAGCCGGTTGAACAGGAAGCCGACGACAGGTTCGTTGAGCACGACCGCGTCCTGGCCTACTTGCTTCAGCGCCGCCACCATGCGCTCGACGGTTTCGTCGGAGGTCTCGGCGATGCGTGTGGCCTCGGCCAGCGGGAAGGCGTCTGGCGGTTGCAGGTAATGCACGCCGATGAACTGGGCTTTGTGGGCGAGGGGTGCTGCTAGCACCGTCAGGTCTAATCCCGAGGTATTGGTGGAAATGATGGGGTGGCCGCCATAGGCTGCCTCCAGCCGGGCAAACAACGCCTGCTTGGCGGTCATGTCTTCCGGGTAGTTTTCCATCACCAGGTCGGGCGCATCTGGCGGCAGGTCGGCGACTGCGGTGGCGCACTCCGGCAACTCAGCGGCGAGCTTGGCTGGGTCGCGGGTCAAGACGGTCACGCGGAAGCCGCCTTGCACGAACAAATTGACGATGCCGCGCCCCATGGTGCCGTAGCCACAGACAAGGACATGATGAACGGGGGCGGGCATAGGCGATCTGTCTCCATTGTTAAAGGTGCGGTGCCGGTTATGCCGGAACAGGCCCCAACCTGTCGAGTGTGCGCGGATGGGGGCTTGTTCGGTGGGGGTGAAAAGGCACACAATCCCTGCACCCAAATTTGTTGCCCGCACTAGGAGGATCGCCCAATGGCCCTGCAACGCATTCACCACGTAGCATATCGCTGCAAGGACGCACTGGAGACCGTGAAATGGTACGAAAAATACATGGGCATGACCTACCAACTGGCCTTTGCCGAGAATCAGGTGCCGTCCACCAAAGAGCCTGACCCCTACATGCATGTGTTCCTGGATTGTGGCGGTGGTAATGTGCTGGCCTTCTTTGAACTGCCGACCAAGCCCGATATGGGGCGGGATGAGAACACACCAGCCTGGGTCCAACACATTGCCTTTGAGGTGGAGACCATGGACGAGCTGCTGGCCGCCAAGGCCAAGCTGGAGGCCGATGGAATTGAGGTGATCGGCCCGACTGATCATGCGCTGTTCGAGTCGATCTACTTTTTTGACCCCAACGGCCATCGTATGGAACTCTCCGTCAACACGCCCATCGACGGCGTCATGGAGCGGCTGGACGAACTGAAATGGCCAATGTTGGAGGAGTGGGCAAAGACCAAGCGCGCGCCGCAGCACGCAGCTTGGATGCATGACGGATCGCTGAAGAAATAGCCTGGCCTGTAGCCACTCGGCGCTCACCCTTCGACAGGCTCAGGGTGAAGTTTGTGGGAAAGGCACTTCACCCTGTGACAGGCATAAGGTGAAGTTGATACGAACATTTAAGTAGCTTCACCCAGAGCCTGTCGGAGGGTGAAGCGTAGGTGAGAACCATGCCAAGTTGGATTGAATCCGCTAACGCCGACAAATGCGACTTTCCCATCCAGAACCTGCCATTCGGTGTGTTCTCGAAGGGCGGAGAGGCGCCGCGCTGTTGTACTGCGATTGGTGACCAAGTGTTAGACCTCGCGGCTCTGGAAGGGGCCGGGCTGGTCAAGGCTGGTGGCGAAGCACCGGTGTTCAATAAGCCTGAACTTAACGCCTTCATGGCGCTGGGCACAGCTGCCTGGTCGGCAGTGCGGGAGCAGTTGACGGCGCTCCTATCAAAGGATGGTAATCCGGCCCTGAAGGATGATTTCACCCTCTGCGTCGTGGCGTTGGTGCCGATGGCCGAGGCGGAAATGCATCTGCCGATTGCGGTGGCGGACTACACGGATTTCTACTCAGCCAAGCAGCATGCCTTTAACGTTGGCGTCATGTTCCGCGGGCCGGAGAACGCGCTGCCAGCCAACTATCTGCACATCCCCATCGGCTACAATGGTCGTGCCTCATCGGTGGTGGTGAGCGGTACGGAATTCCGCCGGCCATTGGGCCAATTAAAGGCGCCAGATGCCGACACTCCGCACTTTGGCCCCTGCCAGCGTCTGGATTTTGAGTTGGAGATGGGTGCCATCGTCGGCACGCCCTCTACCTTTGGCCAGCCGGTGACAGTCGCTGAGGCGGACGAGATGATCTTCGGCTATGTGCTGCTGAACGATTGGTCGGCCCGCGATATCCAGGCATGGGAGTATGTGCCTCTAGGCCCCTTTCAGGCCAAGGCGACCGCGACGACCATCAGCCCGTGGGTCGTAACACGGGCAGCTTTAGGTGCCTTTCGGACGGATGCTCCACCGCGAGAAAAGCCATTGCTGCCTTACCTGGACGACCCGGCTCCCCGTCATTACCGCATCACCTTGGAATCCAGTTTGCAGCCGGATGGGGCGGCCCCAACCAAGCTGAGCGAGACTAATTCCAGCTATCTCTATTACTCGGCAGCGCAACAACTGGCACATCACTCCTCCAGCGGCTGCCCGATGCGCACTGGCGACCTGCTCGGCTCCGGCACGATCAGTGGCCCGGACAAGAGCGAATGGGGTTCTCTGCTGGAATTATCCTGGGGCGGTAATGAACCGGTCCCGTTGGCGACCGGTGGCACACGCTCCTTCTTGGAGGACGGCGACACGCTCACCCTCCGCGGCTGGTGCCAGGGCGATGGCTACCGCATCGGTTTTGGGGCGTGCAGCGGCAAGGTACTGCCAGCGCTGAAGGTTTAGGGCTGATTTGCAGGGGCTCTTCCCTCCCTATCTTCAAACCTCTCCCTGAACTTGTTTCAGGGTCCATGCCTGAGAGATCTCTACAAAGTGTGGGCTCTGTAAGAAACTCTCAGGCGTGGGTCCCGAAACGAGTTCGGGACAAGGGAGAGGGGTAGTCGAAAGCCTAGGTCACCGCTTTGCGCACCAATGGCATGACCTCAGCAGCGAAGCGTTCGACCTGTTCCATCCGGCGCTCATAGGGGCCGACCAGATCTACTGAGATATGGCGGACGCCGGCTGCGTGGAAGGCCATGATGGCGTCTGCCACCTGCTGCGGATTGCCGAGGCCGGCGTAGCGTTGGGCGGCGCGGCGGAAGTCCATAGCGTAGCGTTTCGACAGGCTCTCGGTGGCGACGTCCAGCGCTTTCTCATAGCTGTCGTCGACGCGGGCGAACAGCAGATGGCCCGTGCCGAAGTGATTGACCTGACGGCCAGCCGCGTCTGCAGCCTCGGTGATGGTTGCCAAAGCCTCGGCGTACATTTGCGGTGTTACCACGTAGGACAGATAGCCATCGGCGAGACGTCCGGCCCGGCGCAAGGCTGCTGGGGATCGCCCACCGATCCATAAGGGCGGACCACCGGCTTGGCGGGGAGGCGGGGTCATGAGCACGTCTTCGAACTGGTAGTGCTTGCCCTTAAAGGTGCCAGGCTCGCCCGACCAGAGCGCCCGCATCGCCTGCATGCCTTCACCGAGCCGCGCGCCGCGTTCGTTGATGGGTACGCCTGCGACCTCGTATTCCTTTGGGAATTCGCCGCCAATGCCAAGCCCGAAGATAAAGCGACCTTCGGTCAGATGGTCGAGGGTGGCGGCCTGTTTGGCGACTGGCCCTGGATGGCGCAGCGGCAGCAGGTAGACGCCGGTGCCGAAGGTCATGCGCCGGCTGACCACGGCAGCCTGAGCCAACAGCAGCAGCGGGTCGAAGAAGGGCAGCGGCATGGACAGATGATCGCCAACCCAAAGCGAGTCAAACCCAGCCTGATCTACCGCCTCGACAAACCGCACGAGCTCATCGATCTGCGGCAGCCATTGGCCGGTTTGGTCGTCCGGCTGGCGATGGATGGTTTGGAGGCCGATCTTGAGGTCGGTATCGAGGGGCAATGGCATAGGCTTGTCCGTCTTTGTCTAGAAAGTGAGCGGCCTACCTACATCGCCAGCTCAGCACGCACCTGCTGGCGGAGGACATCAATAGGCGCACGGTCTTTGCTTTTCTTTGACTTGAAATGCCAGAAGGTCCAACCGTTGCAAGCTGGTGCGCCCTGGACTGCGGCCCCAACTTGATGAATTGAGCCGCGGTGCTCGCTGGAGATCAATGTGCCGTCGGCCCGGACCTTGGCTTCGTGTCGGCCACGAGCATCGGTCAACACCGCGCCTGGGTGCAGCAGGCCGCGTTCGACCACGGCACCGAACGGAACCCGTGGGGCGTTCCGCTTGGATGGCGTCTCGATCACGCTGGGATCAGCCGCTACGACCGTCTTGCTGATGCGGTGGATCGCCATTTTCGCATAGGTGTGATCGCGCTCAATGCCCAGCCAATGCCGCCCCAAACGTTTGGCGACGACGCCCGTGGTGCCGGTGCCAAAGAAGGGGTCAAGCACCAGATCGCCAGGATTGGTGGAGGCCAAGATCACCCGATGCAACAGAGACTCCGGCTTTTGCGTCGGGTGGGCCTTGTGCCCGTCCTCATCCTTCAGCCGCTCTGGCCCGCTACAAATAGGCAACAGCCAATCGCTGCGCATTTGCAGGTCTTCGTTTAGCGCCTTCATGGCATCGTAGTTGAAGGTATAGCGGGATTTCTCGCCCATCGCGCACCAGATCAAGGTCTCGTGAGCGTTGGTGAACCGGGTGCCGCGGAAGTTGGGCATGGGGTTAGTCTTGCGCCAGACCACCTCATTCAACACCCAGAACCCCAGATTCTGTAAGGCCGAGCCTAGTCGGTAGATGTTGTGATAGGAGCCGATGACCCAGATCGAGCCAGTGGGCTTCAGCACGCGCTTGGCCTGTTGCAACCATGCCACGGTGAATGCGTCATATGTCTGCATCGACTCGAACTTGTCCCAGTCGTCATCCACGCCATCGACCTTGGAATTATTCGGGCGCAACAACTCACCCCGCAATTGCAGGTTATACGGCGGGTCGGCGAATACGAGATCGACGCTCTTATCCGGCAGTTGGGCCAGGGTCTCGATACTGTCGCCGATCAGAAGGCGGTCTTTGGGTGCGTCCACAGTCAACTCTTCTAATTACATGACTCTGGGTACCCAATGTGATTCGGAGGTGATTCGCCGTCAATGGCCATCTTGACTCAGGCGCGCCCGGATTGGTGCGAATGAGCGGCGGTGGTGCGGGGTGACACCTGCGCTGGCCAGCCCTGCCTGATGAGCTTTGGTGCCGTAGCCCGCGTTTCGCTCCCAGCTAAAGGCCGGATACCGGGTCGCCAAACGCGCCATGAGGCGGTCTCGAGTGACCTTGGCAACGATCGATGCGGCAGCGATGGAAAGACTGCGGGCATCGCCTTTTACCACGGTTTCCGCGGGATAGGGCAGGGGTGGCAGGCGATTGCCATCGACCAGAACTGCTGCGGGCGGCTGTGGCAGCGCGGCGACGGCTCGCCCCATGGCCAACAGGGTGGCGGCTAGAATGTTCAGTTGGTCGATCTCCCCCACCGAGGCTGCTCCGATTCCTATCGACGCATAGGGGGGCAATGCGATGGCTATGGCCTCGCGGCGGCGGGGTGAAAGGGCTTTGGAGTCTTGGATCTGCGCCAGGAGCTCATTCGGGCAGTTCGGCAACAGGATCACCGCAGCCGTCACCACCGGCCCAGCCCAAGGCCCACGCCCAACCTCATCTACGCCGGCTATGGGCAGGCCGTACCGCACGGCGAGGGTGTCTTCGAGGGTGAAATCTGGCATACCGCCTGATCTACAAGGCGCGTTACCGATTTGACTAGGGAAAAGCATGTTCGGCCATCTGCGCGCGCTGTCGCGCCTGACCCTCTCCACATTCGTCAGCCGGGTTGGCCTGCATTTGCTGGTAGTGGGCGATGCGCTGGTTGTCGGTCGCCACTCCGTAGAGCAAATAGCTTGGATCGGTGCGGCGACGGCATTGGTCAGCGTGCTCTATACTTTGGCCCCAGGTCTGTTAATCGGAACTTTGGTGGAAACAAGCGCCTCCCGTGCCCGTGGCGACTTGGCCGCAATTGGCGACATCTGGCGAGCATCGGTGCTCTACGGTCTGGGGGCTGGGCTGCTGTGCGGATTGTTGTGTCTGGGCGGACCATGGCTCCTGCTGGTTCTGGAGCAAGATCCGACGGTCGCGGCAGAAGGCGGTCGGTTGATGGCCTGGATGGGCCTGGCAGCACCGGTGCATTTCGCCATGTTTGCGACCCTCTACGTGCTGGAAGCCTCTGGACGAGCCCGTGCCTGTGCCATCACGTTTGGCGTCGCTGCGGCAGCGAATATTGGCCTGGATATTGTGCTGGTGTTCGACCAGTTCGCGGGCTTAGGCGCTGACGGCGCGTTGCTAGGTACGGCGCTGCTGCGTTTGGCTATCCTGGTGACGCTGATCACGATTCTCTGGCGTTGCGTGGATGCTGCGCGTTTCCAGGTGCGGGTTTTGCGGGTTCCTGCTTGGTCGGTCTGGCGCAAAATTACGCGGATCGGCTTCGCCGGCGGCGCTAGCCTGGCGGGAGAGTCGGCGGCGTTTGCATCGCTTACGATCTTTGCCGGTTGGATTGGCCCTGCGGCGTTGGCGGTTTACACGATCCTGTTCAACGTCCTGTCCACGATCTTCATGATGGCGCTGGCCGTCGGCGTCGCCACGAGTGTTCAGGTCGCCTGGGCCCGTGAGCGCGACCCGCTGATAGGCCCGAAATTGGCCCTAGCCGCCGCTCTGGTTTTGAGCGTGGGCCTGATGGGAGGTTTCGGTGGACTGGCCTGGTACTTCGCCGAAGAGATCGTCTCCGCCTTCACGGAAGACCGCGCGACTGCGCTGGCCGCCGCTGGGTTGATGGGGTGGCTGGCCTTGTTCCTGCTGGTGGATGGTGCGCAAGTCACCGTGCATCACGCGACCCGCGGATTGAATGATGCTTGGCCGACAACGCTGATCAATCTAGTGTGCTATTTGTTCGTCATGACCGGTGCATCCTGGTTCCTGGCGATTCCGGCAGGGCAGGGGGTGGCTGGGTTATTCCAAGGCGGATTGATAGCCGCCGTACTGGTTGTTGTGCTGCTATCTTGGCGATTTGAGGTCCTGCGGCGGCGCGCTGCTTGATGCAAGTTCACAGAGTTCGTATAGATGGGTGACATAGTCGTCAGGCCGTCTTTGAGGGCCAACCCGCTAAAGGTTTACACCACGATGCCAAACGCGCGCATTTTCAACCCGGCCCGCACCGCCATGCAACAAGGCCGCGCCAAGACAGATAACTGGACGCTAGAGTTCGAGGCCGCTCGCGCCCTGCGCCCCGACGGGTTGATGGGCTGGGCCGGCGGCGGCGATACTAACCGGCAAGTGCGACTCCGCTTCCCAACGTTGGAAGCGGCTAAGGCTTATGCCGACAAACACAGCCTTACCTATTCGGTTGAGGCCGAACACCATCGCGTCGTAAAGCCAAAGAGCTATGCCGACAACTTTCGCTGGGACCGACGGGTCTAACCACTGACATTTCGGATTCAGTCCTCTAATATTGACAAAACGCGCCCTTAGCTCAGTTGGATAGAGCAACGGATTTCTACTCCGTGGGTCGGGGGTTCGAATCCTCCAGGGCGCACCATTTTTTTCAATGAGTTAGACGGATCATTAATTTCTTAGGCTCAGTATAGGCTCAACAGAGCCGTT
>CALKDI010000342.1 GCA_938084065.1 uncultured Alphaproteobacteria bacterium
GTCACACGCAGGCCGGTGGCGTAGAGCAACTCCACCATCGCGGCCAGGCGCAGGCCCTCTGGCCCTTCCATCTGGTGCACAGCCTGGAGCAGGGCATTAACGTCATCAATGGACAGCAGCTTGGGCAGGCTCTGGTCTGGCCGGGGCGAATCCAATGCAGTCGTCGGATCGTCGTCGCGGTGGCCTTCACTCACCAGAAACCGATAGAATTGGCGCAGAGCTGACAGGCGACGGGCCTGGGTTGACCGCGCGAGGCCTGCCGCAGCCATGGCGTGCAAGGCGTTGCGGAGGTCCTCCGCCTGGGCTGAGTCCAATACAATTCCAGGTCTCAACAGCGTCGTGACAGCGGCCAGATCACGGCCATAGGCCTCAACCGTGTTGAGCGCTGCGCCGCGTTCGGCCACCAGCGTTTCCAGGAATGCCTCAACGGCGCTGTCAGATGCCGGCGGCAACGGCCAGTTCCACGGCGATGGCGCGGGCATGATCCGGCTTAAGGCGAGCCAGAACCTCAACGGCTTGAATTTGCAGACCGGTGCTAGGCGCAGGTGAGCCGCTCAGCGCACTCAAAGCCAACAGCGCAGCCTCACCCAATGACGCGTCTTTCAGCGCACGAGCGGTGGCTGAACGGTCGGCTTTCGGGCCTTTGACCTTTGGTGCCGGTGTCCCCATCGCCTCCAACAATCCTGCGACCAGCGCAATCTGGGACTTGCTGGGCTTAGCCGCCTTGGTCCAGGCCGGCCACCATTGCTCAACGGGCAGGGCTGGCTGGCCTGCAATCGCCAGAATAGCGAGTGACTGGTCGCCAATTTGAGCCTCGTCCGCACCCCCAGCTCCGGCCAAAAGCACCCGTTGCCAGGTGCCAATGCTGGCGTTATCGCCGGCGACTAGTGCCGTTCGCAAAGCCTTGGCTGCAAAGCTACGCGGCACGCCAGCCATGTCCGACCCGGAGAGATAACTCAGCGAATACGGCGCGAGCTGCACATAAACACCGGCTTCCTTCGCCGCATCCCAGAACGCCTCCAGTGCTTGCAAGCGCTGGGGCAGGTTGGAGGCATAAGCCATTTGCTGATAGACGCTGCCCAGTGGCGTCGACAATTCCGTTGCCAGATACAACTGGACCAACAGGTCGGTTGGCAATGTATTGCCAGCCACCGCGCGCTCCGCAGCGGCAGTCCGAACCTCCAAGCCAACCGCAGGGAAGCGCGCGATGCCTGCTGCCAGGGTTGGCGAAACCTCCGCCCATTTTGGCGTTGCCATCTTCAGGTTGAGCGCGCGCAACATGGCCAAATGCAGCAACTTGGTTGGGCTGATCGGTGCAGCTGACGCGCGGTTGGCGTATTGCTTGCCAAGGAACATGGTGGTGAAAACGGCATCGTCCTCGCCCATCTCGTCGGCCAGCATGACCGCTACCATGGCCTCCTCTTCCTGCCCGCGCAGCAATTGGCAGAATCCCCGCAAGCGCTGCCAGTCGGCAGTGGGAACGGCCTCTGATCCGCGGTTTGCCAGATTGCAAACGCCGGCCAGGTCATAGCGGGTGAGGCTGACGGCAGATTGTGCCTGCCACAGCGGTGCATGGCGGATGGCTTGTGGCACTTTCTCTGCCAGGTCCATCACATCCTGCTCGGCGCCAAGGCGACCCAGAGCTGCCACCCGTAAGCTGGCCAGGGACGGTGTCATCGCATCCCCTGGCGGCGGCGCAGCGGCAAGCCGCAGGATATTCACCAGGGCGCGGTGTTGCGCGGGGCTGGAAACCTGCTGCGGAAGGCCATTCAGAGCGGCGGCCAATCGCTGCGGCGTCGTGCCCTCCCAGATCGTCTCTGGCAGTCCCGCTTCGGCGGGCGAGGCGAGCCCGACATTCTCTGGACTGGCATCGATGAACCGCACTGTCTGACCAGCGGAAGGCACGGCCCATAGCAGAGAGAAGCCAAAAGCAAATCCCGCTATACTGCGGAAACTATTGGTCAAAACGGGCATTCGGCAGGGTCTTTTCGATAGTCTCTGTCGGCGGTGCGATATCGGCCACCGCCACATACAACGCGCCGCCCAAGGCAGCGAGCAGTGCCAATCCGAAGATGCCGATGATAATCTGTCCCATCCGCGTGGGTTCCTTAAAGGACGGTTCTGGGGCGATGCAAAACAGCTTACCACAAGTTTAACGGATTCTTGGTGTCAGCATAGCTTGACGATCAACCCCTTCCTGCGCCATGGAATCGCGCCATGACCAGACCATCCGCTGCGGCAGAGGCCGCCAATCCCGATATCGTCTCCCGACCCGACCGCACGATTGTGCTTGTGGGCATGATGGGCGTTGGAAAAACCACGATAGGCAAGCGCTTAGCGCATCGCCTTGGCATGGATTTTATCGACGCCGATGCTGAGATCGAAAAAGCCGCCGGATACACCATTCCGGAGATTTTTGAGAAGTTCGGCGAGGCACAGTTCCGTGATGGTGAACGGCGCGTAATCGCCCGTCTCCTCAAGGATGAACCGGCGCATGTGATGGCGGCCGGTGGCGGTGCCTTCAATGACCCGGACACACGCGCCACCATGAAGGAAAGGGCGATCTCAGTTTGGCTGCGCGCCGACCTGGATGTGCTGGGCAAGCGCGTCGCCCGCCGCACCAACCGGCCTTTGTTAGAAGGCGGTGAGGTCGAAGAGAAACTTGCCGCTCTGATGGAAGCCCGCGCACCGGCCTATGAGTTGGCGGAGTTGCACCTCAACACCAGCGAGGGCGAGCCGGAAGACAGTGTCGAGACGCTGGTCCAGAAGCTGGAAGCTGGCGGCTATATGAAGGTCTATGCATGCCGGACCTGACCGGTGTGCAGCGCCTGTCCGTCGATCTGGGCGGATCTGCGGTCGATCGGTCCTATGACATCTTGATCGGTCCTGGGCTGATCGCGGCAGCGGGTTCGGAGATCGCAGTGCGGTTCAGCGGCAAGCGCGCGGTTATCCTAACAGATACCAATGTCGGGCCGCTTTTCGCCGGTGCTATGCAGGCATCGCTGTCCGGTGCCGGTATTGCCTCAGAAATTCTCACTATCCCGGCCGGTGAGGGCTCCAAGAGCTTTGACCAGCTGGGGGCATTGTTGAACCAATGCC
>CALKDI010000343.1 GCA_938084065.1 uncultured Alphaproteobacteria bacterium
TGCTCAACGAGACAACCGGACGTAGTTTTTGACTGAGGGCGGCACATGCTTTTCTGAGCACAGGATCATCCCTTTCCCGAGGAAGAATCCGTCAGAAAACCATGATTTGCCGTCCTCAGCTACCGCTGTCGTGTAGTGTGAGGTCGAGGCGCTTTTCACTGACACCCCATTGAAACACCTCACATTTTTCTAGACAGCCTTAACAAAACTGAACATTCCGAGCCAAACCTCAACATCCCCCCTTAACAGACCACCCCCTCCGGGCCACACTGCGGACTGAACCGCCCGCCAGCCTCCGGAGCCCAAATGCCCGACCCCGTTACCTACAGCCTCGCCGACGGCATCGCCACACTCGCCATGGACGATGGCAAGGCCAATGCCATGGCCCCCGCCATGTCCGCCGCCCTCAACGCCGGCCTTGACCGCGCCACCGCCGATAAGGCCCGCGCCGTTATCATCAGAGGCCGCCCCGGCCTGCTCTGCGGCGGCTTCGACCTCAAGATCATCCGGGGTGAGGACGAGGCCCTGAAGGCCCAGATGCGCAATGCCGGCATGGATTTGCTCAAGCGCCTCTACTTGGCCCCCCAGCCCATCGTCTTCGCCGTCACCGGCCACGCCGTCGCCATGGGTGCGTTGCTGCTGTTTGCCGGCGACATCCGCATCGGCCTCGCCGGCGACTTCCGCATTGGCCTGAACGAGACCAGCATCGGCCTGTCGCTGCCCATCGCCGGCATCGAGCTGGCGCGTGACCGCCTATTGCCGACGGCGCTGTCGGCCGCCGTGATCAACGCCAACCTCTACGCGCCGTCCGATGCCGTTACAGTCGGCTATCTGGACGCGGTCGCGGATACCAGCGGCTTTGACCAGGCCGTGCTGGATGCCGCCCAGGCCCTCGCCGAACTCGACCCCGAGGCCTTTGCCGAGACCAAGCGGCGCGTCCGCCAACCCACCCTCGACCGTATCGTAGCCCGCGGAGCCTAACTCTATGTCTGACAAGAAACTTTCCGGCAAAGTCGCCCTCGTCACCGGCGGCGCCAGAGGCCTAGGCCGCGGCTACGCGCTGCGCCTGGCATCGCTGGGCGCCGACGTCGCCATCATCGACCGCAACCTGCGTGGGGCGGAGGTGTATGAGTTCGAGCGCGCGCAACTCACCGCCGACACCGTCATGGCCGAATGCGAGGCGCTGGGTGTCCGCGCTATGGGCCTGGAGGTCGACCTCACCGACCGCGCCGCGACCGAGGCAGCCATCAACCAGGTGGCACAGCAGATGGGCCGGCTCGACATCCTGGTCGCCAATGCCGGCGGCGGCACCGTGGTCTTCGCCGATGAGAAGCAAAACGGGGAGAAGCAGGGCGGCGGCAACAACGTCCTCGACGACGTCACCACCGGCACCCCCTCCAACACGTCGGAGGAGATGCTGAACCGCGTCATGGACATCAACATCCGCACCTGCATGTACACCTGCATGGCCGCGACGCCTCATCTGAAAGCGGCGGGCGGCGGCAAGATCGTCACCGTGTCCTCCACCGCCGGTGTCGACGCCCGCGGCGGCTACCACCCCTATGGCCTGTCCAAGGCCGCGATCATCCACTACACCCGCTCCCTGGCGCAGGAGTTGGGGGAGTTCAACATCACCGTCAACGCCATCGCCCCCGGCATCATCCGCACCGGCCGCCTCGGCGACCGCACCGAACGCGCCGAGGAAGTCGTGGCGTTAAAGCGCCAGGGCACGATTGAAGACTGCTGCGGCGTGGTCGAGTTCCTGACGACCGACCTCTCCGCCTACGTGACGGGCCGCGTGATCCTGATCGACGGCGGCATGATCCACTGAGGGCGCGTGATCCCGATCCCCGGACGGTGCAGAGCACCGATTCGGGGCCGCTTTCGGCATCCGAACACCGCCGTCCCTCTTGAACCCCCACCCCCTCCCGCACTACCCTGACCCAACCCAACCGCCAGGGAGAGGGAGCCCCCGGGGCCCATGGCCGACCGCCCGCAGGACATAGACGTCTTCATCTCGTACAAACGAGAAGAACGCGCCCTCGCCGACCGCGTCTCCGCGGCGCTGACGGGGCGCGGGTATACGGTTGTCACAGACCTCAATATCTCGACCGGGGCTACTTTCGGCGACGCTATCGAGCAAATGATCGTCGATGCAAAATTGGTCATTGTGCTGTGGACCGAGGCGGCAGCCGCTTCCCCCTGGGTGAGAGCTGAGGCCGAGCGCGCCTTCGGGCTGGGTAAATATCTGGGCGTAATGGTTACGCCTGGAAGCCTGCCCCTAATCTTGCAACCGGTAAACTATCTCGATTTAAGCGCGGATGGCTTGACCGACGCCAATTTGGCTATTTTAACCGCGGACGCCACCCAGAAACTCGGCCCGCCGCAGCGCGGCTCCATTGATGCCGAAGCGCAGACGACCGCCCTCAACGACGATTTCGTCGTCTTCCAGAGTGTCGAGCGCATGGGCCACGAGGAAGGCTACGAAGCCTATCTGAGGGAATTCCCCAATGGCCGTTTCGCTCCTGTCGCGCGGAAGAAGCTACGCGAACTGCGCGGCTGGCGGCGGGTCTTCCGCATCCTCTCGCCGGCATCGACTTTCCTGACTGCCGTCGCAACCGTTGCCCTCGCTCTCCTGACCTATTGGGGCATCACCAAAGACCCACCCAATGTTGCGGAAGTCAGGACCGAATTGCAGGCCGAAATCGACCGCCTCAAACCATTCGAGCGGCAGGCGAACAACCTCGCGGGCCTGCCGGACAGAGTGCGAGCCTTAGAGCCTGACTCAAAAGTTCAGTTGCAATAGCAATACCTTGCCAGGCGTCTGGTCATGAGGCGAATGTTGGCGACATAGGCCCAAGCGGTCGAGCTTTCGATTGTCGTTTCCCAGTCTTTGGCCAATCGGCGGCAGC
>CALKDI010000344.1 GCA_938084065.1 uncultured Alphaproteobacteria bacterium
GGTGTCGCGCCAATAGACCTTGCCGCGGCGGTCTGTATCCTCGAACTCGCGGACTTCGGCTGGTGTCACATTGGCGGCGGCGTAGGCCTTGGCCTTGACAGCATCAACTGCGGTGGCGACGACCTCGGCGAAGGCATAGCCCTCAAACGGTTTGCCAGCTTCGACGCCTTTGCAGTTTTGCAGGAGCGTGGCTTCCTCCGCGGAGTATTGGCGTTTTTTTACCGGCAGATCGGCGGGGTTCGGCACCGGGCAGGCGACGGTGAGTGCGGCGCCAGGGTCGGTGCCGACCTGCGCCAAGCTAAAGGAGCGGAGCGTCAGCAGGCCGTTTGGTTCGTAGTCCTGCGGGCCATACTGGTGGCAGCCAGCACAATTGGCAGCAAAGACGGCCTCTCCCGCCAATACCAAGTCTTCGTTGACGGGGCCGAATACCTGGGCCGGCCAGACAGGCGGCGTGATGTAGTAGGATAGCCGCTCTAGTTTGTGCATGTTGCGCGCGGGGATGGAACTGGTGAAGCGGTCCTCACCAAAATCCTTGGCCAGCTTGACCGTGGCGCCGGCGCCCATGGTCTCTGTAAAGTTGCGCTCCATGACAGAGTTGGTGTTGAGCGTCCATTCAACCCACCGGTAGTCCTTGAAATTCCAAACCGGTGGGAATTTTGAGGGGGCGTTCAATTCCACCCGATTGTCTTCGCTGAGTTGGGCCAGGATGAAGTTGCGGGTGCCGTTGAAGGCGTCCAGGCGGCCAAAGCCGGATGTACACTGCGCGTCAGGGCCTTGGCATTCGGGTTTGGCGTTGCGGATTGCGACGGCTTTTTGGATGACTTTCGCCAGGCTGAGTCGAGCCTTTAGCGCATCGCGATGGGCGAATAGCCCGGCTGTTTGCCCTAGCAATACCGCAGGCCGGATGACGGGCGCCAGGAAGCCATATTCGCCATAGGATTCCGCGAATAGCCGTTCAAAAAACTGGCGGCGCATCTCGCTGTCTGATTCTAGAGCGGTTAGTGCGCCCACCATGTCTGCGTAGAAGGCCTGCATGTCGAACATATTCGGCGCGCCATCGACACGGATGCCCTTGCCGTTATAGCGGAATTCGCCGGTGTGGCAGGCGGCGCAGGTGATGCCCACCAGCTCGAGCCCGGCGGTAAAATCGGTCTTGGCCAAGGTTAAGCCGACCGCCAGCCCATCGGTGCGATCCGGGTCAGGCATGAGGCCGAACCGCTCCAGATCCTGCATGAAAGGCTTGCCGGTCTTGGGATCGGTCAAGGCGCGGAGGAAGCGGATTGGGAAGATCTCGGAGCCCTGGCTGGTGTGGTAAAATTCTTCCTTGCGGGCGGCATCCAGGCCATTGGCATAGGACAGGTCCAGCACGCTGGTATCGGCTTGGTCGTAGACGACCGACGCGTCATCACCCGGCCAGAAATAGATCGCGGCGGCGATGTAGGCCACGACCAATACTGCAAACAGCCTCAACCCATTCCGTGCAAACCACATGCTGGTATCCTCCATGCAGGGCTCATTGCCGCCAAACATCAACGGATCAATGCTACGCGGAATTTGAACGGGGCTCTAGAGCTTGTTTTAGATCGTCCTGGCTTTGCCTATTGAAGCACCTACTCGCCACCCAGTGGCGCAAGTTCGCCGTCGCAACGGTGGATCACGGCGTACTCGACGATTAGTCGGCGCAGGCGGAAGTTCTCTTCGGCATCGGTCGCGTTCGGTAGATCCAGGAAGGCCTGGTGAGAGGGATACCAAGCCGCCAGCACCTCATCGACCGGCTGTTCGCCCACGGGCTGGCCGTGAACGGGAGATTGCCAGAGTACTTTGCCACCGACATTCGGCAACACTTTGGTAAGCGCGCTCATGTATTGCCGGTAGAGGTCGCCGTCGGGGTAGCCCGCCTCCGCCGTATAGCGGTTGAGGTTCAGCATCAGCACCGGGCGGTCGGAACCGCTCGCGGCGATGGCCTTAATGGCATCAATTTCCGCCACGTTGCGGAATACGGGCTCATGTTCGGGCAATACCGCTTTCCTATCCTTAGTCTGTCTCTAGTCGCGCTCGGGCTCCAGCAACCCGACCTCACACGCCTTGATCTGCAGCGCCAGGAATTTCGAGTAAATCCGGCATTGCGCCAGACTGCCTGCCGTGAACCAGAGCCCCGGTTGCGGCGTGCGTTGCCACATGTTGCGGAGTTCCTGGCCCTCGCCATAGCCCCAGACCGGGCCAGCGCGGTCGGCGATTTCGTCGCCCATGAACATACGCACGGTGTCCTGCAGGTTCTTGTAGCCGGTGGCAGTCACCAGCAGATCGGCCTCCACCACGCTGCCATCCTTCATCTTCATGCCCTCTGGCACGAAGGTTTCCATGTCGTCGTAATGGGCCAGCTTGATCCGACCATCGATGATCATATCGGAGGCGCCGACGTTGAAATAATAACCGCCGCCATGGCGCAGATACATCATCTGGAAGCCGGTGCGGTCCTCGCCGCCATCGTCCAGTTTGAAGCCCACGCCATCCAACCCGGCGAGCAGGTCTTTGTCCTCCTCCAACATCGATTTGGTGACTTGCTGGAAGGATTGGATTAGCACGGGATAGGGCGTGGCAGTGGCGAGCAAGTCATTGTCGGCGACCGGTGGCCCCTCGTAGTAGGCGGCGTAGACGCGCTGCGCCTGTTTGAGGCTGACCACGTGGGTCGGATTGCGCTGCATCAGGGTCACGTTGGCCCCGCAGGTGGTCAGTTCCTGCGCCACGTCATGGCCGCTGGTGCCGGTGCCGACAACGATGGCCTTCTTGCCCTCCCACTCCTTGCCGGTGCGGTAGGCGCCGGAGTGCATAACCTTGCCCTCGAATGCGTCCACGCCTGGCAGGTTTGGCATGACCGGAATGGCGGAGACGCCCGTCGCAAAGATCACGTGCCGCGGCTTCACCACACGCTCACTGCCGTCCTGGACATTGCGCAGGGTTACAGTCCACACGCCCTCGGCTTCGTCATAGGAGCCAGTGACCATTTCGGTGCTGGTCCAGACGTTCAGCTCCATGGCTTCGGCATAAGACTCGAACCAGTTCGCCAGCTTATCCTTGGGGATGTAGACCGGCCAGTTCGGTGGGAATGGCATGTAGGGCATGTCGTTAACCCAGACCTCGTTGTGCAAGGTCAGGGAGTGGTAGCGGTTGCGCCAGTTGTCGCCGACGCGGGCGAAGCGGTCTACCAACAGGGTGTCGACGCCCAGCACGGTCAGGCGTGCCGAAACCGTCAGCCCGGCCTGTCCGGCGCCGATCACCAGCACGGCGGGCTCGTGGTCTTCGTACTTTTTGGCCTTGTTGCGCAGGTCGAGCCAGTTGTCCGCTCCGTATTGGCGGGCATACTCCTGGCCGCCAGGACGGCGGTCGCCGATCAGTTCCTCATGGCCGCGGATCTCGTCCAGCGACGTTGCCATGATCCAAGCCTTGCTGCGGCTCGGTTGGTCTGGGTCGGGCACCAGGCGCAGGATGCCGTTGGCTTTGCCGACTGCGGTGTCGAAGGCAAAAATAGCCTCGATGCAATCGCGTCCGGCGCGGCTGACAATACGTGGCGGCGTGCGGTGCGTCGGGATATGGAAATTGCGCGGTTGCACCTTGGCGAGTGTGCGGTCCAGCAGCGACTCGATCTCGCCCGCGCCGTTGACGGTTTCGATATTCCAGGTGAACGCCAGCACGTCGCGCCAATGGCCCTCGGTCAGGAACAGCGCGGCGGCGGCATCGGCATTGCCGGTGGTGACGGCGGCTTCGAAGGATTGCAGCCAAGTTTCGGTCGACTCGGTCGGATTCATCTGGGAGACGAGCGCGTCCATAGTGGGCACTCCTTAATCTGGTGGCGGGGGCGATATGCGTTGGTAGTCAGTGTAGGCTTTGCAGGCATTGGCTGGGATGTCCGCCCGGTGTCGCAGCGGGGGGGTGACGTGGCTTTACCTGTCGAAATTTTCCTTGAATTGCTGCAATGCATCAACGTGCTGTTGCCAATTGGCGTAGCCCTGACTGATGGTTTGCACGCTGATATGGGTGGCACCCAGAGCCTGGCAGCGCTCCGCATCGCGCAGCCATTTGTCGACATCCTGGCCAGAGAGATAGACCGTTGCGTCAATGCCAAAGCTGGCTCTGTCACGGCCAAACTCATCCAAGTAGGCGAAAACCCGCTCCATCCGGCGCTCGGTCTTGTCGTCCATTGGCATGCGGGGGAAGAAGCCATCCATCACGCGACACACCCGCTCCACCGCAACCGGGCGGAAGGCACCGCCCCAGATTGGGATTGGGCGTTGGACCGGCAGCGGATTGATGCCAGCGTCGCGAATGGTGTGATCCCGACCTTCGAACGTCACCAACTCGTTCTGCCAAAGGGCGCGCAGCACTTCGATCTGCTCCTCCAGTCGCCGCCCGCGGGTGGAGAAGTCGGTGTTCAGGCTCTCATATTCCAGCGCGTTCCAGCCAATGCCGACGCCGAGCCGCAGCCGTCCCTGGCTCAGCACGTCGACCTCTGCGGCCTGTTTGGCGACCAGAGCGGTCTGGCGTTGCGGTAAGATGACGATGCCAGTGACAAGTTCCAATGCCTGGGTGATGGCGGCGAGGAAGCCCATAAGCACCATCGGCTCGTGGAATTTGTGGGTGTGGTCGTAGGGGCCGTCCCAGTCCGGCCTGGTGGAGCGACCTGCGCCCAGAACATGATCGAACATCAACAGGTGATTGTAGCCCAGCCCTTCAACGGTTTGGGCATAGTCGCGGATCACACCGGGGTCGGCGGCGATCTCTGGTGCGGGAAAGACAACACCGATTTTCATGGATCAAATACTCCGTCCAGCATCGGCCCAGAAGGGCTCCCGCAGTTTGCGTTTGAAGATCTTGCCGGAGTCTTCGCGCGGCAGGCTGGTGGAGAATTCCACACGTTTTGGTACTTTGTAGCCAGCCATATGCTCACGGGCGTAGGCGCGTACCGTCTCCGCAGAGAGCGCCGCGCCGGCGTCCGGCTCGATATAGGCGCAGAGGGATTCGCCAAACTCCTCGTCCGGGATGCCGAACACGGCGCAATCGTGAACGCCGGGCATTTGCAGCAGCACCGACTCGATCTCAGCTGGGTAGATGTTCACGCCGCCGGAGATGACCATGTCCTTCTTGCGGTCGCGCAGGAACAGATAGCCGTCTTTGTCGATATAGCCCATGTCACCAGAGGTGATCAGGCCGTCGCGTTCAATCTCCACCCGTTCGGATTGGCGGCCGAGGTAGGTGAAGTCGGCGGTGCCGAGGATGCGGCCATAGATCGTGCCGATCTGGTCCGGTCCCAGTTCTTGGCCATCGTCGTCAAAGACTTTGACCATGGCGCCGGGGATCGGTCGACCTACGGTGCCTGGCTTAGCCAAGGCTTCCGCAGAGGTGTGAAAGTTGGTGCCGCCGGCCTCGGTGGAGCCGTAATACTCGTTGATCACTGGGCCCCACCACTCAATCATCTCGCGTTTGACGAAGGGCGGGCAGGGGGCGGCGGCGTGCACGACAAATTTTAGAGAGGAGAGGTCGTACTTGGATTTGACCTCCTCCGGCAGCTTTAGCAGGCGCACGAACATGGTCGGCACCATGTGAATATGGCTGATGCGGTGTTGTTCAATCTCCGCCAGCAAGCCCTCGGTGCTGAAGCGCGGCTGCAGCACGACATATCCGCCGTACCGAACGGCGGCCATGGCATAGCCGTTCGGCGCGGTGTGGTACATCGGACCGGTAACGACGGTGCGCATGGGCGCGTCGGACCTTATGTCAAACAGGGTCGTCGCCATGGCCTGGGCGAGGGCCTGCATCTGTGGCGTTTGCGGCTCCTTGCGAACGCCTTTGGGTCGGCCGGTGGTGCCGGAGGTGTAGATCATAGTGCCACGCAGCGCCGCCGGTGTGCCCTGCCAGGGAGTTTGCGCGGCCAGCCAGGTTTGCCAATTGGTCAGGCCGGTGGGAACACCTGCGACGGCTGGGTCAATGCCGTAGGCGTCGATGATCTCCGGCGGTGTTTCCACTACAAACAGCTGACACCCTTCGGGGATCACGCCTTCTAGTTGCGGCAGCAGGTCAGCATGGGCGATGAGGACTTTGGCGTTGCAGTCGCGCAGCACATAGCCGGCTTCATCGGGGGTGTAGTGCCAATTGACCGGCACCGGATAAGCCCCCAGCAAAGATGCTGCAAAGCTGGCCTCAAAGAATGCGAAATCGTTGCGCAAGAACAGGGCGACGGCATCGTTTGCGCCGATGCCAAGGTCGGCAAAGCCCTGAGCTGCTTGTGCTGCATGGTGGTCCAGGTCTGGTTTGGGTAGCCGGCGCTGGCCGGATAGGATCACGCTTTCGGGCAATGCTGCATCCATGGTGCTGAGAAATCTCCGTCGATGATGGCCTGCTGGCGTGACCATGCCAGAAGCGAATGGCTCTGCAAAGCACCGGCTCGGAGGGCTTTGGTTGCGTACTGCTGCTGATTTGCCTAGAAAAGCGGCTTAGAATTCCGCTTTTCAAAGGCATACCCCATGCGCGCCGAAACCCAAGCTATTGTCGACGAAATCCGCGAAGCGCTCTCCATTCTGCGGAGGTATCTTTGACTGGGATAACGCCCTGGAACGCATCTCCGAACTGAATGCGCTGGCCGAAGACCCGGACCTCTGGAACAAGCCTGACGCGGCGCAAAAGCTGATGCGCGAGCGCACCCGTCTGACCGATTCCATTGAGGCCTATCGGGCGCTGGAAAATGCGCTGGAGGATAGTGTCGGCCTGGTTGAAATGGCCGAAGACGAGGACGACCAGGAAATGCTTGCTGAGGCAGAGGCGGAATTAGCCGCGCTGCAGAGCCAGGCCCAGACGGCGCGCCTGCAATCCTTGCTTTCAGGCGAGGCGGATGCCAACGACGCGTACCTGGAAATCCACGCCGGCGCTGGCGGGACAGAGGCCCAGGATTGGGCGCAAATGCTGGTGCGCATGTACACCCGTTGGGCCGAAAAGACCGGCTATAAGGTTGATTTGCTGGAGGAATCTCCGGGTGAAGAGGCCGGCATTAAGTCGGCGACGCTCAAGATCAGTGGCGATAATGCGTATGGCTGGCTCAAAACGGAAAGTGGCGTGCATCGGCTGGTGCGCATCTCTCCGTTCGACAGCCAGGCGCGCCGCCACACGAGTTTCTCCAGCGCTTGGGTCTATCCTGTGATTGATGATTCGATTGAGATCGAGATCGAGGAAAAGGACCTGCGGATCGATACCTACCGCGCGTCCGGCGCCGGCGGTCAGCATGTGAACAAGACCGAGTCGGCCATTCGCATTACGCACGAGCCGACCGGAATTGTTGTGCAATGTCAGAACGATCGCTCGCAACACCGCAACCGTGCGACGGCGATGGATATGCTGAAGGCGCGCCTCTATGAGTTGGAGTTGAAGACCCGGGAAGAGGCGTCTTCGGAAGTTGAGGCAAACAAGTCTGATATCGGCTGGGGGCATCAGATCCGCAGCTATGTGCTGCAGCCCTACCAGATGATCAAAGACCTGCGCACGGGGATTGAGACCGGCAACAGCCAAGCTGTGCTGGATGGCGATATCGGCCAGTTCCTGGCGGCATCGCTGGCGGCGAAGGCGGGCACAAAGCGGGCAGGGGTGGAGTAAGGGAGCTTAGCGCCGGGTCGCGTCATAGATGGCCCGTAATCCCTCGCGGTATGTGGGATACGCTAGTGCCACGCCCAACTCCCGCTTGATCCGCCCGTTTGCCACCCTGCGGTTGTCGGCATAGAAGCTGCGCGCCATCGCCGACAGGTCGGCTTCTTCGAACGGTACGGCTGGCGGTGCGGGGATGCCGAGGAGTTCTGCGGCGTAGGCGAGAACGTCCGCCGTCTGGGCAGGCTCATCATCAGCGCAGTTGAAGATTGGGCCGGCGTTTGGGTGGGCTATGCCGGCACGGACGATTTGGACGATGTCGTCCACATGGATGCGGCCCATGGCATGGCCGGGCTTCAGGATGCTTTGCGCGCCAGGGGCTTGCACCCGTTCCAGCGCGCTGCGACCCGGGCCGTAAATGCCGGCGAGGCGGAATACTTGCACTGGCTTGCCGGCCTGCTTGCCCCAGTCGAGCCAGGCTTGCTCTGCCAGAACGCGTCGTTGCGAGCGGGCTGCAGTTGGGGCCGTGGGGGTGGTCTCGTCGACCCACGCGCCGTCATGGTTGCCATAGACGCCGGTGGTTGAGAGGTAGCAGACCCATTCGAGGCTTGGCAGATTGGCCAGAGCCTCTGCATGCAGGCGCAAAGCCGGATCACCTGCGTCATCCGGCGGGATCGAGGCGACGACATGGGTGACGCCGGCCAAGGCTGCGGCGGGGAGGGGGGCGGTGCCATCAAACGCGAGCTTGTCTTTGCCCGCGTTCCGACCGGTGCCAGTAACTTGCCAGCCGTCGGCCTCCAGCGCCGCGCGCAGGCGCTTGCCGGTGAAGCCTTCGCCGAATAGGAGCAGATGCCGGGTCATGGCGTTAATTTCTTACTCTAGGTGCAGGTCGATCCAAACTGGAGCATGGTCACTGGGCTTCTCCCAGCCGCGTGCGGCGCGGTGCACGCCGGCGGCGACGAGTGAGTCCTTTAGTGGTGGCGTTACCCAGATATGGTCGAGGCGGCGGCCCTTGTCAGCCGCGCTCCAGTCCTTCGCGCGGTAGGACCACCACGTGTAGAGCTTTTCCTCTGGCGGAATGAAGTGGCGGACGGCGTCATACCAATCCAACGCCGATTGCGAGCCGTTCAGAGCATCCACCTCAATCGGCGTGTGCGAGACGACTTTCAGCAATTGTTTGTGCGACCACACATCGGTTTCCAGTGGCGCGATGTTGAGATCGCCGACCTTGATGGCTTTTAAGCCCGGTTCGGCCTTGCGCCCCTGCCACCAGCCCGTGAGTTCACCAAGGAAATCAAGCTTGTGGCCGAACTTATCGTTGGCCTCGCGGTCGGGGATGTCCCCGCCGGCGGGGATGTAGAAATTGTGCAACTCCGTGCCATCGGCCAGTTGCGTCATCACATGACGGCCATCTTCTTTGCCGCAGAAACTGCGGATGTCGGTGGCAAGGAACGGCTCTCGCGCAATGGTGGCCACGCCGTGGAGGCCTTTGATGCCGTTGAGCGCCTGGTGCGGAAAGCCGGCTTCGGCGAACGCTTCTGCCGGGAATTGGTCGTTCATGCATTTGATCTCCTGCAGGCAGACGACGTCTGGATTCAGGTCTTCGATCAGTTGCAGGACGATCGGCAGGCGCAGGCGGACGGAGTTGATGTTCCAGGTCACGATGCGCTTTGGTTTGGCGGCCATCAGCTTGGGCTCTTTTGCTTGTCTTGTTCGGTGAAGAAGGCGTCGGCGCGGAACGCGTCTGCGGTGAGGCCGAGAGAGTGTAGCAGAGGCGCTGCCGCCTCCACCATCCGTGGCGGACCGGCGGCGTAGGCCTGCCAGCCGTCGAGGGTGTCGAAGTCGGCCTTGATTGCATCTAAAGGCGAGCCTGGGCGGATAATGCCGCTGGCTGGATCGCCATCCTCAGCGCACAGCACCAGCTGGCCGTTCAGCGGCAGAGCGGCAGCAATGTCATCCAGCAGAAAAAGCTCCTGAGCCTCCGCCGCACCCCAGTAGAGGTGCAGGTCGGCCTCTGGTTGCTGGTCTGCGATGGCGGCGGCGATGCTGGCTATTGGGCCGATTCCTGTAGAGAACGCGACGCAGAGGATAGGGCCTTGGTGGATAGGGTCTACGGTCATGGTGCCGAATGGGCCGTCGAAGCAGACCTCGTCATCGACCCGCAGCCGGCGGGCGACAAAGGATGATGCGCCGCCGGCCTTGTGGTCTCGCACGAAGAATTCCAGCAAGAACGGCGTGGAGCGCCAGGAGAGGGAATAGTCGCGTGGTTTCTGGTCAGGCAGGGTCAGGGCAACATACTGGCCCGGCGCAAACGCCAGGGGAGGGGCCTCGACGGCGATCTGCATGGCGGTGATATTGTCGGCCACTTTCTCCAGCCCGACGACTTGGCCATGCACGCCAAATCGTGGCGGAGGCAGCGCGCCGTCTTCCACTAGCCAGCCGCTCTGATGTGGTCAAGCAAGTGGCCGAGGCACTCGTCTGGCCGCTCGAATAGCATCATGTGGCTGGTTCCGGGCAGATGCACCAGCTTGGCACCTGGCACACGCTCCGACGCTAGCCATTGCATGCGCGCCGCCCAGCTGGGTGGGCCGCCGGCCTCCGGTGGGTCACTGGCGACGAATATCGTCGGGCAGCAAAAGCGGTGGACATAGCGGAAGGTGGAGGAGTTCAGCGTCATGCGATAGCCCGCGGCCTCAACAGCCGGGTCGCAGGTAAGTTCATAGCCGGTGCCGTCGGCCTTGGGCCGAAGCGTGGCGCTGGTGTGTGCGGCCATCATGGCGCGGTCCCAGGCGGCATAATGCTTGTTGCCGTCGAGCCGATCGAAGAAGGCCTGGGGGCTGTCCCACTCGCGCCGCCGCCGCTCCGCACCATTGATCAGTCCGAACGAAAGTTCGCCGGATAGCGCATGTTCTGGCAGGTCCGGCGTTGGCGAGATGGGCGGCTCAAACAGAGCGGCGCTGGCGAACGGCTGAATGTCGTGCACCGCGCCAAGGCGTAAGGCGGCCAGGCCAGAGTAGGAATGGGCGGCGTAGTGGATGGGGATGTTCTCGCCGATATGCTGGCGCACGGCGTCGACGACCAGCGCCAAATCCTTTGCTAACAGATCGACATGGGTGCTGTCCGCCAACGGCTCCGGCGGGCGGGCAGCGCCGCCATGGCCGCGGGAATCATAGGCGAACACCGGCATGTGCTCTGCTGCACGCTGGAGCCAGGGCAGGTAGCTGCCAGCGGCAAAGCCATTGGCATGGCCAAACAGCAGCACCGGTCCTTCGCTAATCGGGCCATGCAGACGGTAAAGCCGCAAAGCCGTGCCGTCTGCACCGTCGACCCACTCAGCGTCGGCGGCAATCTCAGAAATGGATGGGGGGATCATGGGCGCCTAGGCAGCCTTGCGTTTTTCGCCGCGAGCATGGGCCTGCACGGCCTCGCCAAACAAGGCGAACAGGTCGTGGCTTAGCTGATCTTCGAGGTAGAGCGCTTCTGGGTGCCATTGCACGCCCAGCACGTAGCCAGGTGCGTTGGGGGCGGAGATCGCCTCGACCACGCCATCGTCGCTAAGGCCTTCGACCGCAAATCCCGGGGCTACGCGGTTTACGGCCTGAGCGTGGAGTGAGTTAACCTGCACGCGGTCGGCGCCAACCAGTTTGGCCAGGACGCCGTCGGGCGCAAGGGTAATCCAGTGTGCTAGCGCCACCTTCTTTTCCATGGTGGCCGCTTTGTCCGAGCGATGATCACGCTTGCCGGGCTCCAGATGCAGGAACTGGTGCAGCGAGCCGCCCATGGCGACGTTCAGTTCCTGAATACCGCGGCAGACCGCAAATACGGGCACGCCCTGCTCCACCGCCATGCGAATCAACGGCAAGGTGGTCGCATCACGGAATGGATCGTGTTTGATATCGGGCGCGGCGCGTGGTGTATCGTAGTGGTGCGGCTCGACATTGGAGGGGCTGCCGGTCAGCACGAGACCATCCAACCGGCTGAGCACGGTCGCGTGGTCGGTCTTATCACCCATCGCCGGAACAATGATGGGCGTGGCGCCGGAGATATCGTGCAACGCGTGCAGATAGCGCTCGTTCGCGGTATGCAAGTTGAACAGCGGGCGCATTTCACGCAAACACGCGGACACACCGACCACAGGCCGAGGCATAGGCACAAACTCCATCACAATCGAATTGGCGCTGAGTATGGCACCGGAATCCGGCTTGGGCAAATAGACGTTAGGAGCGGTAAGCGATGTTGCGACCAATGGGCGTGTTTGTGGCGATGCTGATGATGCTGCCATTGGAGGCTGTAGCGGAAACGCTCAACTGTGCAGGCAGTCAGTATGAGATGAACCAGTGCGCGGCCAAAACGCTCCAAGCGGAGGATGCGGAGTTCAACACGCGGTATCAGGCGGCGATAAGTGGGGCGGAAGATGCGACCGCAAAAGACCTATTGCGCAATGCCCAACGCGCCTGGCTCGCCTATCGAGATGCCGCTTGCGCCTGGGAGGGAGATGCAGCCAGAGGTGGGACGCTGCGGCCTTTGCTGGAAATCAGCTGCGCTGAGCAGATGACGCGACAGCGTCTATTGGAATTGAACCACGGGATGGAACGGCGAGAGCCGGGCCTGTCGTCGGGTGTGATGTTGGCCAGGCTGCGGGAGCATGCGCCGGAGGCGGTGCTGACCGGTGTCTACTGGTTGCCGGAGGGTGTGCTGGCGGCGGACTTTAACGGAGACGGCGCCCATGACCTTGCGGCGGTAGGATTGCGGCCCGCCGATATTGCCGGCACTGGCGGCGTGGTGCATGTGCTGATGCTGCCTGTTGGTGCCGTGGCACCCTTACATGCCGCAATCGCGATTGGTGGTGCAGGCTTTTGTGCTGCACCTGTGGCGGTCCGGCTGGAATACCCGAATGGCGCAGGCCAGCCATTGTTGGCGATTGATGACGGCGCGTGCGATGCATTCCGCATCGGCCTGACCAGGGGCTCGGCGCCGCAACTTCGCATTCTGCGCAACTGAAGCGAGCGGTCTTATACGGTTGTGGCAGTCGGTGGCCGCACATGATCCAAACTGAACCGGCCGAGTAGCTGGACCAGCTGGGTGCGATTGGTACAGCGGGTCTTCGCCAGGAGGGACTTGACCTGAATTTTGACGGTTTCAACGGACGTGTGTGGACGCCCCTTTGGATGCAAACGTTTTTTTTGGAGACGGTGGGGCATGTGGTCAGGTGCGGTCGTGTGTCCGGCCTCTAAGATGCGGCTTTCCAAACGCCGCGGGCCCGTATGGAGATATG
>CALKDI010000345.1 GCA_938084065.1 uncultured Alphaproteobacteria bacterium
ATGCAAACAAATGCTAAGGAATGTTAACCTTCCAGCCCCAACGCCCCTAACCCATTGAAAAGCCGGGACCACTCAGCCCCGAACCTTAACAATCCTCAACCAGCATAAACACCACGCTTAACCACTAACATCGTAGCGTGACAAGCCTCAACCCAGTGCCGCGCGGTGCTCCTTGGCGTTCTTCACATAGCCGGCGGTGGCCACCTTGTGCCGCTCAATCTCTTCCGGCGTCAGGTGGCGCATGAACTTGGCGGGCGCACCGGCCCACAGCTCACCGGTCGGCACCACTTTGTTTGGCGTCACCACCGCTCCAGCGGCGACCATGGAGTCGCTCTCCACCACCGCGCCATCCAGGATAAGCGCGCGCATGCCGATGAAGGCACGGTCGTGGATGGTGCAGCCATGGATCACGCACTGGTGGCCGATCAGGATGTCGCTGCCAATATAGGTGCCAAATCGCCCGCCGGTGACGTGCACCACCGTGCCGTCCTGCAGGTTGGTGCGGGCACCAATCTTGACCTCGTGCACGTCAGCACGGACCACGGTGTTGTACCAGAGGCTGGCCTCATCACCGATCTCGACCCGGCCGACAATGATGGTGCCGGGGGCAACGAATACGTCGCGCCCCAGCTTCGGCAGGATCCCGTTATAGGGCAGCACCAGGCCTTCTCGCCTGTGATCGTGGGAGGTGGGGGCTTGGCTCATGGGTAAAGAGGCTCCAACAATAGGCCGGCGGCTTCGTCGAGGCCGAACAGCAGGTTCATGTTCTGTAACGCCTGACCGGAGGCACCCTTAACCAGATTGTCGATGACGGAGATCACCACCAACTGCCCCGGCACCCCGGCCTCGCCGACGCCCATAAAGCAATAGTTCGAGCCGCGCACCTCCCGCGTCGCCGGCCACTTGCCAGCCGGCGTGACATGGACAAAGCGCTCGTCCGCATAGGCCGCGTTCAGCGCCGCCCGCAGGTCATCGGCGGAGGCTCCGCCCTTGGGCCGGATGTAGGTGGTGCACATCATGCCCCGGTTGATCGGGATCAGGTGCGGGGTGAAGACCACATGCATCTCGCGCCCGTCCAACGCCAGGCTCAGCGTCTGCTCGATCTCCGGCTGATGACGGTGCTTACCGACGCCATAAGCGTGAAAGCCATCATGCACCTCCGAGAACAGCAGATCCTGCCGCAACGAGCGTCCGGCACCGGTCACGCCGGACTTGGCGTCAACGATGATGCCGTCAGGCTCAATCAGGCCCTGGGTCAGCAACGGCAGCAGCGGCAGCGCCGTGCAGGTGGGGTAGCAGCCGGGATTGGCCACCAGCCGAGCATTGGCGACGGCCGCGCGGGCGTGCTCGGTCAGGCCATAGACCGCTTCGGTCTGCAGGTGCGGCGCGCGGTGGGGGTGGCCATACCACTTGTCATAGGTGGGCAGGTCGTAGAGCCGGAAATCCGCGGACAGGTCAACGATCTTCAGGTGGCCAGGCAGGCCAGCAATGACCTCCTGTGTCGTGCCATGCGGCAGGCAGCAGAACACGGCCTGGATGTCGGACCAGTCCACGTCCTCAATCTTGGTCAGCGTCGGCAGGCTTTGCGGCAGCGTGTGCGCATAGACATCCACCATCTCCTCGCCCGCATTGCGATCGGCGGTCAAGGCCGCGATGCGAAAGCGCGGATGGCCGGCCAGCAGGCGCAACAGCTCAGCACCGGTGTAGCCGGAGGCGCCAAGAATGGCGACGTTGATATCCCTTTGCATCGCTAGACACTCCTAAAGCGAGGGGTGAGGGCAGAGGCAGCTTACACAGCTCAGCCCAAATGGGAACGGGAAGAGGTTGAGATAGCAGACAAACAGAAACGGGGCGCCGCAAGCGGCACCCCGTCCTATCACCAGCCAAAAGGCTAGTTGGGTTACCGCTTGGAGAACTGGAAGCTGCGTCGGGCTTTCGCCTTGCCGTACTTCTTCCGCTCAACCACACGACTGTCGCGAGTCATGAAGCCAGCATGCTTCAGGGCTGGGCGCAGGCCCGGCTCAAAATTCACCAGGGCACGGCTGATGCCGTGGCGCACAGCGCCTGCCTGGCCGGAGAGTCCGCCACCAGAGACGGTGCAGAACACGTCAAACTGGTCCATCCGGTTGGTGGTGTTGAACGGCTGCACGATGATCTGGCGCAGTGTCGGACGAGCGAAATAATGGTCCAGCGTACGGCCATTAACCGAGAATTTGCCGGCGCCAGGCTTGATCCAGACGCGCGCAACGGCGTCTTTCCGGCGGCCAGTGCCATAGGAGCGGCCATGTTCGTCGATTGTGGGTTCGACAAAGATGACTTCGGTCAGACCCGCGATACCGTCGCCAGCATCGCCGTCGCCATCGGTTTGGGCGCCAGCCAGCGCGTCTTTCAGGTCGGCGAGCGAGGTGCGTTCTTCAGCCATGACGTTAGGCGCTCCGCGAATTCTTGGGGTTCATGCCGGCAACGTCCAGCAGCTGTGGCTGTTGCGCCTCATGCGGATGCTCGGCACTGGCATAGACGTGCAGCTTGGAGATCAGGTCCCGACCCAGTTTGGTCTTGGGCAACATCCGCTCCACAGCCTTGTGAATCAGTCGCTCTGGCTGCTTGCCAGTCAGGATTTGATCCCATGTGCGCTCTTTGATGCCGCCGGGATAGCCGGTGTGCCAATAGAACTTGGTGTCAGCCCGCTTGTTGCCGGTGATAGCCACCTTGTCGGCGTTGACGATCACAATATGATCGCCACAGTCGATGTGTGGGGTGTAGATTGGTTTGTGCTTGCCGCGGAGACGGGTGGCCACCAACGCTGCCAGACGGCCCAATACAAGGCCTTCGGCATCGATGAGAAGCCACTTGCGCTCTACGTCGGCGGGTTTGGCCGAGTAGGTTTTCATTTTCTGTACTGCCTAGTGAGAATCTTGCCGCGACACCAGCTGGTGCTGCGTTTGAGCGGCGCTTTTGGCTGAAGGGGCTATAAACTGTCAACAACAAATTTTTACCCCTATGATTTCAGTTACTTAAAGTGAGGTAATATAGTGTTCGATGTCAAATTTGCGTTTCCCACCGCTTTTCCCCTTGCAATGTGACCGAAACATTACTTTCTGTTTGCAAAGGTCGAGGTGCGCCTGTCATGCGCCGCCATCAGACTGCCACCATCAGCGGGAGTAACGCATGGCCCTGCGGAACAGCACCGAGCAAGATTTGCTGCGGGAAGATCATGGCAAGGTTGCCGTCCTAACCTTGAACCGTCCAGACGCCCGGAATGCGCTTTCCGAATCGTTGCTGAGTGCGCTGCAAGGCAGTTTCGACCAAATCAAGGATGATCAGTCGGTTCATGTGGTTGTGCTGAAAGCAGCTGGCCCTGGTTTTTGCGCCGGCCATGATATGCGCGAAGTCCTCGATAACCGCCAGCGATCGTATTACGAGTGGCTGTTTGCGCAATGCACCAAAGTGATGACATCGATCAAGGCCTTGCCGCAGCCGGTGATTGCTGCCGTGCAAGGGGCTGCAATGGGTGCTGGCGCGCAATTGGCGGCGACCTGTGACATGGTTCTGGCCTCGACTGAGGCCAAGTTTGCTACGCCTGGCGTGAATATCGGCCTTTGGTGCTCGACCCCGTCAGTTGCGGTCTCGCGCAGTGTCGGCCAGAAAGCGGCGATGGAGATGCTGCTGACTGGTGATATGATGGACGCCGAGACGGCCCAGCGGTTTGGCTTGGTCAATCGCGTGCTACCGGCTGATGCTCTGTATGACGAGGCGATGGTCTTGGCCCAGAAGATCGCTACCAAATCCCGTTTGGTGGTGAGTCTAGGCAAAGAGGCTTTCTATCGGCAGACCGAGATGAATATCGCTGACGCCTATACCTATACCGCTGACGTGATGACCCATAACCTGCTGAAGGACGATTCGGTTGAGGGCATGTCTGCCTTCCTCGAAAAGCGTCCGCCGGAATGGTCGAACCGCTAAGAGCCGTTTAGCGCAGCATATCCCGAGCGATCACCACCTGCATAATCTGGCTGGTGCCTTCAAACAGGCGCAGCAGGCGTGCGTCGCGGAATAGCCGTTCAACTGCGTAATCCCGCATATAACCATAGCCGCCGTGGATCTGCACGGCGCGGTCAGCGATGCGCCAGCAGGCCTCTGTTGCAAACAATTTGGCGGCGGCAGCCTCGCGTCGGACATTGGTCCCGGCGTCCGCGCGCATAGCGGCAGCTTCGACCAGGGCGCGGGCGGCCAGGCGTTCGGTTTCGCTGTCGGCCAGCATGCCCTGGATGAGTTGGAATTGCGCTAGCGGCTCGCCGAACTGCTCACGATCTTTCGCATAGGCTGTGGCCTCCTCTAGCAAGCGTGTGGCCAGGCCAACCGCGACAGCGGCGATGTGAATGCGCCCCCCGTCCAGCACTTTCATGGCAGTGCGAAAACCTTGGCCCTCCAGACCCCCTAGCAAAGCGTCCGCGGGCACGCGCACATCCTCGAACACCACGTCCGCCACAGCAGCGCCGCGCTGGCCCATCTTGTCCCAAGGTTGCTGGACCTGCACGCCCGGCGTGGTCGCCTCCACCAGAAAGGCGGAGACGCCGCGGCTGCCCTGGCTGCCGGCTTCGCTGCGGGCCATGACCGAGAACAGATCCGCGGTCGGTGCGTTCGAAATGAAGCGTTTGGTGCCGTTCAGTACCCAGCTATCACCATCCTTGCGCGCCGATGTTCGCAAGCCGGCGGCATCGGAGCCGCTGCCCGGCTCGGTCAGGCAGAATGAGACCACGGTCTCCCCCCGGGCAATGCTGGGCAGATAGCGCTGTTTTTGCTCCGGCGTGCCATCCAGCGCGATGGTCTTGCCGCCGACGCCGACGGTCGTGCCGATCAGCGAGCGGAACGAGGGAGAGGCGCGGCAGAGCTCAAACACGACCGCCACCTCCTGCGCTACAGAAAGACCGAGGCCGCCATAGTCGGCAGGGACTGTCAGCCCATACAGGCCAAAATCGCGGATCTGTTCGGCAATGGCCGGCGGCACTGCGCCCGTCTGATCGGTCTCAGCCTCGGCGGGAATCAATACCTCGTCTACGAGGCGGCGAACGCCGGACAGGATCAGGTCGAGGCTGTCTTGATCGATGCCCGCTGCGCTGTCAGTGCTCATGGTTTTGTGCTTTCTCTAGACGTCGCTCCCTAGACATCGCCCGGTTTGACCGCCGTCATCAGATAGTTGACCAGCGCCGGACCGCGAGCCTGCCAGCCATAGAGTGGATGCAGGTTCAACCCGGTTACGTCGACCACTTGCATGCCGCTGGCCCGAACCGGTGCCGCCAATTCTGAAGGACGCAGGAACTTGCGCCAGTCATGGGTTCCGGCAGGCACCCAGCGCAGCACGTACTCCGCTGCAATCTTGCCAAGCGCCAGGGAGGCCAGATTGCGGTTCAGCGTAGAGAGCACCAGCACCCCGCCTGGGCGAACCAGGCTGGCGACCGTTGCCAGGAATGCCGATGGGGTCGCGACGTGCTCCACCACCTCCAGGCAGGTGACCAGATCGAAAACCTCGCCTGCAGCGGCGAGCTCCTCGGCACTGGCGACACGATAGGTCAGGGGCAGGTCCTGGCCTTGCGCGTGATGTTTGGCGGCGATGATGCTGTCGGCCACCAGATCAATGCCCATGGTCTCAGCCCCCAAGCGTGCCAGCGGCTCTGCCACCAGTCCGCCACCGCAACCGATATCCAGCGCTTTTAGCCCCGCTAGAGGCTGCAAGCCGCCGCGCAGCCGCAAGCGCTGTATCGCTTGGTTGCGGATATAGTCCATCCGCGCGGGGTTAATTCGGTGCAAAGGCGCAAAGGGGCCTTCCCGGTCCCACCAGTGCCGGGCGTGTTGTGCAAATTGGGCCAACTCCGCCGGATCGGCGCTCTGCGACACGAAATCGGCGGGTTCGTCCGGGTTAACCATGCCTGTTTCCTTGAGATGACAGCTGGGGAGTACTATGCTGGTGGCTTGTCAGCCCGCACCATCGCCTCACACCAAGGACTTCGCAAGCCCGTGGCCCGCATTGTACAAAAATTCGGCGGTACATCCGTCGCCGACCTTGATCGTATACGCAATGCGGCGTTGCGTGTGAAACGCGCGGTTGACGCTGGTGATCAAGTCGCCGTCGTCGTCTCCGCTATGGCAGGCGAGACCAACAGGTTGGTCGATCTGGTGCGCCAGGCCAGCCCGATGCATGACGCCCGTGAGTATGATGCGATCGTGGCCAGCGGTGAGCAAGTCACCAGTGGCCTGATGGCTATAGTCTTGCAAACCATGGGTATTCAAGCGCGATCCTTTCAGGGTTGGCAGATACCGCTCAAGACTGACGGCGCCCATAGCCGTGCCCGTATCATGGACATCGACACCGCATTGATGCGCCAGCGCATGGACGAGGGCGTGGTGGCTGTCTGTGCTGGGTTCCAGGGCGTTAGCGACATGGGGCGGATCACGACGCTGGGCCGTGGCGGCTCTGATACGTCAGCGGTTGCTCTTGCCGCGGCCCTGCAGGCTGACCGATGTGATATCTTCACAGATGTGGACGGGGTCTATACCTGCGATCCGCGCATCGTCACCCGCGCGCGCAAGCTGGACCGTATTACCTACGAAGAAATGCTGGAAATGGCGTCTCAGGGCGCCAAAGTGCTGCAGACTCGCTCTGTCGAGCTGGCGATGAACCATCGCGTGCGGGTGCAGGTGCTTTCCAGCTTTGAAGACACACCAGGCACCCTTGTGGTGGATGAGGACGAGATTATGGAACACGAGGTCGTCAGCGGCATTGCCTACAACCGCGACGAGGCCAAGGTCACACTGCGGCGCGTGGCAGATCGGCCTGGTGTGGCTGCGGCTATCTTTGGCCCGCTGGCTGATTCGGGCATTAACGTCGACATGATCGTTCAAAATGTCTCTGCCGATGGCGAAACCACCGATATGACCTTCACGGTCGGCAAGGCAGATCTGGATCGGGTCAACGCGTTGTTGCAAGCCGAGCAGGCCAAAATCGGCTTTGTTGAGGTGATTAGCGACCCTGCGGTGGTCAAAGTCTCGATCATCGGTGTTGGCATGCGCAGCCATGCGGGCGTGGCACAGAAAATGTTCTCGACCTTGGCGGAGCGAGGCATCAACATCCAGGTAATCTCCACATCGGAAATTAAGGTGAGCATCTTGATTGCTGAAGACTATGCGGAGTTGGCGCTGCGTGCACTGCACACGGCGTACGGTTTGGATGCAGTAGGGTAACGGGTGGAAAATATTGCCGCTTTAGATCGTTTGTGGGGGCGAGGTAGCGCTTTCTTGGGGACGCAGTACGCGATCCTCGGCGGCGCTATGACCTGGGTGTCGGAGCGCAATCTGGTCGCGGCTATCAGCAATGCTGGTGGCTTTGGTGTAATCGCCTGTGGTGCGATGGAGCCGGAGCGTCTTCGTGAGGAGATCCGGGCCACACGCGAACTAACCGACAAGCCGTTTGGCGTCAATCTCATCACCATGCACCCGCTGCTCAGCGAGTTGATTACCGTCTGCCATGACGAGCAGGTCGAGCATGTGGTGCTGGCTGGGGGAATTCCGCCGCGGGTGGCGATGCGGCAGGTCAAGGATGGGGGCGCTAAGTTGATCTGCTTTACCCCAGCCCTGATTTTGGCTCGCAAGCTGGTGCGCGATGGTGCTGACGCACTTATTATAGAGGGTGCTGAGGCCGGGGGGCATGTCGGCCCGGTCTCAACCAATGTTCTGGCCCAGGAGATCCTGCCGGTAATCCGGCAAGTGCCGGTCTTTGTCGCCGGCGGTATCGGGCGCGGCGAGGCGATCTTGGCGTTTTTGGAGATGGGGGCATCGGGCGTTCAATTGGGTACGCGCTTTGTGTGCTCCACCGAAAGCGTTGCCCATCAAGCGTTCAAGAAGGCCTTTATTCGTGGCGAGGCGCGGGATGCCCAGACCAGCGTGCAGGTCGATCCCAGCTTGCCAGTCATTCCGGTTCGGGCTTTGCAAAACAAGGCGACGACGCGATTCGTCAAATATCAGCACGAGCTAATCGAAAAGGTCCGCGATGGTGAGCTTGTGGCCCGTGACGCGCAGTTGGCCGTCGAACATTTTTGGGCTGGGGCACTTCGCCGCGCGGTTGTCGATGGCGATGTGGAGAGCGGATCGCTGATGGCTGGTCAAAGCGTCGGAATGGTCCATTGTGAGCAGCCTGTGGCAACAATCATCGCGGAATTGCTGGCACAAGCACAAGATGCCCTGCACCGCCGCACCAGGGTGTAGAGTCTATCTGGACGGTCTATGGGGTGTCAGCGCGCTTCAATCCACAGCAAAAATGGAAGGCGACGTTGATCCACGGCGGCTCTGCCGGTAACTAATAGTCAATAATTAAGATGCGAAAGTCTGAGATGAAGGCAGAACCTGTCTATGGTAAAGCCAACATCAAAACAGAGGGTTAAGGTGCAAGAGCACGGCGACAACACAACGTCTGTGCATGATCCATCGGCTGCGGATAAACGCGGCGGCGCGACAGGGCGCATGGTGATTGACACGCGGATCGGGCCGTGGCTGCAAACGCAGCGCGTTGCCTTGGGATTCGCGATTCCGGACCTGTCACGCCGACTCAAGCTGCAAAGCCGCTATATTCAGGCTTTGGAAAACGACGATTTCGCATCGCTACCAGGCCAACCCTACTTAGGTGGCTATGTCCGCTCCTTGGCCACGGCGTTGGATTTGGACCCGCAGGAGGCGATGCAGCGGTTGCGGGCTGCCAGTATCCAGCCTGAAGCCACCGAACCACCAAAACAGTTGAATTTTCTGCGGCCCTCGATTGAGCGGCGGTTGCCTGTCAGTGCCATTGTTTCTGTGTCTTTGGCGGTTTCGATTGCCGCGTATGCCTATTGGTATGTGACGAAATCTGCCGATATGGGCAGGCCTTTGCTAAGCCCGGTGGCGGATCTAGAAGCGACGACGGAAACGCCGGCAGAGTATGCGCGCATTACGCCGGCACCCGGGCCGCTGCAGCCGTTGGGCGTGCCGGCTCTGGCGGATTCAGTTGATGCTGCGAATGCGTTGGGCATTGATGCCAGAAACACTGCCCGTCAGCCGTTGCCGATTGGCGCCGTGCCACGTCCGCGTCCCGGAACAGAGGCCGCAGTGGTATGGACAGCCCAGGTTGAGTGGCCATTAACCGATAATGACCCGCCACAGGGGCCTGTGATGGCCAAAAAGCTGCCGTCCAGGGTTCAGCAGGCCGATATGGAAGGCTTGCCGGCGTCGGCGTCGTTGGCAGCGTATTTGCCTGCGGTACGGTTGCGGTCGGATCTAGGGCCGTTGCGTGGTGCAGAGGGCTTGCCGCCAGTCGTACAAGTCGCCCGGCCTGTGACCGAGGTCAATGGTGTCACGGAGCCTCGCCCTGTCGCGCGGACACAAGCTTTTGCTGCTGTGCCGTCGTCGGCATCAATGATGCTGCCATTGGGTCGCGATGGCAGTGCTGGTGGAACGCACCGTGCCAGCGTGCGCACGCACCAGCCTTATGATCCGCTAGCAACCTTGCCACCGGTAACACCGGACGCTGATGCGCCTACGGAGACCATCCAAATCATTGCCGATGAGCCCTGCTGGATCGAAATCCGTACAGCAACCGGTCGGGCAATTGCCCAGCGATTGTTGCAGGTGGGGGAGCAGTTCAATATCCCACGACGCGCCGGCCTGAACCTGACAGCAGGTAATGCCGGCGGGATCCGTGTGTTGGTGGATGGCGTGACAGTCGCCTCGCTTGGCAGCGTTGGTCAGGTGGTTCGCGGCGTCTCTCTCAATCCCTACCATCTGCGGGCGCCGCGCTAAGCGCCCTATGAGCTACTTCAGGTGCTGTCGCTGAACCGCAAGCTTGGCAGTCGTCGGGTGCGAAAATCCATCACTGTACGTGCCAATTTGGTCATCAATCGGCTGGCCCATCCGCGCGGGGCAAAGCCAACGGCCTTAAACACCATGCCCATAGCCCGCTCCACATGTTTCGGATGGTACAGCGCATAGGCGCGCTTGGCATACTCGTCCGCGGTTTCGCGGCGGTTGAACGGCCCCGCCGGGATCGAAGGGGCGTTGGCGATATGGTAGGCGAAGGTCAATTCGTCGTCTTCGGACTCTAGTGTGCGGGACAACGCAATCCAGGCCCGTTTCGCGCGTGACAGGTGCTCTTGCTCCAGATACCGGTGCAAGTTGCGGTAGAACAGGCCGTAGTGGCGCCATTCGTCGGTGGCAATGCGACGGCAGATATCTTTTAGCACGGGCTCTTCGGTCGCGTCGGCAATGGCGGTGTAGTAGGAGCTGGTGCCGACCTCGACAATGCACCGGGCGATCAATTCACCGGGCCTGGAGCCACGAACCGACGTATCCACATTCAGCGGGATAGAGTAGCCGGCCCGGAAGGCAGCAAAGCGCGTATCATAGTCAAAACTGGGATCGACCAGGCGGGCCCATCGGCCTAAGGCTACGCCGTGTTGGACCTCTTCTTGCGCC
>CALKDI010000346.1 GCA_938084065.1 uncultured Alphaproteobacteria bacterium
CACTGATTGACGCTCCGCGACAATCACCAGCGACAAACCTCTTGCCCCTGATAGATCAACCGTCCACATTCCATCCGTCGCGGCCAAGGATTCTCATCTTGTTTGTCGCGCTGCTCTCACCCTGATTGACGCGCTACAACAAGGTCCGTACCAATGCTGAATTGGCTGCTGTCATTGCCAAGCTGGATGAAATTCCCATCAACCCAAACACCAAACAGCCAACCTTCACGCTGATTTCCTTGGAAATCTCTGGCACAGACCTGCCTGACCTACTGCGTTGGAAATTGGACTGTAAGTAGGAGACAAGTGCAGGCGGGGCGTTTTCGGATGGTTTTAGGGTTTGGTCTGAAAATTTCCCGCCGTAGCAATCAGTTACCGAAATCTGCCCTGGACGCATTGGGCGATGTCTGATTCTCTGGTCTTGTGGCCTAGAGAAAGCTTTCTACGAAAACCTGAACGCCATTGAAAAGCCACCTAAGTTTTGAACAAAATGCTCTCCGGTAAACCCTGGGGGGTTCGTTATGCCAATTATCTCTGCCAAACCGAAGCCTGCGCGAGCTATGGCAAATCCATCGCCCGCTATAAGGTCGAGAAACAGATGGACGCTCTGCTCAACCGCGCCCTCGACGCGACCAATTCTACGATCATTCGCAAGTAGGAAAATCAGATCGGCACGCTCGAACGCCAGAAAGTTATTCTCTGTGAGCAGATCGCCAATCAGGCGGAGCCGAAGCAGTCGTTCGAAGGAAAACTAGAGCCGGTGCTCATATTCCTCGCAAGCCATTGGAAATTCGTGGGAAATGGCATCGTTCGCCTGCGTCGTACCGTACTCAAATTGGCTATCGCCGAACGCATTCGATATTGCCTGGTTCAAGAGCCTAGCCCCCAAAACAGCCTTGCCGTTCAAAACACTAAAAACACCAATGACCACTGATTTGAACAATGGTGCGGTCGAGAGGACTCGAACCTCCACGGGATTTCTCCCACAGCGACCTCAACGCTGCGCGTCTACCAATTCCGCCACGACCGCCTATGTTCTGAGGTAAGAAACCGAAACCTCAGGGACGCAGCCACCCAAGCTGCGCGTAAGGCATGTCATCTAACAGAGCGTCTCTCAGCGATCAAGCAGTTCTGCCTGCGGTGGAATGGACCGTTAGTACAGGTCTGCAACCTTATCCAGAGGCTGTGGCCGCCATGGAAGCCCGCGTCGCCACCATTCGCGCGGGTCAGGCGCCTGAATGGGTATGGCTGGTGGAGCATCCACCGCTGTATACCGCAGGCACCAGCGCCAAGGTACAAGACCTGCTATCGCCTGACCGTTTCCCGGTCTACGACGCGGGCAGAGGCGGGCAATATACTTATCATGGCCCTGGGCAACGGGTGGCCTATGTGATGCTGGACCTGCGGGCCCGAAAACTGGGGGTGCGTGACTATGTCTGCCGGCTGGAGGACTGGATCATCGCCACGCTCGCAACCTTTGGCCTGCGGGGAGAGCGGCGGGATGGCCGCATTGGCATTTGGGTCGATCGTGGTCCGAATGGTCTCGGTGGCCGCCGGGAGGAAAAGATCGCTGCATTGGGCGTACGTGTGCGCCGCTGGGTGAGTTTCCACGGTATAGCGATCAATGTCGAACCGGATCTCAGCCACTTCGGCGGAATCGTTCCCTGTGGCATCGCCGAACATGGGGTGACGTCGTTGGTTGACCTTGGCTATCCGGTGGCAATGGAGGATGTGGATGTCGCGTTGCGCCGGACATTTGGTGAGATCTTCGGTCCGGTCGGATAGCGTCGGGCCCGAGGTCTAGGCCTTCCGCCCCATCAGCGCTTTGAGCTTGCGCGGGAGAATGCTGCGTCCGGCTTTCGCCAGGCCCAACAGGGAGCGTGGATTGTAGGCGGCAATACCGTAGCGTTGCCGGCGGTTTGGGAGCCATTGCTGCTTCTACGCGTCATCACCCCAGCCTAGATCAATCTCCGCGACTGTGGGGTCCGCCAGCGCTGATTTCATGGCAGCCATTGTTAGCACTGTGCCGACCGACTGCTTGCCCCAATCCTGGTCATAGGCCAGCTTGAAAATTGTGGCTTGGCTGTGCCGACGCACCCATACCTGCGCTGCCACCGCTACATCACCGACGAACAAGCTCCACACCTGCACCTCGCCGGCTGTCAGGCCTTTGCGAACCAGGCCGGGCATATAGTCAGGGAACGGTTCTGCCGGTTGCCAGCTGCGGGCATAGACGCCCTCATAAGCGGCTATAGCAGCCTCAGCCTCGTCTGCCGCTGCAAAGCAGACGGCCCGTCCATCGCCTCGCTCAATCAGCGCGCGGTAGCGGCGCTGGCCGGTATTGCGGTGCGCGCCGGGACGGTCTTGCCAGTAGGTATCGAAGTCCAGGCTGGAGACGTCCAAATACCAGTTGCCGAACTGTGCGAAGGGCTCAACCAGCCAGCCGGCTTGCTCCAATCCCTGGACCATCAGGTCTTTGGGGCCTTCATCCAGGGCATCAAACCACAGGGTCGCAATTCCTTGCTGGCTGAGGTGCTGCCCGATCGCTGCCAGCTCAGCCGGCGCGTTGGTGCTTTGCTCCAGGCCCGCAGGGGTAAACCGGCAGCTGTAGAAGTTTGACAGCCCTCGCGCCGTAACGCCTCGCAAGGGCCCAAGTGCGGTCGGGCCAATTCGCATTGGCAACACCATCTCGCCACAGGCAAAAACCGCAGCACGCTCAGTTGGTTGGAGACAGTTAGCCGCGAGATTTTCGAACCAGTCAGACGTAGAATAATAATCCAAATCTGCGGGCCCCAAGCCTGCCTGCCCATAAACATCGGATAGCGAGGACAGCGCGTGTTCTGTTGCTGGCGGCAATGTGTGGTGCGGTTTACTCATCAGAAACTCGGCCCGGTCTGCAGCGTTCGGGAGAGCGATAGCACAATCGCTCCTCGGTTAGCGCCACTTTCGACTGTGCCGCGTCGTCGCCAAGATTATGCCCTAGCAGCCCGTTGACAAAGTCTGTCCTGGACGAATTGGGTGAGGTCTGATTCTCTGGTCTTGTGGCCTAGAGGAAGGATTTTGCCATGGCGATGGGACAGCAAAAGGATCGTCAGGGAGACTTGATGGTGAGTTGGTCT
>CALKDI010000347.1 GCA_938084065.1 uncultured Alphaproteobacteria bacterium
GCCAACAATGCCCTTGGCGATGCGGGTTGGACCATAGGCGCCCGAGGCACTCATGGCAGCAATGCCGCCGACGAACTCTGTCTCGCCCACACACCGCATATGCTCCGGCCCATCCTTGCGGAACATCGCCCCACATTCGATAAACACGGTGGCGACGATGTTGTGGCCGCTGTTCATGTCCGCTGCCATCTCGTCCATCAGATAGCGCTGCTGGACATAGTGCGCACCGCGGGCATCCCACAGGTGATGGTGCGGATCGATGATCGGCAGGTCGGGCTCCAGCGTCTCTTCCTGGGTGAGGTCGAGCCAGGCGGCGTTGTTCGATGGCTGCATAAGGGCATTTCCTTGAGAGGTGTTTGCAGCGATCCTATTCCGAAAGCCGCCGCTCGCCTATACCATGCGGTAACATCCATTCTGACGCGGAGAACCTCCCAGCATGACAAAATCCATGGACGGCAAAGTCGCCATCGTCACCGGCGCATTTAGGGGCCTGGGCAAGGCCTATGCAGAAGCTTTAGCCAAAGAGGGTGCATCCGTAGTTTGCGCCGATATCCGCTATTGCGATGAGACCGTGGCGCAGATCGTCCAAGCTGGTGGCAAGGCCGTAGCCGCGACCTGCGATGTGACCGACATGGCGCAATGTCAGGCCATGGCCGATCTGGCGATCTCGCGCTATGGCCGAATCGACGTGCTGGTCAACAACGCGGCCCTCTATGCCGACATGAAGGGCGGCAAGTTCGATTCGCTGGAGCCAGCGGAATGGCAGCGCATGCTGGATATCAACGTCACCGGCATGTGGCATTGCTGCAAAGCCGTCATTGGCCAGATGCGGGAGCAGCAGAGCGGCTCTATCATCAACATCTCCTCGCTGGCAGCGGTCTATGGCTTCCCGTTCGGCGTGCATTACGCCATGAGCAAGGGCGCGGTGATCGGCATGACCCGCGCCATGGCTCGCGAGGTCGGGCGCGACTGGATCCGCATCAACGCCGTCGCCCCCTCCGCCGTCATGACCGAGGGCACGAAAGAATTCTTTGGCGAGCGGCTCGACAAAGCCGCCAGCGTCATCGCCGGCGGCCAGGCCCTGAACCGCAGCCTGGAAACCGAGGACCTGACCGGCACCATCATATACTTGGCCAGCGACGCCAGCAAATTTGTGACCGGCCAGACGATTATGGTCGATGGCGGGACTGTGTTTTTGTAGAGGGCCGCCGCCAGCATGGCCCGCAAGCAACTTGATCCCGCGCCCAGGAGCTATGCGGCCAATATCTCGCTCAACCGTCGCGGCACCGGTGCTCGGATCGCAGAGGATGCCGAACACTCTGCGGATACCATTGAGCATTGGCTACTGCATGACGCCCTGAATGCCCGAGACATGCTAGTGCTGGTGGAGCAGTTCTGCAGCCGCTTGGCTGCTGCCGGCATACCGGTGTCACGATTGGCCATGAACGTCGGCACGCTGCATCCACAATTGATCGGCTTCTCGTGGATATGGGAGGCGGACGACGGGTTTTGCGATGAAATCCGGGTCGAAATTGGCACGCTGAACCACCCATCCTACCGGCGCAGTCCGCTCTATCGCACCATCGAGTTCGGCGAGACTATCGGGGGCGATCCGCACGACCCCGAACTTGCCGCGCGTTATCCCATCATGGCGGACCTGGCTGCGCGTGGCTTCCGTGACTATCTGGTAACGCCCATTACACCGATCGGCGGTCCGCAACAGCACCGCATATCCGCAAGCCTAGCTTCGATGCAGGTGGGCGGGCTTTCGGGGACCAATGGCGACGTACTGGGTCGACTGTTACGCTTGTTATCCATGCACGTGGCACGCCTGACAGCAGCACTGATCTCTCAGAACATTGCCGCCGCCTATCTGGGCGAAGCTGCCGGCCGTCAGGTGCTGGAAGGGTCCATCCAACGGGGAGCAGGCGCGCCGATCACCGCGGTGGTTCTGGTCTCCGACCTGCGCCGATCCACGGAGATTTCTGAATTGTTACCGCCAGAAGCGATGCTGGCGCTGCTCAATGCGTATTTTGAATGTCTTACAGAGGCGATTGAAGCGAGGGACGGCGAAGTGTTGAAGTTCGTTGGCGACGGGCTGCTGGCAGTCTTTCCGTTCGACGACCCAGGCGATGCCAGCACGGCGGCAGCCAGCGCGTATGCGGCAGCGACGGAGGCGCTGGAGGGGATCAGCCGGGTCAACATTGCACCGCCGCAACAACTGCAAGGCATTGACGGTTGGCAGCCGCTCCGCACTGGTATAGCGCTGCACGCGGGCGAGGTGTTCTTTGGCAATATCGGCTCTCAGGACCGCCTGGACTTCACTGTTATTGGCCCGGCGGTCAACATGGCGGCACGTGTCGAAAGCATGACCAAGGACCTGCAACGGCCTTTGCTGGTGACCGGTCCGGTGGCATCGCTGTTGTCACAAAATCTGGAGCCGCTTGGCTCTTTCAGCTTGCGGGGGATCGCCGATCCCGTGCAACTCTACGCACCAAGAACCAAAGACGCAGTTGAGGAATAACGGTCATGAAAGTTGAAACCTACCTCCCCCTCGGCAAGACTGATCCCGGATTGCGCGCGCCGGAAAAAGCCATCGATCTTTCCACTTTGATCGACGATGCGAAACAGGTTGAAGACCTGGGGTATGACACGCTGGTGGTGGAGGAGACCAAGGATGACCCGTACCAGTTCATGGCAATTGCCGCGGTCGGCACCACCAAGCTGAAACTGGCAACGTCCGTCGCCATGGCATTCCCAAGAGCACCGGCCGTTACCGCAATGAGCGCATGGTCAATTCAGCGGCTCTCAAAAGGCCGCTTTACCTTGGGTCTGGGCAGTCAGGTGCGAGGCCATATCATGCGCCGCTTTGGCATGGACTATCATCCGGCGGGCCCGTGGATGCGGGACTATATCGGCGCTGTCCGGGCCGTCTGGCACACCTGGCAGACTGGCGAGCCACTGAACTATGAAAGTGAGCGCTACAATCTCTCCAGACCGTGTGAAAACTCAATCGGGATTCCCTGACGGATCCGGTCGTGGTACTTTTGGCCATGGCACATATTTCAGGTGATGATCGGTCCCAGCTCCTGCTTTTGCCGGAGTCAGTGGA
>CALKDI010000348.1 GCA_938084065.1 uncultured Alphaproteobacteria bacterium
TGGCTGCTTCCACCTGGCCGCCATCGCCTCCGTTCAGCGTTCAAACGAAGATTGGGTGCCCGTCCATCGCGTCAATCTCACCGGCAGCATTGCGGTATTCGACGCAGCGCGCGGGACCAAGGGCGAAAGTGCCGTCCCCGTCGTCTATGCCAGCTCCGCCGCGGTCTATGGCGACAATCCGAACGTGCCCCTGACCGAAGATGCCACAACCCGTCCACTCACCGCCTATGGCGCAGATAAGCTAGGCTCAGAGCAGCACGCCCGTGTCGCCGGCAATGTGCATGGCGTTGCGACCACCGGCTTTCGGTTCTTCAACGTCTACGGCCCGCGGCAAGACCCGCTATCGCCCTATTCTGGCGTAATTTCAATCTTCGCAAATCGTCTGGCCGCCGGTGAGCCCGTCACTATATTCGGCGATGGCGAGCAGACACGAGACTTCGTTTACGTCGCCGATGTTGTCCGGCACCTGATTGCCGGCATGCAGAAAGCCGCGTTAGCTGCACCGGTCTACAACGTCTGCACGGGTCGCAAAACCGATGTTCTGACCCTGGCAACAACCATTGCGGAACTTCTGCAGACCAAGCCGGATATTCGGTTCGGCGCCCCTCGCCCAGGCGATATCATGCACTCTCTCGGCAACCCTAGTGCAGCAGCCCAAGACCTTTCGGTCACCGCGGAGGTCAGCCTTACAGAGGGACTAGGCCATCTCCTGAACAGCGTTCGGTCCGAATGAATTTTTGCCGCTAGCAGCGCGGTTCCCTTCGGACTTTATCGCATTATTCCAGCGATATACGCCAATTTCCCGCGCAATTAACCTGAATTAATCAGCCTGCTGATAAAATCGGACATCGTTCACCACTGCGCACGATAGCCCGGGCGAGTTGTCGTACACTGAAGCACCATCTGCCGCCACCACATACCGCGCCGTTTCCATTTCGTTAACACCATCGCCCAATAGTAGTAATCCGATTGTCATATATCTTTCCATCCACACCAGGGGCGCGGCTATGGAATTGCCGCCCGTGCCTCAAAAACGAAAAGGCCGGATCATGGGAAAGCTCCAATTTCCTGCGCTCGACAGCTCAACAAAACGCCCTAACACCAGTTCAGGAACCGCAGCCGTGACGCTCGCTTCGGTTGACGTCGTTTTGGTCGGTGGCGATCGGCTGTTTCGGGCGGGCCTGCAACGTTTGTTCGAGAACACCGCCCTCAATCTTCTTGCGGAGGCGGATACGATGGCAGGCCTGGCTGCCGTCACGGCAGTCCAGGCCACCCCCGATGTACTCATCGCCATTGATCTCGAAATGCCCGAGACGGATTCAGACGCATGGCATGGGCAATTCAAACAGCAATGGCCCAGCATTCGTGTCATCGCGCTGATTACGAGGAATGATGACCGGGCAGCAATAGCGGCTCTGCGCAATGGCCTGGATGGTTGCCTCTTCGCTGATATGTCGCCGCAAGCTCTGGTGCATGCCATCCAATTGGTCGCCATGGGCGTTAATGTTTTCCCCACCCGGGTGGGCCGCAGTTTCGCTCAGCAGTCAGCACAGCCAAACAGGCCCCACCTCACCCCACGTGAGCATGATATTTTGCAGGGATTGCTGTCTGGACATTCCAACAAGCTGATCGCCAACACGTTGGGCACGACCGACATGACGGTCAAAGCCCAACTGCGTCACCTGTTGCGAAAACTCAACGTCAGCAACCGAACGCAAGCGGCGCTTTGGGCCCGGGAGCAGGGGCTAGAGCGGCCCCAAGACCGTCCGGACGAGACAGGCCCTGTTGCGCTTCCCAGCGACGATCACTAGGTATCTGGCATTCCCGATCAGAAACTGACGAGCAAAACCATGATCAATCGCATCGCCGCAATCGTTTTCGCCGCGGCACTGACCCTTGTCAGCCCGCTGGCGCATGCGGACAACGCCGACACCCTGATTCTGGAGTTGAAGAGCGGCCCCGTCGTCATCGAAATGCGCCCGGATTTAGCGCCAAACCACGTGGCCCGCATCAAAGAATTGGTGAAGCGCAATTTCTACGATGGCTTGAAATTTCACCGCGTCATCTCAGGTTTCATGGCGCAGACTGGCGACCCCAAGGGCGATGGCACCGGCGGCTCCGGCCAGAATATCAAAGCTGAATTCACCATGGCGCCGTTCGAGCGCGGCACCGTCGGCATGGCCAGATCCGGCCATCCGGACAGCGCCGATAGCCAGTTTTTCATCGTGCTCGACCGCGCGGCTCACCTCAACGGCAAATACACCGTTTGGGGTCAGGTCACGGAAGGAATGGAGCACGTGGACCGCATCAAAAAAGGTGAGACCGCACTCAACGGCGTCGTTCAAAACCCGGACACAATCGTTCGCATGCACATAAAATAGCCAGCTTCGTTGCCGAGCCGGTTCTTTTTACCGGTTCGGCATCGTAAAGCGTGGCTGCCACAACAACATGCGGGCGCTATTGAATACGACGAGCAGAATTCCGACACCGCTCAAAATCAAAGCCAGCTTCAGATTGATCGTACCCGCCATCGTCATGCCAATCGCCGCCAATGCGGGCAACGACGCGAGTATAATCGATTGCCAAACCCGACGGCGTACCGTCCTGGCCGCGCTAAAACAGGCTGATACCAGCAACGGATCTGAGTGCCGCAGCAGGAAGCCAGGTCTTGCTGCTGCTGGACTGCTCAACTCGCCAAATCCAATCCCCAAATCAGCAACAGCCAATCCTGCTGCATCGCGTACTGGATGGCCAACCATTGCCACCGACATTCGCTCGCTCCGCATAGCCTCAATCTCGGAGGCCTGCTGGGCGCTGGAATCGGCATAGACAAACTGTCAGTGCCGGCCATCGCCGCCCGCTGGCTCAAAATTCCTCGGGGTTCTGAACCAACCAGACAAGTTTCAAT
>CALKDI010000349.1 GCA_938084065.1 uncultured Alphaproteobacteria bacterium
ACCGCCGGCGAAATTTGCGAGAACTTCGTTTCAAATCTCTGCGTTTGGCCGGTAATCTTCCTGCTTTGAAGGGTCATTTGACCACGTGGCGGAAAAATATTCTCTGCTGTTTACGAGTTTTAGAGTTTTCACACAGTCTGGGTCGATATCAGCACCTTTTGAGACAACTCGCTAACGCATGGAAATCTGCTGTTCTCAGAATGTCAGAACCCCGGTTCAAAACCTTCGCTGTTCTGAGACGTTTTTGACCTGCCGCCGACGTCGCAAAAACCAGACTCAATGCCCCGCCTGTAGCCCCCGCACAAACTCGCCGAGGCCCAACAGGCGGCTGCGGCGAGCGCGTTCGGCGGCTAGGATGGCTTTGACCTGGGTGACGCTGGATTCCAGATCGTCATTGACGATGACGTAGTCGTATTCCGGCCAGTGGCTCATCTCGTCCGCCGCCTTGCTCATGCGTTCGGCCACGACTTCTGGCGGGTCTTGGGCGCGTTTGGCCAGACGGTCTTCGAGGGCGCGGGTTGAGGGGGGCAGGATGAAGATCGAAACCAGATCCTCGCGTGCCGCCTCACGCAATTGTTGGGTGCCTTGCCAGTCGATGTCGAACAGCATGTCCCGTCCACTGCTGAGCGCCTTTTCGACCGGGCCGCGTGGTGTGCCGTAATAGTTGCTGAACACTCGGGCATGCTCCAGCAACTCACCACGATTTAGCAACAGGTTGAAGGTGGTTTTGTCGACAAACTGGTAATCAACGCCAGAGACCTCCCCCGGGCGTTTTGGCCGGGTGGTGGCCGAGACGGACATGCTGAGATTGGTGTCGTCTTTCAGCATACGGCGCGCAATCGTGGTCTTACCGGCACCAGACGGTGAGGATAGCACCAGCATCAGGCCGCGGCGGTGGAGGACAGCGTCCATAATCTATTCAGCCTTATTCGACAGTCTTATTCGACATTTGCGACCTGCTCCCGCACCTGGTCGATGGTGGCTTTTAGGTCGAGCCCGATACGGGTCAGGTCGATATCCTGTGATTTGCTGCAAAGCGTGTTGGCCTCACGGTTGAATTCCTGCGCCAGGAATTCCAGCTTGCGACCGCATGGTTCGCCCTTGTTGATCAACTCGCGACCGGCGGCGATGTGCGCTTCGAGCCGGTCTAGCTCCTCCCGCACATCTGATTTGGCTGCCAGCATGGCCACTTCTTGCGCGATTCGGTCTTCTGGCAAAGTGGCGTTGCTGGCGATGATGTCGCCGACGGTCCGCATGAGCCGAGCCTGGATCGCTTCTGGCTGGGTGGCGGCTGTGTTGCGCGCAGCGGCTGTTAGGGCGGCGATGTGGTCCAGATGTTCGGTCAGAATGGCCTTCAGCGCCTGGCCTTCCTCGCCGCGGGCTTGTAGCAGCGCCATCACGGCGGCTTCGGCACCAGCCATGATCTCCGCTTGCGCGCCGGCCTCCAGCGTGGGGTCTGCGGTTTCGTCAGCTGCTTCGATGACGCCGCGCAGGGCGAGCAGGCCATCCGGGCTGATCGGTGCGAACTCGACAGCATCGCCTTGCAACAGCAGCAAACGGGCGCGGGCTTGCAGGGTCGCCAGCCATGCCTCGTTAATTTGATAGCTGGCCGTGGCTCGGGTGCGCTGCACTTGCAGATTGACCGAGACACTGCCGCGGGCAAAGGCGCCGCTGGCCAGTTTGCGCGCCGGCTGATCCAGCGCCTCAAACCCGCTGGGCAGGCGCAGGCGAAGGTCCAGGCCCTTGTTGTTGACGCTCCGCATCTCCCATACCCAGGCGAGGTCACCGATGGTGCCCTGGGTCCGCGCGAAGCCGGTCATGGAGGCGATGGTCATAGTGGCATCCTTACTGGGAGGCTCTGCGCTTGCGTTCGATCTTGCGCCAGCGGGCGACATTGCGGTTGTGTTCAGCCAAGGTCTTGGCGAAGGCATGGCCGCCGGTGCCGTCGGCAACAAAGAATATGGCGTCGGTTTCCGCCGGCTGTGCCACGGCCATCAGCGCGGCCTCGCCTGGATTGGCTATGGGACCGGGCGGCAGGGCAGCTGTATGGTAGGTGTTGTAGGGGTCTTTTTTTGCCAGCTCACTGCGCTTCAGACCGCGCCCTAGCACGCCTTTGCCGCGAGTGACCGCATAGATTGTGGTTGGGTCGGATTGCAGTTTCATGCCGCGGCGCAAGCGGTTGATGAACACACCCGCGACCTCTGCCCGTTCGCCGGAAAGGCCGGTTTCTTTCTCAACGATAGAGGCCAGAATAAGCATTTCGGCTGGGTTGGCGAGCGGCAGCCCTTCCGCCCGCGCCTCCCAGGCCTTGGCGAGTGCTGTGTCCATAGCTTCGCGCATGCGCTCCACGATCGCCGCCCGCTCTGCGCCCCATTCAAAGTCGTAGGTGGAGGGCAGCAACGATCCCTCTGCCGGCAATTCTGGTACGTCACCAACCAAGCCTTCTGCCGCTGCGAGGCGTTCCAGGATGGTATGACTGGTCAGACCTTCGGGGATAGTCAGCGTGTGGATTTCCACCTCACCGCGGACGATCTGGTCCAGCGCAGCCTCCAGGCTGATGCCGGCGGGGAACAGAAATTCCCCAGCTTTCAAGGCTGTGGTCTTCTCCTGCCATTCAGCCAGGAGTTGGAACAGACGCGGGTGTTCGATGACGCCCGCACGCTTCAACTGCCAAGCGATTTGCAGGAGGCCGCTGCCGCGTTTGATCAGAACGCGGGTCTGCTCAATGGTTGGGCCGGGTTGGCTGACGGCTTTTTGCCACCAGACATAAGCGCCGCCGGCGCCGGCTAACGCTACGACAAAGACCAGGGCCAGTAGGCGTTTCCACACGGGCCCTGCCTCCCGCTTGCTAGACTTTGCTGAAGATCAGCGAGGCGTTGGTGCCGCCAAAGCCGAAAGAGTTCGACAATGCGACATTGACGGGGCGCTCTTGCGCAACCTTGGCCACCAGATTGATGTCGCAGCCTTCCGACGGGTTCTCAAGATTGAGGGTCGGTGGCACGACGCTATCGCGGATCGCCAGGATCGAGAAAATCGACTCGACTGCGCCAGCAGCCCCGAGCAAGTGGCCGATGGCTGACTTCGTCGAGGACATGGCGATGTTGTAGGCGTGCGCGCCGAACAGGCGTTTGACGGCGCCCAACTCGATCTCATCGCCCAACGGTGTGGAGGTGCCGTGGGCGTTAACGTAGTCGATGTCTTCAATTGCTATGCCAGCCCGTTTCAGGGCGCCGGTCATAGCGCGGAAACCACCATCGCCGTCGTCAGCAGGTGCTGTGATGTGATGGGCATCGCCGGACAGGCCATAGCCAATCATCTCTGCGTAGATTTTGGCGCCCCGAGCCTTAGCGTGCTCATATTCCTCAAGCACGACGACGCCAGCGCCTTCGCCCATGACGAAGCCGTCACGACCGATATCCCAGGGACGAGAGGCTGCCTCCGGATCGTCATTGTAGGCGGTGGAGAGTGCGCGCGCCGCAGCGAAGCCGGCAATGCCCAGACGGCAGATAGCCGCCTCAGAGCCGCCAGCGACCATCACGTCAGCATCATCAAAGGCGATCAGTCGAGCCGCATCACCAATGGCATGAGCACCGGTCGCACAGGCCGTCACCGGCGCGTGGTTCGGGCCCTTGAAGCCAAAGCGGATCGAGACCTGGCCAGAAATCAGGTTGATCAAGGCTGCTGGAATGAAGAAGGGCGAAATCCGCCGCGGCCCCTTGGCCTCAAGGATCAAAGAATTCTCGTAAATGGTGTTAAGGCCGCCAATGCCGGAGCCGATCATCACACCGCTGCGGCAGCGTTGCTCCTCGGTCTCTGCGACAAAGCCGGAATCATCCACCGCCTGTTGAGCGGCGGCGATGCCGTAGGTGATGAAGGGGTCGATCTTGCGCTGTTCGCGCTTTTCTACCCATTCATCGGCGTTCCACAGACCGTCTGCGGCAGCGCCTTCGGGAAGTTGTGCTGCGACTTTGCTGGGCAGATCGTCGGTTTGAAACCGGTCGATCTTTCGGAGGCCTGATTGACCGGCGATCAACCGTTGCCAAGTTGGCTCTACTCCGCAGCCAAGCGGCGTTACCAAGCCTAGCCCCGTTACCACAACTCGTCGCATGCGCACAAACTCCCGCCGATTAATCAGATCACGCCCTAAGAGCGATTCAGACCTTAGCCGTGCTCAGTAATATAGGCGATCGCGTCTTTCACGCTCTGAATTTTTTCAGCGGCATCATCCGGGATTTCAACGCCGAACTCTTCTTCGAAAGCCATAACCAGCTCAACAGTGTCGAGCGAATCAGCGCCGAGATCGTCGATGAAAGTCGCGGTATCCGTGACCTTGTCTTCCTCAACACCCAGATGCTCGATAACGATCTTTTTTACGCGCTCAGCAATATCGCTCATAGATACAGGTCCTTTAAGCTTTCGGTATTTCGATTGGCGGTTTGGTCAAGGTCCGACCGCGCATGACGCGGATAAGGCCTTGGGGGTAGCTTTTTGCGTAGGCCGCAGTCAGGCCAGTGCAGTTGCGACGGGTGTTACCATGATTTGTTAGCCCCTACTAGGCCAACCGGTCTCGCCCATTGGTCGGATATTGTGCGCTATGTGCCGCGGCAAATCACCGCCTGCCGATTTTAAAGGCAGGTTTAGATCATCGCCATGCCACCGTTGACATGCAATGTCTGGCCGGTGACGTAAGCAGCCTCATCGCTGGCCAGATAGACGACCGCCGCGGCGATCTCCTCAACACTGCCCAGACGACCAGCGGGGATGCGAGGCAGGATCGCCTCACGCTGCTTGTCGTTCAAGGCGTCGGTCATTGCTGTCTCGATAAAGCCGGGAGCCACACAATTGACCGTGACGCCGCGCGCACCGACTTCGCCGGCTAGTGCCTTGCTCATGCCAATCATGCCAGCCTTCGAGGCCGCATAATTTGCCTGGCCAGGATTGCCGGTGACACCGACGACAGACGTGATGCCAATAATCCGGCCAAAACGCGCTTTGGTCATGCCGCGCAACGCGCCCTTGGCCAACTTGAAGCCGGCGGTCAGGTTAACGTCCAGCACGGTCTGCCAGTCCTCGTCCTTCATCCGCATCGCCAGACCATCACGGGTCAGTCCGGCATTGTTGATGAGGATATCCAGCCCGCCCAGTGCCTCAGTTACGCGGGGGATAAGGCCATCGACAGCGTCTGGATCGCCCAGATTGCATGCGACAACGGCGGTGCGTTCGCCGCCCAACTCATCCGCCAATTCCTGCAGCACCGCCTCGCGGGTGCCGGACAGGGCGACGGTCGCGCCCTGGGCATGCAAAGCCTTGGCAATGCCGGCGCCAATACCGCCAGACGCGCCGGTTACGAGGGCGCGTCGCCCTGAGAGATCAAACATCAGCGCACGCGCCTCCTTAACGGTTTCTACAGTTTGCCCAGTAGGGTTTCGATATCGTCTGGACCTTCGACGGCAACTCCCGTCATCTCGCGATCAATCCGGCGAACCATGCCGGTCAGCACTTTGCCGCCACCCATCTCCACCAGTGTATCGACGTTGAGGCCCTTCATCGCCAACACGCACTCGCGCCAGCGCACGGTTGCCGTGACCTGCTCGACCAACAGGCGGCGGATGTCCTCCGGGTCGGTGACAGGTGCAGCGGTAACGTTGGCGATCAGCGGTACGGTGGGTTCGTCCAGGCTGATGCTGGCCAGGGCTTCTTGCATCGCATCGGCGGCTGGTTGCAGCAACGCGCAATGGAAGGGTGCGCTGACATCCAGCATGATGGCGCGGCGGGCGCCTTTGTCCTTGGCCAATTCGGTGGCGCGCTGCACAGCGGCGGCACTGCCGCTAACGACGACCTGGCCGGGCGTGTTATCGTTGGCAATGGAACAGACCCCGACTTCGCTAGCGGCCGCTATGATCCCCTCCACATCCGGGATTTCGAGACCTAGCAGAGCAGCCATCGCGCCCTCGCCCACCGGCACGGCAGCCTGCATCGCCTCACCGCGCAAGCGCAGCAAACGGGCGGTATCGGACAGGCCTATGGCGCCAGCGGCGGCCAATGCGGAATACTCACCAAGCGAGTGACCTGCGACGTAGTTGGCGATATCGGCCAGCCGTTTGCCGCCATCTTTCTCCAACGTACGCACCAAGGCGACGGAAACCGCCATGAGCGCTGGCTGCGCATTGGCAGTCAGCGTCAACTCCTCCTGGGGGCCCTCAAACATCAGGCGCGACAGGCGTTGGCCCAGCGCATCGTCGACCTCTTCAAAAACCTCTCGGGCGATTGTTGAAGCTTCTGCAAGGCGTTGGCCCATGCCTACCGCCTGGGATCCTTGTCCTGGGAACACGAATGCGCGCGTCATGCCGTGCTTGCCTCCGCATTATAAGTGACTACAAATTGTCAGGTGAGCCGCAGGTTAGAGAACGGCCACGCTGCCTCTGTCAAGCCAATGCTGTGTTTTTTTCGATCACCGGCCTTGCACGGCTAGCGGAAATCGGTATAAGGGCGGCTTCCGCCACCGTTGGTCCCGTTGACTCGGGCCCTTATGCGGTGGAAACGGGCATTGACCGCTGTTCGGGGTTCCGAACGTTGAGGCGGCAAACCCAGCCAAATCCAAGGCCGCGGAGACCATCACTTGAGCAAGCGCGGACGGCGAAGAGCCGGATCGCCGGGACCGGGGAATGCCGTATTACGAGACTATCTTTATTGTCCGCCAGGATATGTCCACCGCACAGGTGGAAGCAATGGCGGATAGCAATGGCGAACTGATCGCCGCGAACGGTGGCTCGCTGGTAAAGCGAGAGATGTGGGGTCTGCGCACGCTGACCTATCGCATCAACAAAAACCGTCGTGGTCATTACGTCATGATGCATCTGGACTGCCCGCCGGCAGCGTTGAACGAGATGGAGCGTCTTATGCGCATCTCGGAAGACGTGCTGCGCTATATGTCGATCAAAATCGACGAGATCCCGGAAGGGCCGTCTGCCATGCTGCAACAGCGTGAGCGCGGTG
>CALKDI010000350.1 GCA_938084065.1 uncultured Alphaproteobacteria bacterium
TGCTCATTACGCCCACTGGAGCCGTTCTGATCGCTCAGATCGTCGTCATCGTCTCGAACGAGGGTGATGCCGTCTTCAGCACGTTATGGTTCGCTAACGGATGAAATCCGGCCATAAGAGCCTTTTTCAACGGGCTGCTAATGCGTGAGACTTTGCTTGCTTATCATGGCGAAATCCATGTTACCGCTCTGGCCGGCATGTTTTGCCTGTTGGCTCCGTGGGAAGATAAGGCGCCGCTACGGGTGCCAGGACGATCTCTCAAGACCCGCTGGCTCAACAATTTTGGCTTGTGGATGATCAGCCTGATCGTAGCCTACGCTGTGTTGCCGGCTTACGGCGTTGGCTTGGCACTGCTTAGCCAGGATAATGGGTGGGGGGTATTCAACGTCGTTAACTTGCCTGGGTGGCTGGAAGTGGGTGTTGCAGTTGTCCTGCTGGATTTTGCGCTGTGGCTGCAACATGTGATCCTGCACAAAGTTTCATGGCTCTGGCGGCTGCATTCGGTTCACCACAATGACCATGATTTCGATGTTACAACAGGCCTGCGCTTTCACCCGGTTGAGGTGATTTACACAACAGCGATTCTCAGCGGCGCTATTGTGGCGACCGGCGCATCGCCGTTTGCAGCATTTCTGTATCTGCTGGGCCTGACGCTGAATGAGTTCTTTGGCCATGCCAATATCCGTCTGCCGCACGGTTTTGAACGGCGGTGGCGGTTGGTGTTTGTCTCGCCGGATTATCATCGCATTCACCATTCGCAAGAGATAACGGAGCAGCAATCGAACTTTGCTGCCGGCGTTTTCTCGTTTTGGGATCGGCTTTTCCGCACTTATCACAGCCAACCAAAGGCCGGTCATCTCGCAATGGGTGTCGGCCTGCCAGAATTTGCCGAGCCGAGGTTCGAGCGGCTCTATGGGATGCTGGTACAGCCCTTTGTCGCTGCACGGGTTCCCGCCGCCGTCGAGCAAGCCCGGGATACAGACCGTTAGGCCAGAGCCGCGAGCCTACCGCTACCAATTGCGTCTGGTATCTTGGTGGAGGAGCCAGTACATAAGGGCTCAACTGTTCACATATCCACTGCCTGCCGGTCGCGAAGGCCGATAGCAGTGTAGCCTGCTGTTAGAGTGTCATGATCCAGATTGTCCTCGTCATTCATCTGCTTATTGCTGTGTCCCTCGTCGGGGCCGTGTTGCTGCAACGCTCGGAGGGCGGTGGCCTGGGGATTGGCGGCAGTAGCGGTGGTGGTGGCGGCGGTTTCATGTCCGGGCGCGGCACGGCCAATTTGCTGACCCGCACCACCGGGATATTGGCGGCTTGTTTCTTTGCCACCAGTCTGGTTTTGGCCATTCTGGCTAGTGGTTCCCGCCAAAGCGGTTCCATCATGGACGCGCCTATCCCGACGATACCTTCGGCTCCGGTTTCTTCGGCTCCGGCCACGCCACAGGCACCGCTGTCGAAATGACCGGCGGGCGGGCAAGCGGCGGTCCGCGGTTTATCTTCATCACTGGCGGAGTGGCGTCGTCTTTGGGCAAAGGCCTGGCGTCGGCGGCTCTTGGCGCGGTATTGCAGGCGCGGGGTTATTCGGTACGTATTCGCAAGTTTGACCCCTATCTGAACGTCGATCCGGGCACCATGAGCCCCTATCAACATGGTGAGGTCTACGTCACCGATGATGGTGCGGAGACCGACTTGGATCTGGGCCATTACGAGCGTTACACCGACATTGTCGCCCGGCGCAGCGATAGCGTCTCCACCGGACAGATCTATTCCGAAGTGCTGCGGCGCGAGCGGGCAGGGGAGTATCTGGGCGCGACGGTGCAGGTGATTCCGCACGTCACCGACCTCATCAAGGAATATATGGCCCGCGACTTGGGCGATGAAGATTTTGTCCTGGTTGAGATTGGTGGGACCGTGGGTGATATCGAAAGCCTGCCGTTCCTTGAGGCTATCCGGCAGATGCGGCTGGAGCGCGGTCCAGAGCGGACGATGTTCTGCCACTTGACGCTGGTGCCCTATATCCCGTCCGCCGGCGAGCTTAAGACCAAGCCGACTCAGCATTCGGTACGGGAACTACAGAACCTGGGTATTCAGGCCGATATCCTGCTTTGCCGTTGTGACCGCAATATCCCGGAGGACGCGCGGCGCAAGATGGCCTTGTTCTGCAATATCAAGCAGGAACGGGTGATTCCGGCGTTGGACGTGGATACCACCTACGCGACACCGCTGACCTACCACGCCGCTGGCTTTGACAATCAAGTTCTGTCGTTCTTTGGCCTGGATTCGCCAGAGCCCGAATTGGCGAAGTGGGAGGATATCGCGCGGCGCGTGCGGGCCCCGGAAGGCAGCGTGCGGATCGCCGTTGTTGGCAAATACACAGTGCTGCCTGACGCCTATAAGTCATTGATCGAGGCGCTAGCCCATGGCGGTATCGCCAACCAGATCAAGGTTCAGTTGGAGTGGATCGAGTCTGAACAGGTCGAGGATGGCACGGCGGCGGAAACTCTGGCCGGTGTCGCTGGCATTCTGGTGCCCGGCGGCTTTGGCGAGCGCGGCTCTGAAGGCAAGATCGCGGCTGCCCGCTATGCCCGCCAGCAGAACGTGCCCTATTTCGGCATCTGCTTCGGCATGCAAATGGCAGTGGTGGAAGCGGCGCGCGGGTTACTGGGGCTGGAGGGCGCGAGTTCCTCTGAATTTGGCCCATGTGAGGACCCGGTGGTTGGCCTGCTGACCGAATGGACCGACGGCAACCAGGTGGAACAGCGCAAGGCTGATGGCAA
>CALKDI010000351.1 GCA_938084065.1 uncultured Alphaproteobacteria bacterium
CGGCCTATCCATCCGACGCAAACGCAAACGATCAGGCTGGTCCAATGAATTCGCCAGAACCATCATCGGCCAAATGCGATAGCCCTGGGATAATACCTTACGTCGCTTGATTAAGGGTTTTTTTTCTTTATTATAAAACCCACTTGGCCTTTGCGAGGCGGCGCAAGTAATGAAATACTCCAGCAGCATCACTTACACGCCGATATGTTAAGGTTTGCGAACCTTTGCGAAGGTTTTTCACTTAACCAATCTAATCCATTGAAATAATCCAATTCCCTCTGCCACCCCCTTAACATTCATCACCATTCCTTCCCCAGACCTTAACCACACCTTGCACGGCCCTCAGGGCTTGCTACTCGCCGCGCCAACCGCCATCTTGGCTCCACCCTATAAATACCACCTATGAGGCCCTCCTATGCCAGAGATCGGCGATGCCGCCCCGGACTTCACCCTCCCCACCGACAGCAACGGCACCTTCTCCCTCTCCGCCCAAAAAGGCACCCCCGTCGTCGTCTATTTCTACCCCAAGGACGACACCAGCGGCTGCACCAAGCAGGCCATCGCCTTCACCGAGCACCTTGCCGATTTTGAGGCCGCCGGCGCCAAAATCATCGGCATCTCGCCCGACAAAGTCGCCAAGCACGACAAGTTCATCGCCAAGCACGAACTCAAAATCACCCTCGGCGCCGATGAGGACAAAGCGGTGGCAGAGGCCTATGGCGTTTGGGTCGAGAAGAGCATGTATGGCCGCAAATACATGGGCATAGAACGCTCCACCTTCCTGGTCGGTGCTGACGGCAAGATCGCCCAGGCCTGGCGCAAGGTGAAGGTGCCAGGCCATGTGGAGAAAGTGCTGGCCGCGGTCAAAGAGCTTTAGCCCCTGTCATCCGACCGGGGGAGAACTAGTTCCTTCACAACACTCCGCCCTGAACTTGTTTCAGGGCCCATGCCTGAGACCCGGATCACAGAGACCGGACTCTGTGAGAAACGCTCAGGCATGGATCCCGAAACAAGTTCGGGACGGGCAAGCCTAACCATAGGTCCCAACCAGATGTCCCCTGTACCAGAACCCTACGGCTCCAGTGACGCAGACCTGCTTGCCTACCCCACAGTCTACCGTCCGGACCTGTTCGCCGGGCAAGTGGTGCTAGTCTCCGGCGGCGGCTCCGGCCTTGGCAAGACAACAGCCGCCCTGTTCGGACGCCTCGGCGCCACCGTCGCCATCTGCGGCCGCGACCCGGCCAAGCTGGCGGCGGCAGAGGCCTTCTTCACCTCTGCCGGCATCAAAACCTGGTCCCGCGCCATGACCATCCGCGATCCAGAGGCAGTGGAGGTGATGTATGACGACCTCTACCGCGACCTGGGCCGACTGGACGTGGTGGTGAACAACGCTGGCGGCCAGTTCCCGCAGGCTGCCATAGACTTCTCAGTCAAGGGTTGGAACGCCGTCGTCGACACCAACCTGAACGGCACCTGGCACATGATGCAGGCCGCCGCAAAGCGCTGGCGCGACCGCGGCGAGCCCGGCAACATCGTCAACATTGTCGCCGCCATCTGGCGCGGCCTGCCGCAAATGGCGCACACAACCGCGGCCCGCGCCGGCGTCATCTACGCCTCAAAAACCGTGGCCGTCGAGTGGGCGCCCCTCGGCATCCGCGTCAACTGCATGGCCCCCGGCTGCTGCGAATCCTCCGCGTTCGGACGCTACCCACCCGCCGGCGCCGAGACCTTCGCCCAGTCCAACCCAATGCAACACGCCGGCGATGAGTTCGACGTGGCCGAAGCCGTGCTCTATCTCGCCTCCCCGGCTGCCAAGTTCGTCACGGGCGAGGTGCTGACGGTGGACGGCGGCCAACAGATGTGGGGCGACCCATGGCCCGCCGGCCGCCCGCCAGAGTTTGAACTCGACTATACCAAAGGCCGTATCCGAGAAGAGGACTAACCCATGACCCGTCGCCTAATTTCATCTGGATCTGCCCTGGAAGCGAAAGTCGGCTATTCCCGCGCCGTCGTCGATGGCGACCTGGTGTTTGTCTCCGGCCGCACCGGCCTAGACTATTCCCACGACACCCTGGCCGAGGGCGCTGCCGATCAGACCCGCCAGACGTTCGTGAACATTCAATGGTCGCTGGAGCAGGCCGGATGCAGCTTGAAGGACATCGTCCGCTCCACCCTGATGGTGACCGACCGCGCTGACATACCGGAAATCATGGATGTCGTCGGCGAACACCTCCGCGATATCCGCCCGGCCTCGACCCTGTTGATTTGCGGCCTCGTGCGGCCTGAGATGAAGATCGAAATAGAGGTCACCGCTCGCTTGCCTTAACGACTATGATGCCCGAGGCTCTATCGGCAAGCCCCGGCCATCATTCCTCGAGGCGGTTGTTAGACCTCGTCACCCGGATAGTCGTAGTCCTGCACAACGGCACCAGCCGAATATCCGCCCGCCGCGTCCGGCTCTTTAACCAAGGTGGCAATGCTGACATGCGGCCACTGGATCCGGCCAGGCATGCCATCTTCGCGCGGGGCGAAGAAGTCGAGCATCACCACCTGCACATACTGCATGCGCAACTGCCAGTCAGCGGTTGGATCATTCTTTGGCCTTACCTCCTGGATCCAGAAAGTTGAGCGCATCGACACCGGCTCCGCCTCCCGCACGGTGAAGGGCATATTGTGGACGCCTGCATCCTCCACCATCGTATCAAGCGGCAATTCGATGACATTCCTGAAGTCTAGGCCTTGATTGGCGAAATTCAGGATCGACGTCATATCCAGCGGTTCAAAGCCCGGGAATCCCGGAAATTTCACCTTTCCCATGAACGGCTTGTCGATGAAATGCTTGTACGGTGCCAGGTAGCGGTCGGTATGCACATCATAGTCCGGCGTCGAATGATCCTCGAACCGGCCAAGTGGCAAAGCATTTAACGGCGGGATTGGAGGCATGTCACCCAGCGGCTTACTCTCACCCAGTGCCAACACCGAGTTGCCATGCGGGATCGAGGCTAGCCGCGCGATATTCAGTTTGTTGGTCGGGTGATCTTTGACCCGAATGAACAGTCCGGGCTCGTGGTGGATTGGAGCACCCTCGCCACCTTTCTCCTTGCTGGCTGGACAGTCCTCCACCGCTATCTGGTTGATCTTCTGCTGGTAGTCCAGTGCCGCAACCCGCTGGTCCACCGCAACACCCCGGTTCGGTACGTTGTCATCAACGAATGAGAAGGTCAGAACTTCGTCATACTGGTTCATCAAAACCCGGTATGGAGGAGTGCGGGGAGGCCGGTCTTTGAACGGCAAGGCGATCATATTCCAGCCGGTGCCTTTCGCTTTCCAGGTACCAGGAAGCTTTGCCAACGGGCCGAGATCCGGTTCCTTTTCAGCCGGCCTGCTATAGAATGTCCGCGCATATTGCTGGTCGGTTTTTT
>CALKDI010000352.1 GCA_938084065.1 uncultured Alphaproteobacteria bacterium
CTGACAGACGTGTTGAGCCGCATCGCCGATCACAAGATTAATCGGATCGACGAACTGCTGCCTTGGTGTTACGCTGTCAAGGCAGCGTAACTGACCACCCAGACGATCCGCCAGAGCGGCTTCACCGGACGGTCACGATAGGTCCGCATGTCATCGGTGAGGACAGCGCGGTCACGGTGTGTGCTTTGGACGGCTGAATTTGCCCGAACGGCACGCATATCCTCGATGTGCAGAACTTCGCGCCTCAGTACCGCGCCGGCACTGCCGGATCGCTCCGCGTCCATGGGAATAGGGTTGGCTTTGAGCCAGGCCGTGTACTCCTCGGTGGCACCCTGTATTGCTACGATATTGATGATCGTACGTTCATTGTTGGCGAGACCGAGGCCCGCGAACTGCGCGCCGCACAGCCGGCGTGCGCTCTCTATGATCACATCAAACACCGGCTGTTCATCGTCAGAAGTCTGGCTGATGACAGAGAGGATTTCTTTGGTCGCTTCCTCCCGCTCCAGCCGGGTCTGGAGTTCCCGGAACTGGCGGACATTCTCGATGGCGATAACGGCCTGGGCGGCGAAGGTTTCCAGTAGCGTGATTTGGTCGGCCGAGAACTCTTTCGCTTCGGACCGGCGCAGAGAAATACAGCCAATTACCTCGCCGCCCGAGATCAAGGGAACGGCCATAAGGGTCCGAACGCCCTCGTCGTCCACCAGCCGGCGGCGGTGAGGGTCGCCTTGTCGGTAAAGATCCGTGTCTGAAAGGTCTTCGACCTGATATGGCCGCGCCTCTCGGATTGCAATTCCGACCACGGTGCCATTTGTTACTGCACCTTTCGCGCCAATGGGCACAAATTTGTACGCATCACCCCAACTGGCGCGGAAAACGTAATTTTCTCTTTGTTCATCAAGCAGAGCCAGATTTGCATTTGACAAGCCGCAAAGCTTGGCTGCGTTCTCCAGAATGGTATCGAAGACAGGCTGCTCGTCATCCGGGCTCTGGCTGATGACGGAGAGGATTTCCCGCGTCGCCGCTTCCCGCTCCAGCCGGGTTTTCAGCTCGTTGAACAGGCGAACGTTCTCGATGGCGATGGTTGCCTGGTCGGCAAAGGTTTCGATCAGCGCGATTTCAGCGTCATCGAACGGCTTGGGCTCATGCCGTGAGAGATTGATGGAGCCGATTGGCTCGCCGTCAGGTGCGATCATCGGCACAATGAGGAACGTCCGGGCTCCGCTGCGCAGAAGCTTTTGACTTTCGGCGAGTTCCGCGTCGTTCTGAACGTCGCCAATGTGGATGGGCTCCCCATCCCGGACGGCGCGAGAGAGCGGGGTGCCCGAACTGTAAGGGACGGGATGCTCCCGTAAATAATCTGTCAGGGTGGGATCGTCGCTGGTGTGCGCGGCGATCTGGAACATGCCATCGGTCAGCCGCCAGACGCCGGCACTGTTGGCCTTGCACAGATCGGCCGCGGTGGCCGCGATCTTATCCAGAACGGGCTGCAACTCCGATTGTGACTGCGCGATGACGTCCAGGACCTCCGCCGTGGCAGTCTGGCGTTCGAGCGCCTGGGAAAGGTTGGTATTGGCCGCCTGAATTGCCCTGAACTGGCGGACGTTTTCGATAGCGATGACGGCCTGCGCGGCGAAGGACTCAACTAGGCTGATTTCATCCGGCGTGAATGGCTTGACTTCATTGCGTTGCAGACTGATCGCGCCGATCGCCTGTCTGCCCAGAATCAACGGCACATTGAGAAGTGATCTTGCGCCCGCCTTGTCGACCATAAGGCGGCGATGCGGGTCTCCCTGCTTGTATAGGTCGTCGTTGGCCAGGTCTTCGAAATGGACCACCCGCGCTTCGAAAATACAGCCGGCAGACGTCGCTGATCCTCCTTCGAGGGGAACGGTGTCGCCAACCGATAAACCGATGTAGTCTGTTGACCGCATAGCAGCCAGAACAACATTCTCCCGATTTTCATCAACCAGAATAAGACCGGCATGGTGGGTTCCGCATAGCCGTGCGGCGTTCTCAACAATGACGTCAAATACCGGCTGCTCGTCGTCCGGACTCTGACTGATGACGGACAGGATTTCGCGCGTCGCCGCCTCCCGCTCCAGGCGGGTCTGGAGTTCCCGGAACTGGCGGGCGTTTTCGAGTGCGATGACGGCCTGGGCGGCGAAACTCTCTACGAGGGCGATTTCGTCTTCTGAAAAGGGCGCAATCTTCCGTCTGTTTAGTGCGATACACCCGACTGAGGTATCGCCGCGGCTCAACGGAACATACAGGACCGACCGGATGCCCTCTTCGTCTGCCAGTCTTGTTACAGCCGGATGGCCCGCAATGTAGAACGGGCTCTCCGTCAGATCAGGCAAATGGATAACACTGTTGGTTTGGATCGATCGGGACGGCGAAAGCTTCCCATCGTGATCATAGGAGTCGCCGACCTTCGTGACGCGCAACCGGTCTCCCCAGCTCGCTGCAACCTGATAGCGGGTGCGTTCGTCATTTACCGTCAACAGGCGCGCCATCGAGGCGCCACAGAGTCGTGCCGCATTTTCAAGAATCACATCGAAGACCGGGCGTGCATCTTCCTGGCTCTGACTAATAACGGAGAGAATTTGCCCGGTCGCCGCCTCCCGCTCCAGCCTTGTCTGGAGTTCGCGGAACTGGCGCACGTTCTCGATGGCGATGACGGCTTGCGCGGCGAAGGTTTTGACCAGCTCGACCTCATCTTCGGTAAACGGCGCCACTTCTCGCTTGTTGACGACGAAAGCCCCAATCGCTTGGCTACCGCGGCTGAGCGGGACCATCAGAAGCGTGCGGATGCCTTCCTCTTCAACCATCCTTACCGCCACAGGCAGGCCCGACTTGTAGTTTTCACCATCCCGCATGTCGGGCAGATTGATGACCTGATTCTCCAGGATCACCCGTGCTGGAAGCAGGTCAGGGTCGAGGTCCATATAGTCGCCAACACTAACTGCTTGGAGTTCTATTCCCCAACCCGCTGCGATCTTGAAGCCTGTCCGCTCATCGTTGGCAATCAGCAGGCGAGCCATCGGCGCGTTACAGAGCCGGGCGGCATTCTCCACAATGACATCAAACACCGGCTGCTCATCATCAGGGCTCTGGCTGATGACCGAGAGGATCTGCCCGGTCGCCGCCTCCCGCTCCAGCCGGGTTTGCAGCTCCCGGAACTGGCGGACGTTCTCGATGGCGATAACGGCCTGGGCGGCGAAGGTCTCAAGCAACGCAATCTGGTCGGCAGCAAAAGGTCGGACTTCGTGGCGGAACAGAGCGATACCGCCGATGCCTCTGCCCGCGCTTACTAAGGGGATAGTCAGAAAGGTGCGGATACCTTCTACATCAACCGATGCCTTGCGGATTTCATCGCCGTCCCGGTAAAGATCCGTCGCCCGCGCATCCTCAACCTGCAGCGGTTTGCAATCGCGGATCGCGCGGATCGACGGGTAATGGGTGTCATCCAACGACATGCCGATCTGATTGTAGCGCTCCACAAGCTCGTCGCTCGCGCCCAAACTCCCTCGGACCGCCAGGCGACCGTTGCTTTCGTCGAAGAGCCCTAACAACACCTGAGGCGAACCGCAAAGCCGGGCAGCGTTCTCCAGTATGGTATCGAACACCGGCTGCTCGTCGTCGGGGCTCTGGCTGATGACCGAGAGGATTTCCCGGGTCGCCGCCTCCCGCTCCAGCCTTGTCTGGAGTTCGCGGAACTGGCGGACGTTCTCGATGGCGATGACGGCTTGGGCGGCGAAGCTTTGGACCAGGACGAGATCGTCGTCCGTGAACGGCGCCACCTCGCGGCGATATAGCAGAATGGCAC
>CALKDI010000353.1 GCA_938084065.1 uncultured Alphaproteobacteria bacterium
ATCAGCACTACCCTGGGCCACATCCACAAATACCTTGGCAGGATCGATGCCGATAACGAAGAGGCCCGCGGCGTCTGCCGCCGCCAAGGTTGCTTCGCGCTCAATGATGATGGCGCCGCCCGCCTCTACCGCCAACCCGCAGAGCCCTGCGGCAGCTGCAGCCGTTATCGTCTCAGGCCCGATGGTCGGCAGATCCAGACGCCTATCCTGGCCGGGCTTAGCGAGTTTCACCAGAACACCGCCCTGCCCGTCCCGCCGGAGCCCCGCAGCGCGGGCTAACATGGCGTCGGTGCCTTCCACCGCCTCAACCGCCAGCACAATACCTTGCTGCACCACACAGCCTTGCCCGACATCCACGGCACCCAGGGCCTGAACGACATTTACGCCGCGCCGAATGTCCTGCCAGTCAGATTGGCTTGGTTGCGTAGTGGTCAACGTTCCAGCCGGCATCAGGCCCTCTAGCCAAATCTCATCGGCACCGATCACACGAAATCCCTCGATCTCAAACTCTGCTGCGACGGCGGAAAGCAGCGAGTTATCACCCATGGCACGCCACCCGACCTTTGCCAAAAACATAGCCGCGCGCCAATCCGGCCGTAAGCTTAGCAAGGACGGACGACTGATCCCGCCAGCGAACACAACGTCACGAACACCATTATCCCTAAGATGCTTAAGTGCCAACGCGCCAGCCGCCAACCGCACCCATGCATGTGGGTAGGCGGAAACAAGATCTGGTTCCGCAAAGCCCTTCAGCGCTAGAACAAACACGTCGCGGCCATACGCTTGCGCCGCGTCAGCCACGCGGCCAGGCAAGTCTCCCCGACCGGCGATAATGCCCAGCGGACCCGGATTGGCGTTAGCTGCCATGCTCCGACTTGGGCGCAAGCAGGCCACGGTTGGAGGAGACACGCGCAAAATCAATCATACCGCGGACAGTTGGCGTCTCGCCCATTGCCGCCTCTACTTGATCCAGACGTTCCGCGATGGTGCCTCCCTCTCCGAACAGGACCTCATAGGCCTGTCGCAGCGCATGGATTTCCTCCCGCGCAAACCCGCGACGCCGCAATCCAACCAAGTTCAAGCCAGACAGCGAAGCATGAGCGCCCGCAACCAAGCCGTACGGAATTACGTCGTTCACGATACCAGACATGCCGCCAATCATGGCGTGTGGCCCGACGCGAACGAACTGCTGGATAGCCGCCAAACCACCGATAATCGCAAAGTCACCAATCTCAACATGGCCTGCCAGCGTCGCATTGTTCGCCATGATGACGTTATTGCCGACCTTGCAGTCATGGGCCACGTGAGAGCTGGCCATGAACAGGCAATTGTCGCCAACAGACGTCAGCATCCCACCACCCTCGGTGCCAGGATTCATGGTGACGTGCTCGCGGATCTTGCAATTGCTGCCTATCACCAATTGGGATGGCTCACCCTTGTATTTCAGGTCCTGCGGCGCGTGCCCTATGGACGCAAACGGGAAGATCTCCGTCCCATCGCCAATGCTGGTTCGCCCTTCAACAACCACATGACTGTGCAACCGAACATTCTCGCCCAGCGTCACATTGGGTCCGATGAGACAGAACGGACCAATCGATGCCGTCTCCGCCACCGTTGCGGACGAGTCGACAACGGCAGAGGGGTGAATAACTGGCATTTAACGATCCACAATCATGGCACTAAAACTGGCTTCGGAGGCAACCTTACCATCCAGCATGCATTGCCCCTTGAACTTCCAAACATTACCGCGATTTCGCTCTTTTACGACCTCAACCCGCAATTGATCGCCAGGTGTCACAGGCTTGCGAAAGCGCGCGTTTTCTATCGTCATGAAGTAGACAAGCTTACCTTCCGCCTCAACTCCCATGGTCGCGACTACCAAAGCTGCCGCCGTTTGCGCCATGGCTTCCACTTGCAACACACCTGGCATAACCGGATGGCCGGGAAAGTGGCCCTGGAATTGCGGCTCATTCATTGTGACATTTTTGAGCGCGACGGCGCTTTCGCCCGGGGTCAGCTCAACAATCCGGTCAATCAACAACAGAGGATAGCGGTGGGGTATCATCTCCATGATGCGGTCGATGCGTATTGGCAGGTCTACCGCAGCGGAAGACTGATCGAGTCCGGTGGTCATAATCTCAAATGTCCTGGAAGCAAAACTGGCTAGAAGCGCAGCTAGAAACGGGTCCCAAAGCTAAAGTGGAAACTTTGGGTGATATCATGATCCTCTTTGAGGATAGGATAGCCAAAATCAACCCTGATCGGCCCAAAGGGTGACGACCAGGATGCTCCGACACCAACAGTCGCCCGGATCGAATTCCCTGTAGCAACACCTGCCAAATTGCTGTCATCCAACCCGAACAGCGTTCCAGCCTCAGCGAACACTCGGCCTTGCAATGCGAATTCATCTGGAAGCCCTAGCGGGAAAGACAACTCCAAGGTACCGACAGCAAAGAAATTGCCGCCCAGCGCATCGTCCGTGTTGATATCACGTGGCCCGACACCAGCATTCTCGAACCCGCGGAAGTTATCACCACCGAGCGTAAACCGCTCGTTCACATCAACATCTTGACCAATGCCAATGATATGGCCGCCCTGCCCTAAAGCAGAGATTACCAAGTCAGGCACGATGCTGTAGTAGATACCGGCGTTCGCACGGTTGCGCACATAACGTTTGCTGCCGCCTAAGCCCGCAACCTCGTTGGTCATGCTCAACACATAACCCCTGTTAGGGCTAAAGCGGTTGTCGCGATTGTCGTAGGTCAGCGTGTGCGAAATTGCAGATGTGGTCGACTTGCCCGCGGCCATCTGAATGAAAGGTGACGCGTCCGTTGCTGGGCGAATATCATCCTGCCGCAGTGTGTAAGCCCATGTCTGGCGCAAATGCTCACTGAAGGCATAGCCAGCTCGAAGCCGACCACCGGTCGTATCCCGTTGGAATGAGCTTTCGTCGGTGTTGTCTTCCTGAATATGGAAAACATCAAAGCCCGCGGCCAGATCCCGATCCAGGAAATAGGGTTCTGTGAAGCCTAGATCGATCTGTTGGCGCGTTCCAGATATCTGCAAGCGCAGCCTCAAATCCTGGCCCTTGCCCAACAGATTGCGCTCACGCACACCAACATCACCGAGAATGCCTTCGCTGGAGGAGAAACCGGCACCGAAGGAGATCTCACCCGTTGATTTTTCCTGGACCTTTACCTGAAGGTCAACCCGGTCTGGCTGATCGCCTGGCAGGTTTTTGATATCGACCGTCTCAAAAAATCCGAGGTTTGTTAGACGAGACTTAGACCGTCGCACTTTAGACGCGCTGTAGGCATCCCCTTCCGCCAAACGGAATTCTCTACGGATTACATGGTCCTTGGTCCGGATATTGCCTTCGATGTCGATCCGGTTGACGTAGACCCGCGGGCCTTCGCCAATACCGTACGTCAGGTTGACCGTCAGTGTATCACGGTCGCGCACCACATTCGGGCGCACCTGGACGAATGCAAAGCCGCGCTCAGCCACATGGTCCGACAAGGCATCGACATCGACGTCCACGACGGAAGCATCATACCAATCGCCCGGCTCAATCGATAACGCGCCTAACACTGACTCCGCTGGAACCTCCGGCAATTCGCTGGTGACATCCACCTTGCCAACGCGATAGCGCTCGCCTTCTTCCAGGGTGAAGGTGATCACAAAGCCGTCACGTTCAGGCGTCAGTTCGGAAACCGAGGAGATAATCCGGAAATCCGCGTATCCCTCTTCCAGATAAAAACGGCGAAGCTGCTCCTCATCGAACGTGATACGATCCGGATCATAAACATCGGAATTGGTATAGAACCGCCACCAAGCGGATTCAGAGGTTTCAATCTCACCACGCAGGCTCGAGTCGCTGAACCGTTTGTTGCCGATGAAGACAATGCGGCTGACGCCCGTCAACGGCCCTTCATCAACTTCGAAGACAACATCCACGCGGTTCTGTTCCAGGCGGATCAGTTTGGGTTCAACCGTCGCGCCAAAGCGCCCGCTGCGCCGGTAAATATCCGAGATGCGCTGGACATCCGCCTGCACTTTTGCCTTCGTGTAGATGGACCGCGGTCGCAATTGGGCTTCAGCCTGCAACGCGTCGTCATCGATCCGCTTATTGCCCTCAAAGGCCACGCGATTGATGATCGGGTTTTCCTTAACCTTCACAATCAATGCATTGCCGACCGGAGATTGCATCAACTCCACGGTCGCGAAGAAGCCTGTGGCAAACAATTTCTTTAGGGATTCGTTAATTTCTCGGGCGTCAAACGGGTCGCCCACGCGCACAGTCAGGTAGTTGATAACGGTTGCGCGCTCAACGCGCTCCGTCCCCTCAACAACAATGCTTGCAATCGTGGCCGACGATGTCTGGGCCTTGGCCGCAAACCCCGCAGATACTGCCAGAAACAGCAGCCCAATTGTCAGCAACCGCGTAACGGTTTTTGTAGCGTCCCAGCGCATGGTCATCTGCTTCAGCCGCCTATATGTCCAACAGGTCCAACACCCGAAAATAAACGAGATCGTTCCAAGAGGCAAAGACCATGAGCGCGATCACCAAACCAAAGCCTACCCGCAGGCCAGCATCTCGCACCCGTTCTGGCAATGGTTTGCCCCGCAACGCCTCAATCATAAAGAATAGCAAATGGCCGCCATCCAGCATTGGCACAGGTAACAGGTTAATTAATGCCAAGTTAAGAGAGAGCAATACCATGAAATGCAGGACTGCAGCGAAACCGATCTGAGTTACCTCACCCGACATATGCGCAATTCGAGCGACTCCGCCGATCTCGTTAGCTGGTCTAGCCCCGGTTACGATTTGGGAAATTACATCGACGATGGTTTTGGTCAGTACCCACGATTGATGCACCGCTTCCACCGTGGCCGAAAACGGATCATGCTGCATCACCTCATAGCCGGTGCGAGCGACCCCAATGCGGCCAAAAGCCTGTGGATTACCAAAACTGTCTGGACGCTCGATTCGTTCGGGGGTCAGGGAAATTTCGAGAATCCGCTGCCCGCGCTCGATTTCCGCCACCATCGGCTCGCCGGGGTGCAGTGACACGATCCGTTGCAAATCCTCGAACCGCTGCACATTCGAGCCGTCAAGGCGCAGGAACCGATCACCGTGCTGCAAACCGGCAGCTTCAGCCGGGCTATCCGCTAAGACCTCGCCGACAACGGGCGGGGTGTAAGACTGACCCATCCACATAAAGGTTATGGCCATCACGACGATGGCAAACAGCACGTTGGCTGCTGGCCCGGCTGCAACGATTGCAATGCGGCTGAGAACAGGTTGTGCCGGAAAGGCTGTGGCCCGCTCCTCAGCTGTCATCCGCGCCACAGCAGCGTCATCCGGCGCAGAGGATTCGTCAGCATCGCCCCGCATCCGCACATAACCACCCAAAGGCAGGATCGCGACCCGCCAGCGGGTGCCATGGCGGTCGTGCCAGCCAAACAACTCCCGGCCGAACCCGATAGAGAAAATTTCCACAAACACACCGCAACGCCGTGCCACCCAGAAATGCCCATACTCGTGAACAAAGATCAGAACTGAGAGAATCGCGATAAAGGGTAGAATGTATTCGATGATAACCATCGTTTAACGCGCCTCCCGGCGGAAATTCAGCTATTGCGCGGCGTGAAGATATCCGCTGGATTTGGCATTGCGGGAGACCACCGACGTTGCAATTTCTCTTGCAGCGCGGTCAACATCCCAAAGCGTGGCGAGATTATCCAAGGGCACAGACGGCACCCGTTCAAGGCAAGTGGCGACGATGCCAACAATATCAAGGAAGCCGATCTGTTCAGACAGGAAGGCTTGCACAGCCACCTCATTCGCCGCATTCAGAATAGCGGGCGCGGTACCGCCAACCCGCATAGCCTCCCGCGCCAACTGCAGAGCAGGGAAGCGCTCGATATCAGGCGCTTCGAACGTCAAGTCACCCATACAGGTCAAGTCCAGGTGCTCAACCGCGCAATCCGCACGCTCTGGCCAGTACAGCGTCACCGCCACAGGCGTCCGCATGTCTGGTAACCCCAACTGCGCTAAGACTGAGCCATCCTTGTAGCCCACCAGACTATGGATGATGGATTGCGGGTGCACCACAACCTCAATCTTGTTTTCTGGCATCGCAAACAGATGACCAGCCTCGATTAACTCCAGACCCTTGTTGAACATCGTCGCCGAGTCGATGGAGATCTTGGCGCCCATATCCCAGTTGGGGTGCTGCAGTGCGGCAGCCGGTGTAGCCGCACGCATTGTTTCCAGGCTGGCAGTTCGAAATGGCCCGCCGGACGCAGTCAGAATGATGCGGTCGATACCCTCCGGCCTGGCTGAATCGAACACCTGAAAGATCGCGTTGTGCTCACTATCGACCGGTAAGAGTCGCCCGCCAGCGGCTTTGGTAGCCGCCGTGAGCAAGTGGCCG
>CALKDI010000354.1 GCA_938084065.1 uncultured Alphaproteobacteria bacterium
ATCGGCAACTGAGACAGGTCGATCTGATCGCCGGTCAGCACCACTTCCTGCACCGGCGCCTTGCTCACCGTACGCGGTTTCATAGTCATGACGGTCTTTAGCAGCGGCAGCATACCCATGGCCTCGCGCCACCCGCCAGGAGGCTCCGGCTGGCGCAGGAAGGCCAGGGTCTCGCCGATCTCGCGCAACTGGTGCGGCTCCCGCTCCATGCCCCAGGCGACGCGTTCCACCGTGCCGAACAGGTTGGTCAGCACGCTCATCGGGTATTTCGAGCCGTCCTCGCGGCGGACATTCTCGAACAGCACCGCGGGGCCGCCCTCGGCCAGCAGGCGGGTCTGGATTTCGGTCAGTTCCAGCACGGGAGAAACTGGTGCTTGCACGCGGGCAAGCCGGCCAGCTTTCTCCAGCTTTTCCAAAAATTCACGAAGAGAGCGGTATGCCACGGGGTATAGGCGCCTTTGTCGAGCAAGGATGCGGCCAGACTTAAGGACTTTCGCGGACCATGACCAGTGCCTCGCCGCCAACACCTGCCACCACGACAGCCGAACTGCTGGCACGGCTGGCAGCACATCATGCCGACACGCACCAGCACAGCCTGCGCGTGGCCCGGCTCGCCGTGGCGCTGGCGGAGAATGCTGGCGTTGCCTTGCGCTTGGGTGACAAACTGGGCGAGGCAGCGCAGCTGCACGACATCGGCAAGCTCGCCATTCCCGCCGCCTTGTTGAACAAGACCGGCGGTTTGAGCGCAGGCGAGCGCACACGGTTCCAGCGCCACACCCATGACGGCGCGACCTTACTCGCTCCGATTGCTGGCGCGGTACTGGCGCAGGCGATCGCCCAAAATCACCACGAGCGGTGGGACGGCTCCGGCTATCCTTCCGGCCTGTGCCGCGAAGCCATTCCGCTTGGGGCTCGTTTGGTTGCCCTAGCCGACGTCTATGATGCACTTCGCGCGCCCAGGGCCTATAAAGATGGCCGCACGCATCCGGAGGTCCTCGCAACAATGACGCGCATGAACCAGCAGTTTGACCCAAATCTGCTGACGGTATTTTTGGTCAAAGAAGCTAGAATCGCGCAAACTTATGATAAGGTGCAATCCTGATGCCCTGGCCCAACCCCGTCGCACGAGCGCTCGACTACCCCTATGCCGCGCCCGCTGGCTCATTCCTGTTCCGCGATGGTCAGGAGGCTCGCTACCAATCGCCGGGCCGCGAAGCTCATGGGATGCGTGTGCCGGTAATTGGCTATGGCTCGAACCGGGCCGCGGCGGCACTTGCGCGGAAATATCCAGATGCCGGCGCGCAAATTCCGGTGGAGGCAGCGTGGCTCGATGGCTTCGATGTTGTCTACGCCGCCCGCATCGCCGGCTATGGCGCTGTGCCTGCCACCCTCGCCCCTTGCCCTGGCTGCCGCGTGGCGGTCAAAGTCGTCTGGCTGTCGCTCGACCAACTCCCAGCCATGCATGCGAGCGAGGCCATCGGCGTCGGCTATGATTTCGGCGTATTGCAGGTGCCATTGCAGTGCGAGCATTCCGGCCTGTTGCCGCGCGCCCTGGTCTACATCGCCATTGGTGGCAGCTTTGCCCCGGAGGGCGAGCCAATCGCCATCGACAGCATCACTGCCGAGGGCCGCCGCTGGCGCGCTGCGCCGCAGCAGACCATGCAACAGCACATGCGCTCTGCCCTGGAGCCGAGAATGCCGCTGGACGCTTTCCTCTCAGCCCATATCGAGGACCGCGAGTTGCGGCTGGCGCGGGCTGCCTGGCTAGCCAAATCGGCGCTGCCATGGCAGGAAAAGCGCTTCCGCATCCTAACCGCCGAGGATCCGCTGTGAACCGCGCCGCCCTGCTAACTCCCAAAGATCCGCCGCCGTATGAAGTCGTCAACTCAGCCGCTCTGAGGCCTTTGCTGTTCGTTTGCGAACATGCCGGCCATCTGGTGCCAGAACGCCTTGATGGCCTGGGCATTGCCGAGGCTGATCTACTGGATCATATCGGCTGGGACATCGGCGCTGGCGCTGTCACCAAACGGCTGGCAGCGATTTTCGGGGCAACAGCGGTGCTGGCGACATATTCCCGCCTGGTGATCGATGCGAACCGCCCGCTGGACCACGACACCTCAATTCCAGAGGAAAGCGACGGGCGCCCGATCCCAGCCAATGTCGGCCTGGACGCCGCCGGACGCCGCGCCCGCCAAGAAGCCTGCTTTTGGCCCTTTCACCGCGCAGTATCGGCTCAGCGGAGCCGTTTAACGGAGGCAGGGCAGACGCCAACCCTGGTCTTCGTCCACAGTTTTACGCCGTCAATGGCTGACGGCACGCCTCGCCCCTGGGAAATCGGCATTCTCTACGACCGGGATGAGCGGTTAGCGGGACCCCTGCTGCATTTCCTGACCCAGACGTTGGGCGAGAAACTCGGCGACAACCAGCCCTACACGGGCCGCGACAGCGCCGGCTACAGCGCGGAAACCCACGCAGCAGCACCCAACCTGCCCCACATCATGCTGGAAATTCGCAACAACCTGATTCGAGACGATGGCGGCGTAAAACTCTGGTCCGCGCGCCTAGCGATCGCTCTGAAGGCCTGCCCAGACGTAGCGGCTTAAGCCACCTGCCCGGTCACCTCAGCTAATTTTGCAGGCGTGTCGATATCGAGCAGCACGGCGGCATCGCCCATCTCCACCTCAGCCAAGCGGTCGGCGTGTTCGGTGAACAAGGGTTTGGCGCCTTGGTCGCCGGATAGTGCCTGCATCGTGGACAGGAATTCGGCACTCCAGAGCACTGGGTTGCCACGTTTGCCTTCGAAGGTAGGAACCACGATGGCGCGGCCCTCCAGCGGATTAAAGGCGGCGATCAGGCGGTTGAGGTGGTCGGCACTGACTTGGGGCATATCCCCTAGGCAGACCATCACGCCGTCAATGTCGGACGGCAGCGCGCGCAGGCCTGCCTTGAGCGACGTGCTGAGCCCGTCTGCATAGTTTGGATTGTGCACGGCCAGCAGATCTCGACCCGCTAGCAAAGGGCTAATGGCGTCGGTCTCATGGCCGGTGACGACCACTGTGGCGCAGGTGTCCGCCGCCGCTACCGCATCCAGCGTGTGCGCTAGCATCGGCTTGCCGGCCACGACCTGCAGCAGCTTGTTGGCCACTCCCATGCGAGTGGAACGGCCCGCTGCCAACACCAAGGCGGCGATTCGAGGCGCGTGCGGAGCCTCCATCGCCGTACCGTCCGGCAGGGTCGCGCGCGGATGGCCGCGGCTTGGAATTTCTGCCAGCAGGCCGCCAGCTCCCATCGCCATAATTTCTTGCGCCCCTACCGGCAGATCAGCGCACAACCGCGCCAACACCCAGTCAAAGCCGTTCAGCTTGGGAGAGCGGGCACAGCCGGGCAGGCCGACCACGGGTACGCCCTCAACCTCTCCCATCAGGATCATGTTGCCGGGATCGACGGGCATGCCGAAATGGCGGATCGTTCCACCCGCAGCCACAATCCCAGCCGGAAGCGCGTCGCGGCGGTCAACGATGGCGGAGGCACCGGCGATCAGCACCATGTCGGGTTTGTCTGCCAACGCCCCGTGTAATGCCGAAGCGATGGCATCTGCCGTATGAGGACAGCGCCGTTCGCCCAGCAATACTGCGCCACGCTCGGCCAATCGACTCTCGGTGATGGTCACGCTCTTGTCGAGGACACTGGGTTTAACGCTCGGCAGGGTGCTCTGGATCAGGGCGGCTCGCTTTGGCTGGAACTGTGCAACTGTCATCAGCGGCACGAGTGCCGCCTGCGCAACGCCTTCGATGCGGCGCAATACGGTTTCGGAGGCGGCAAAGGGGATGATCTTGATGGTCGCCACCATCTGGCCGGCTGCAACCTCGGCATAGGGTTCGATGGTCGCGACGGTGGCGCTCTCATCGATCAGGTTGATGCGGTCCAACCGGGCTCGGTCAAGCACGAAGACGCCTGCATGTTCTGCGAACAGATTGACCCGGCCAGTGAACGGCACATTCGCCCGCACGCCCTCGCCAGGGAACAACCGCGCGATGCGCTCGGCGGCGGCATCCTCGCCGACTTCGCCGGGCTCCAGGCGCACGGCGATGACCTCGGTGACGCCGGCTTCGGCCAGGCTGGCAATGTCAGCTTGGCTCAGCAGGCGGCCCTTTTTGAAACGCAACTTGCCCGCTTTGACCGAATGCGCCAGCAGCGCGCCGGCGGCGTCAGCGATAGGGGTGGGGCCGAATTTCATGACTTTAGCTTTCTTACCTCCCCGGACGCCATGGGCGTTCCGGGGCCCACCTGAAGGGAGCACGAACCAGGCCAGAGACCCCGGATCGCCTTTGGCGTCCGGGGAGGCGTGTTCTACTCATGGGAATTTTTAAGCCGCCGCCTTAGCCTTGACCTCCCGGCCATCACCCAAATGCAAAACCTGCGTGATCTGCGCCATGATGGCGATGGCGATCTCTGCCGGTGCGCGGCCGCCCAGATGCAGGCCGATGGGCGCATGAATTTTGCCGATCTCCTCCGCAGTCAGGCCGGCAGCGGTCAGACGCTCCACCCGGCTCGCATGGGTTTTGCGAGAGCCCAGGCAGCCGATGTAGAACGCCTCCGAGCGCAACGCCACTTCCAGCGCCGGATCATCCAGCTTCGGATCATGGGTCAGGGTGACGACGGCGGTGCGGTTGTCGGGTTTCAGCGCCTCCATCGCCTCGTCCGGCCAATCCTCGTTCAGATCGACGCCGGGGAAGCGCTCCGCCGTGGCAAACGCGCCGCGCGGGTCTATGACGGTAATGGCATAACCTGCCGCCGCAGCAATCTGCACCAAAGGCTGCGTGATATGCACCGCGCCGACAATAATCAGCCGCCTGGGCGGGTTGTAAACATGCAGGAAATAGCGCTGGGCGCCGTGCTTGATATCATGGCTGCGATCATGACGCTGCGCCTCACTGGCGGCCTCGGCCACCTCCGGCGGCAGCGAGCCCGAGCCTTCAATGCCAGCGGGCGTCAATAGCCAGTCGGCACCGGATAGCATCTCAACAATGCGCACCACCGGCTGGTTATCCGCTCGCAGCGCTACCGCTTTCTCGAACAAAGATGATTGCATAGGCTCAGGCCTCCACCCGCTCGATAAAGATCTCAAGCTTGCCACCGCACGCCAGCCCGACCTCCCAGGCCTGATCGTCGGAAATGCCGAAATCCAGCAGTCTGGGCTTGCCATCTGCAATGACCTCCTGCCCCTCCGTCACAACCGCCCCTTCGACGCATCCGCCGGAAACAGAGCCAACAAAAGCGCCATCATCGGTCAGCGCCAATTGGCTACCAACTCCGCGTGGGGCCGAACCCCAAGTAGAAATGACCGTCGCAATCGCCACTCCTTTGCCGGCAGAACGCCAGTCGCGCGCCTGGGCCAGGATCGCATCCGCTTCCGCGTTTGTCAGAGAAGACTCCGCCATTCTCGCATGCCTTTCTGTAAGCTCACATCCGTAGCTGAGAGCGCGCCGGCCAACTCACCGAGGCTCTCCAGATTGTGGACGGGCCGAAAATCATCGACGTGGGGCAACATCGCCCGCGCTCCGCTAGATTTGGGCTGGAATTGGTCATAGCGCAAGAGCGGGTTGAGCCAGATCAGCCGGCGGCAGGACTTTTGCAGCCGCTCCATCTGCTCCTCGACGCCTTCCGCGGCCTCACGGTCGAGGCCGTCGGTGATCAGCAGCACCACTGCACCCTGGCCCAGCACCCGCCGCGACCAGAGACGGTTGAAGTCTTCCAGGCTGGCGCCAATGCGCGTACCGCCGGACCAGTCCTGCACCTGCTCGCCGATCTTGGCGAGCGCCCTGTCGACCTCCTTGTCGCGCAGGTAGCGGGTCACATTGGTCAACCGCGTGCCGAACAGGAATGTGTGTACCCGGTCACGATCATTGGTCAGCGCGTGCAGGAAGTGCAGCAGCATCCGCGCATACCGCTCCATCGAGCCGGAAATATCGCACAGCACCACCAACGGCGGCGGACGGGTCTTGTGTTTGCGATATTGCAGCGGGATTGAGTCGCCACCGCCGCGCAAAGCCTTCTGCATGGTGCGACGCAGATCGGCGCGGGCGATGCGGTTGGTCGGAGCGTACCGGCGCACCTTGACCTCCGCCAAGGGCAGCGCCAGCCGGCTCATGGCGCGCTTGGCGATGTCGAGCTCGTCCGTGCTCATTTGCTCAAAATCTTTGGTCTGGAGCTGCTCGCGGGCGGACCAGGTCATATCCGCCTGGATTTCGACCTCTTCGTCCTCGCGCTCCTGGATCTGATCGCGCGGCGGCAGCATTGCCTCCGCCAACCGGCGCTGGAGAGGTTCACCAGGGTTTTCATCCGGCGGCATGTCGACTGCCAGCGTTGGCAGCATCATGTCGATCATGCGGTTCAGGATATCCGGATTGCGCCAGAACATCTGAAACGCCTGATCAAACAGCTCAATCTGATCGTAACGGCTGATCAGCGACGAGCGCAGCGCCCAGTAAAAGTCCCGCCGGTCGGTGATATCAATCGCCCGAACAGCTTCCACCGCCCTCAACGTATGCCCCGGCCCGAGCGGCAACCCCGCGGCACGCAGGGTGCGCACGAAATGCATGATGTTTTCCGGGATGCGGCCGGATGTGGGTGGATCGGAAACTGCGGAGGAGGCTGTCACGATGCGTACCGGTTCAAACGCTAGCCGTTTTCGCGCAACAGGAAGCGTTGGATCTTGCCGCTCGGCGTTTTCGGCAATTCCGCAGGGAACTCAATCTCGCGCGGGTAGGCGTGACCACCCAACCGGCCCCGCACATGCAGGCGCAAGTCCTCTGCCAGCGCATCGGATGCCGTATGTCCCTCACTCAACACCACGAACGCTTTGACGATATGGCCACGCTCGGCATCAGGCTTGCCGACAACCGCCGACTCCAGCACCGCTGGGTGCTCGATCAGGCAGCTTTCGACGTCAAACGGGCCGATCCGGTACCCGGCTGAACTGATCAGGTCGTCCGAGCGCCCAACAAAGCTGAACGCCCCGTCCTCGCCCTGCTCCAGAGTATCGCCGGTCAGGTAGTATTCGCCGACCCAATCCTGTCCTTCACGACCCACATAGCCGGAGAAGAAGAACAGGGGCGACTTGGCCCGATGCACTGCCAGAATGCCCTGCTGGCCGGTTGGCAATGGATTGCCTTTGTCATCGACCACCGCAAGGCTGAAACCAGGCATGGGCAATCCGGCACTGCCGAGACCCTCCGGGTGCGCGAGATCGTGGTGGTTCATCAAAACCATGGCGACTTCGGTCTGGCCGTAATGGTCTTTTAGCGGGCAGCCAAGCTCGTCTGCGAACCAGCGCGCCACCTCCGGGTTGAGCGGTTCGCCGGCGCTGGAAGCGACTCGCAGCCGGCCCTTAAGCCGCGCAGGGACCTTTTCACCGGCGGCAATGAGCATGCGATAGGCGGTCGGCGCACCGGCCAGATTGGTGATCCCGTACTTCTCGATAACGTCGCACATCGCATCGACGGAGAACCCGGCCTCCTGAAACCTGGTCGTTTGGCCCAACAGCAGCGGGCCAATCACTGCGTAATAAAGGCCATATGCCCAACCCGGGTCAGCGATGTTCCAGAATTTGTCGTCGGGACGCAGGCCGATGCCGTAACGCATGTAGATGTAGAAGGCGCGCAGCGCCGTCAGTGGCACGACAACACCCTTTGGCTCGCCCGTTGTGCCGCTGGTAAACATCATCAGGCACGGGTCTTTGCCCTTGCGCATAACGGGCTCGAACGTGTCACTTTGTTGGGCGAGCGCAGCGTTCAGCTCCGGCTCCCCAGGGCGAGCGTCGCCTGACGTCACCACCTGCGGGCAGTTTTCCACTTCGTCCAGCTTTGGTCGGTTCGTGGTGTCTGCCACAACGAGCTTTGCGCCGGAGCCACGCAGACGCTGCTGAAGCGCCTTTGGTCCGAAAGCGGTAAAAAGCGGTTGATAGACAGCGCCGGCCCGCAATGTGCCGAGGACGACGACAAACAGATCGGGCGTCCTTGGCAGCAGTCCGGCAACGCAATCACCCGGGCCAATACCCAGTGTCGTCAACAGGTTAGCAAAGCGGGCGGATAGGCGCTGTAACTCGTCGAAGGAGACGGTGCGGCTGGTGCCGTCTACACCATCCCAATTCAGGGCGATGCGGCCATCACCGGCGTACCTATCACAACATTCAACACACGCATTGATGCCGGTCTCGAAATCGCCATGGAACTGAGTGTCCAGTGTAGCCAAGTCAAATTGATCATAAAATGACTGGTAGTCGGCAGTTGCTGTTTGGCTCATCCGGGCGATTCCTCATAAAAGTTCGGTCGACTACAGCCCCTCCCGGCGTGCCTCCGCCAGGTTAGCATTGACCTCGGCAAGAATACGTTGGGCCTCTGAGCCCTGTAGGCGTTGGATGTCGTCCTGGTATTTCAGCAGCACGCCCAGCGTATCGTTCACAACGGCTGGGTCCAGCACCAGCGCGTTGAGCTGCATCAGGGCGTTGGTCCAGTCGATGCTTTCGGCGACGCCGGGCAGCTTGAACATGTCCATGCCGCGCACCTTCTGGATGAAGCCGACGATCTGTTGCGTCAGTTCCTCCGATGCGCCAGGCGCTTTCAGGCGCAGGATCTCTGCCTCGCGCTTGGCATCCGGGTAATCGACCCAGTGGTAGAAGCAGCGCCGCTTCAGCGCGTCGTGAATTTCGCGGGTGCGATTGGAGGTGACGATGACGATGGGCGGCTTATCGGCCTTGATTGTGCCCAGTTCCGGGATGGTCACCTGAAAGTCGCTAAGCACCTCCAGCAGATAGGCCTCAAACGGCTCATCCGTGCGGTCGAGTTCATCGATGAGCAGGACGGGCGGGCCGTCAATACTGCTCTCCATCGCCTGCAGCAAAGGCCGCTCAATCAGGAATTCGCGGCGAAAGATATCGCTGGAAAGGGTGCTGCGGTCGGCATCGCCCATGGCCTCCGCCAGCCGGATTTCGATCATCTGGCGGGCGTAGTTCCACTCATAGACCGCGCTGGCGACGTCAAGGCCCTCGTAGCATTGCAGGCGGATCAGGCGACGGCCCAGTTGCTGACTCAGAACCTTGGCGATCTCTGTCTTGCCGACGCCAGCCTCTCCCTCCAGGAACAGCGGGCGGCCCAGCTTCAACGCTAGAAAAAGCGACGTCGCAAGCGAACGGTCGGCGACATAGTTGCCGCCGGCGAGCAGATCGGCAACGCCGTCTACAGATTCCGGTAAATCCACTCGGGGTCCTTTAAACGATGGAGGCAACAGCACGGCGCGCCATCACGCCGACAAGGTGGGCGCGGTATTCGGCAGAGGCGTGAATATCGCTGTTCATCGCGCCTGCATCGCCCTTCAATCCGTCCAGCGCCCCTGCGGAGAAATTGCCGGCCAAAGCTGCCTCCATGCCGCCATGACGGAAGACGCAAGGCGCAGCGCCAGTGACCGCGACGCGGATGCCATCTGCGGCCTCCGCCACGAACACGCCGACAATGGCATAGCGGCTGGCGGGGTTGGGGAACTTGCTGTAGGCGGCGCGCTTTGGCTTGGGAAAGCGGAACTCGCGAACGATCTCGCCCTCTTCCAACGCGGTCTCGAACATGCCGGTGAAGAAGGCATCGGCAGCAATCTCGCGCGTGTCGGTAACGACCGTTGCGCCCAGGCCCAACACGGCAGAGGGATAATCCGCTGCCGGGTCGTTATTCGCGACCGAGCCGCCAATCGTGCCACGATTGCGAACCATCGGATCGCCGATCAGGCCAGCCAGCTCAGCCAGAGCGGGGCAGAACGCCTTGACCACATCGGAACTGGCGACGCTGTGATGTTTGGTCATCGCGCCGATGACCAGCGTGTCGCCATCCATGCGAATGCCACTGAGGTCGGCAATGCCACCAAGGTCGATCACGTCGCTGGGCATCGCCAGGCGCTGTTTCAGCGTCGGGATAAGGGTCATGCCGCCGGCCATCAAAGTCGGGTCGTCGCCCTGGCCCATTTTGGCCTTGGCGTCGGCGAGCGACGTGGCGCGGTGATAGGTGAACTCGTACATCTGTTCTGCTTCCTATCTGACGGCGATCAAGACTGACCGGACATGGCGCGGGCACCGGCCATGATCGATTTGACGATATTGTGGTAGCCGGTGCAGCGGCAGAGGTTGCCCTCCAGCCATTCCCGCACCTCGTGCTCACTGGGCGCGCCGTTGCGGTTGGCCAGTGCCACGCCAGACATGATCATGCCGGGCGTGCAGAAGCCGCATTGCAGGCCATGGTTCTGCCGGAAAGCTTCCTGCATCGGGTGCAGCTCTTCGCCGTTGGCCAGCCCCTCAACCGTGCTGATCTCCGCGCCCTCGGCCATAAGCGCCAGGAAGGTGCAGGATTTCACGGCCTCGCCGTTCACATGAACGGTACAGGCACCGCATTGGGTGGTGTCGCAACCGACGTGGGTGCCGGTCAGGCCCAAATGCTCGCGCAGAAACTGGACCAGCAACGTGCGGCCCTCGACCTCGCCGGAAACCGGCTTGCCGTTAACGGTCATGGAAACGGAAGGCATGGAATGGCTTCTCCTGATGGGAGGCTATCTACAACAATTAACCGAAAAGATGACGGTTGCCGGGCTTGCGGTCAACGCTGGCGTTATGGGCGAAAGCGCGCGAAGCTGCGACCTCGCCCAGCCGGCCTTAGCTCAACAGCGTAACCAAGACCAAAACAACAATTCCGGCGGTGCTGATCCAAACCCAGGAAGGGATCCCCATTTTCGCCGGTGCCGGCGGCGGCGGCGGAGGCGGCGCTCCGGTAGCAACCGGGATCGGGTCGGCTGGAGCTTGTGCCGCTTGAACGTCAGGAGATGCAGCCTCAGCACCGTCGCCGATAGCCTTCTCAGACACAATTTCTATGAACTTGGCGAAAAAGTCATCGGCCATCTTCTTGGCCGTGCCATCGATCAACCGTGAGCCAATCTGCGCCAGCTTTCCACCGACTGAGGCATTGGCCTGATAGGTCAGTACCGTATCATTGCCGTCCTCGACCAGGCTTACCGTAGCCCCGCCTTTCGCGAATCCCGCAGCACCGCCGGTTCCTTCGCCCTCAATCCGGTAGCCATTCGGCGGATCAAGATCTAGCAACTTCACTTTTCCCTGAAAGCGCGCGCTAACGGGGCCTACCTTGGCGCGGACCTTTGCGGCGAAGCCATTCTCGCCGTCTGCGGTCAATTCCTCGCAGCCAGGCAGAGCCGCTTTCAACACTTCAGGATCGTTCAATGCTTCCCAGACGGTTTGCCTGGGCGCGGGAATGCGGTATTCACCGGACATATCCATGGTTTCGGTTCCCTTCGCGAGAGCCAGAGTAACAACCGGCGCCATCATCACAACGCCGCATTCCGCGACCCTAACGAGCGGTGGCGAGCGACGCAATCGGACTTCCGTTGCGCTTGCTTTTTGGGTCGTCGTTCACGAAGGGATTGCCTTCCCCCACCCTCGCTTCGTAAACCCCATGGATGACCTCGGCTGACGCTGGCTGTATAGCTAGCCGTCAAACTGCGTAGAATAAAGAATCGGGAGGAAGGTCTCACATGACCGCATTGCGTTTGATTGGCTTGGCACTCGTTGCAGCCTTCACGATCACCAGCCCAGCCCTGGCGGCAGGTGGTGGTGCCGGCGCCCCACATTTGGACGGTGGCGAGTTGGGACTGATCTGGATCGTACCGTTTTGCGGTATTCTGCTATCCATCGCTCTGTTCCCATTGCTAGCCCCAGACTTCTGGCATCACCATTTCGGCAAGATCTCAGCATTTTGGGCAGCAGCGTTCTTGGTGCCCTTCGTCGCAATTTTCGGCGCATCGTTAGCCCTGTTTGAGGTGCTGCACGTCCTGCTGCTGGAATACATCCCGTTCATCATCCTATTGCTGTCGCTATTCACAGTGGCTGGCGGAATTAGGCTGAAGGGGCGATTGGTCGGCTCCCCCATCGTCAACACCGGCATTCTGTTGCTGGGCACCGTATTGGCCAGTTGGATGGGAACCACCGGCGCTGCGATGCTGTTGATCCGCCCGCTGCTGCGCGCCAACGAAGGTCGCCGCTATAAGGTGCACACCGTCGTTTTCTTCATCTTCCTGGTCGCCAACATCGGCGGCTCGCTGACACCGCTGGGCGATCCGCCGCTGTTCCTGGGCTTCCTGAAGGGCGTCTCGTTCTTCTGGCCGACGCAGCACATGCTGATGCCGATGTTGCTGATCGCAGCGATCCTGTTGGTTCTCTACTACATCGTTGACACCATTCTGGTCCGGCGTGAAGGGCCAAAACCTGCCCCAGTCGCCAACTCGGAGCCTGAGGAAGCGCTAGCAATAACCGGGTTGATCAACTTCGTGCTACTCGGCGGCGTAATCGGTGCGGTTCTGTTGAGCGGTATCTGGAAACCGCATGTCTCGTTTGACATCTACCATGTGCACGTTGAATTGCAGAACATCACCCGCGACCTCCTGTTGCTGCTGATCGCCTATGTCTCCTGGAAGGTCACCGATATGGACAACCGGGAGGCCAATGGCTTCACCTGGTTTCCGATCATGGAAGTCGGCAAGCTGTTCGTCGGCATCTTCCTGACCATCGTGCCCGCCATCGCCATCCTGAAAGCTGGTACCGATGGCGCACTAGGCGGCGTGGTTGCCTTGGTCACCAACGCGGACGGCACCGCCAACGACATCATGTATTTCTGGATGACCGGCATCCTATCTAGCTTCCTGGACAACGCGCCGACCTATCTGGTGTTCTTCAACACCGCTGGCGGTGACGCTGCCCAATTGATGACAGAAATGGCGTCTACCTTGCTCGCGATTTCGGCGGGCGCCGTGTTTATGGGTGCGAACACCTATATCGGCAACGCCCCCAACTTCATGGTGCGGGCGATTGCGGAAGAGCAGAACGTGGCCATGCCTAGCTTCTTTGGCTACATGGTCTGGTCCTTCGGCATCCTGGTGCCGATCTTCTTCCTGATGACGTTCGTGTTCTTCACCTGAGGCTGCTGTATCCCAGCCGCCTAACCACTGCTGGCGCGCGGGCCGTCCTATATGGGGCGCCCGCGCCAGAATGCTTGTCAGAGGCGGTTTGAGACTATGCGAAAGACGATTCTAGCTGGTGTGCTTGCAATGATGGGTGCCGGCCTATCTTGGCCAGCAATGGCGATTTGCCCACACACCAAAGTCACGGACCTCAGCGCCACCTGCCTGGACAAGAGCTGTCCGCCAGGCCTGCAGGCCTATTGGGCAACCATCGTCAATCGCTATCCATACAAACTGTACATTACGTACGCGTTCCGCTCCGGCAAACGCCAGAAGCAAATCATTCCTGGTGGATTGGAATTGCAGCCGAACTCGGAAATCAGCCAACCTATTGGCATTGGCCGCACACTTCTGCCTGAGGAGCCTCACAAAAGGCGCGTCGGGCGCTTGCGCATTCTGGAATGTGGCGTCGACCCCAAAATCAAATACAAGTGGCGTCGCCGCTAAGGCTTCTCGTCCAGACGCAAAAACCCCGGCACGAGGTATCATCCAATGCCGGGGTCTGTGTAGAACAAGGGCGGGACTACCCCGCCCTCTAACGCAGCGCGACTATTCCGCAGCCATTGCCAAAGGCGCCGGTGCGGGGCGTTGCCCACGTACCAACTTTCCAGGCAGCACGCCGGTCGGCGCGCCATCCTGATGCGTCACCTCACCGGCGACGATGGTGTAGGCGTAACCGGAGGCACCCTGCATCAGGCGTTTACCGCCAGCTGGCAGATCTTGGATGACATAGGGCGCTTCAAAGTCGAGCGCTTCCCAGTCGATCACGTTCAGGTCGCCCTTCAGGCCAACCCGGATCGCGCCGCGGTCGCCAAGGCCAGCCGCACCCGCCGTATCGCTGGTCAGGCGACGGATGAGCTCTGGCATGGCGAAGTCGCCGTCGTTCTTGCCCCAATGGGTCAGGAGCCATGTCGGGAAACCCGCGTCCAGGATGAAGCCGACATGCGCGCCGCCATCGCCCAGGCCCATGATCGCCATTTTCTCATTCAGCAGCGTCTTCGACGCGCTCAACGAGAAGTCGGAGTAGTTGGTGATCGGCATGTAGATGAAGTTTTTACCGTTGTTTTCTAACAGCATGTCATAGGCAACTTCAGGCGCTGACATATTGCCTGTCGCAGCAATCGACTCAACCGAGTTCTCTTTCTTCGGTTGATAGTCCTTCGCGCCAAAGCGGAACATGTACCCATAGCTCATGCGGTGGATCAGCGGGAAGGTGCTCTCCTTTACCGGATCTTCGCTCAGGATCTTCTCACGAATCGCTGGGTCGCGCAGCTTCGCGACTTTTTCTTCCAGTGGCAGATCGTTGAGTGTCTTGAAGGTCGGGCAGCCGCTGAACGGCGTCTGGCTGGCTTGTAGGCCCAGCAGAATACCGATGGCCCGCGGCGGGAAGACTGGGCGAATGTTGACGCCCTCATCCTCATAAGCCTTGCGGTTCATCTCCAGCAGGTTGGCGAACATTTCCGGCGCGCTGTTGCGCTGGGCCAACGTGTAGACCATCGGGCGGCCGCTGTTTTGCGCGACGCGCTTCAGAATGCCGAATGCCTCAACCGGATCTGGCGCGGCATTGATTGTGTCTTCGCCTTCGTCCGTGATCCAATCGCTGACGGCCTCAAGAAAGCCAGAGCCCGCATCGCTCAGGCCGTTGGCCAGGCCCATCAGCTCATCTTCGTAGACGCGCAGGGTCGGGATGTATTCACCGGCCAGAGTTTTGTGGCTGGTGGTGCGGCTGGTGGAAACGCCGAAGGCGCCGGCCTCGACCGCTTCCTTTGTAATGGCGCGCATCTTGGCGATGTCGTCCTTGGTCGCTGGCTCAAAGGCCACGGCGCGGTCGCCCATCACGTTCACGCGAACGGCGGAGTGCGGCAGCAGCGCGCAAACGTCCACATCACGCGGCTTGGATTCCAGCGCATCGAGATACTCGGGGAAGCTTTCCCAGGTCCACTCCAGCCCCTCATGCATGACAGCGCCGGGGATATCCTCCACGCCTTCCATCAGCTCAATTAGCTTGTTGCGATCTTCGGGCTTGCACGGAGCAAAGCCAACACCGCAATTGCCCATGACCACCGTGGTCACGCCATGCAGCGAGCTGGGCGACATGTGCGTGTCCCAGATGGCTTGGGCATCATAATGGGTGTGGATGTCAACAAAGCCCGGCGTTACGAGCTTGCCTTTGGCGTCGATTTCCTTGTCCGCACTGCCGGAAAGGTTGGCGGCGACAGCGGCAATCTTGCCGTCTTTAACCGCAACATCGGCCTGGAATGGCTGTGCGCCAGTCCCATCCACTACGGTTCCATTACGGACAATCAGGTCATAATCGTTAGGCATAGAGTCTTCCTCCTTTAAATCATGGATGGAAGATACTGCGAAAGTTGCATGTCCGTCACCAATTATTCGAACGATGGAACACAGCATGCTGGCCCTCGCTGCGGAGGCAGGCAGGGACTCCGGGTTTTTGCCCTGATTGAACGCAGCAAATGCCCGGTCAGCCGCTAGCTGTTCCGACAGCCAATCTCAGCGGGCCCATCGTCAGACCTACAAACTTCGATATTGTATGCGAATTCGCGGCGCAGCCGCCGATCACATACACTACTTTAGAACCGAATTTCCACACTACACGACTCTCATTTTTTGCGGTTTCAAAGCGTTCCAGATGGCAAGTGCGTTTTCGGGGTTGTTTCATCAGGCACCAGCGCCTCAATCGGCCGCATTCACCAGAATCACGTGTTGGATGAGCGGGTATTGATTCCAGTGCCAGCCAGCGCAGCCTTTCTATTAGGGCCGATTGCTCTGGTTGCTGTCAGCCGTCGCAAGGCCATCAAGGCTCGCCTGTTACAATCCTAATAACGAGCTAGCCCTGGTTCCTGCCCTCCTCCACAATACGGAGAGCAGGAACTCTAAGGCGCCATCGCAAAAGCCCGCAGTCGTCACTGACTGCGGGCTTTTTGCTGTCCGGGAATACAACATACAAAGACTCAAGCAGCAACCTCAGTGCCAACAGCGATGAGGCGCCAGGAGGAGCAAGCTCCTGCCTAAACATGTCCAATTATTGGCAAATGATGAAGTGGTGGGCCCGGCAGGATTCGAACCTGCGACAACGCGGTTATGAGCCGCGCGTTCTGACCGCTGAACTACAGGCCCACTAACGGTCGATCTTAAAGCAACGCCCAACCAAATGGAATCATTAGAGCAGGGCAAATTGCTCGAAATTCATAACATCAGAGCAGACTAGCCTGATCCCAACCGATCGGCCCCCGCTCTAGTCGAAACGGCGCAAAGCCAATACGGCATTCAAACCGCCGAAAGCAAAACTGTTCGAAAGCGCAGCACGCACAGAGACGTCTCTAGCGACATTCGGGACATAATCCAGGTCACAACCATCACCAGCTTCGGTAAAGGTGATTGTTGGTGGCACAATACTACCTTCAAGCGCGCCTAGCGTTGCAATCAACTCCAGCGCACCTGCCGCCCCTAGGGCATGGCCGTGCATAGACTTGGTCGAGGATATGCCGATCTTACGAGCGTGATCACCAAGCGCCATTTTCAGCGCCTCTGTCTCGGTCGGATCATTGGCTGGCGTGCCAGTACCGTGCGCGTTGACGTAATCAATATCCTCTGGATTCATCCCTGCATCGCGCAATGCGCCACGTATCGCACGCGCCGCACCATCAGCAGATGGTTGCACCAGGTCACCAGCGTCCGACGACATGCCAAAGCCGGCCAACTCCGCATAGATTTTAGCCCCGCGGGCCTGCGCATCTTCCAGGCGCTCCAGCACAACAATGCCAGCGCCTTCGCCCAGAATCATACCTTTGCGGTCCTTGCTAAACGGCCGACAAGCGTCCGGCGCAACAACGCGTAACGCCTCCCACCCTTTCATCGTGCCATAGGTGATGCAACTCTCGCAGCCGCCGGTCACGGCGGCGCGCATCTGGCCAGAACGCACCTTGCCAAATGCATCGCCAATGGCGTGGTTCGCCGACGAGCAGGCCGACGCGATGCTATAAGCCGGCCCCTTAATTCCATGGGCCATAGTCAACTGGCTGGCTGCCGCATTCGCCATCAGCTTAGGGATCACAAAAGGATGCAGCCTAGTCGCGCCTTCGGCATATAGGCGATGAAAGTTCTCGTCGACGGTCTTCATACCGCCAACGCCCGTGCCGAGGATTACCGCTGTCAGCTCCGACAACTCGTCGTCGAAGGTCAGGCCGGAATCGGCAATCGCCTCCGCCCCAGCAACCAGCGCCAGCACGGCTACCCGGTCAACCATGTTCAACGTCTTGCGATCCAGGTAATCTGCAGGGTCAAAGTTCTTCAGCTCACCGGCCATTTTGGCCAGCAGCTTGTCTGGATCAACGGACGTCACCGTCGCCAATCCACTGACACCTTCGCGGGTTGCCTGAATATGCTCGGCCGCCGTCAGGCCCAGTGACGAGACGCAACCGACCCCCGTGATCACAACACGATGCATAAATCTGCCCTAGGTCGATTTCGCAGCGATTAATTTTTCGACCGCATCCAGCAGTTGCCCGACACTTTCGGTGTCAGCGCCAATCTCCTCATCGGCCAGATAGACGTCGAACTCTTCCTCTATCTGGAACATGACCTGCACCAAATCAACGGAAGAGATGCCAAGGTCATCCAACGAAGCCTCCGGCACAATCTGAGCCGCGTCGATCTCGCACTCTGTTGCGATGATCTGAATGATCTTGTTGCGTGTGTCCGCCATTCTGTTGCCTCGTGTCGTTGCCCGAGCTTGCTGCCGGGGCCGATTTCGTTTGCTATAGCAAGAATTTCAATGTGCCGCGATAGTCTATTCACTGCGGCCTTGTAGCAATCCCGCAACTTGCCGCTTCAATGCCGCCACGTCACGCAAAAGTCGGGGCAAGCGCGCAAAGTCGATTTGCTGGCGCAAGGCCTCCGTTTTCGGCAAAGCTGGGAAGCCCGCCACCACCTGCCCCGCCGCCGTATTTCGCCAAATTCCACTACCCGCGCCAGCAACCACGTCATCTTCGACAGTCAGGTGATCGGCCACTGCAGCCTTACCAGCCAGCACGACCCGGTTGCCAATCTTGACACTACCGGCGATTGCCACCTGGCCAGAGAACAGGCAATCCTCGCCGATGGTCACGTTGTGGCCAATCTGAACATGATTATCTAACTTGGTGCCCCGCCCAATACGCGTGGTGCCAATGTTGGAGCGATCCACCGCAGCACAGGCGCCAATCTCTACGTCATCACCGATTCGCACTGTGCCGATGGAAGCAATGCGCCGCAAACCTCTGATTTTCGTAGAAACCTGATCGCCACCAGATTTCGCCGACTCAAAGCTGGCCTGCTCCGGCGTCACATACGAAAACCCGTCGGAGCCAATGCTGGCATTGTTGTGGATAATCACCCGGTGCCCGATCTCCACCTGCTCGCCAATGCGCACGCCGGGATAAATCAGGCAGTCGTCCCCCAGAACCGCTTCGCCACCGATATAGGCTTGCGGCAGCACAACACAGCCCGCACCGATTCGGGCTTTCGGGCCAATATAGGCCAGCGCGCCAATACACACCCCCTCACCCAGTTCCGCCCCAGGCTCCACCACAGCGGTCGGGTGTATGCCCGGCATGCAATACGGCCGGCGTTCGAACAGGTCCAGCAACAGGCCCAGCGCATAGCGCGCTCTAGGCACGGTGAGGCAGGCGTCGAGCGAGCCTGCCGGCGCCTCCAACCCTTCAGCCAGGATAGCGGCACGGACAGGGCTTTCACCCAGCCGCTCCGCCAACTCTGGCGCCATCACAAAGATCAGGTCGTCGGGTCGGTTAGCTTCCAGCGGATGCATCAGCCGTTGCACGACCAATGTGGGGTCGCCCACCAGTGTACCGCCCAGGGCGTCAGCAATGGCGGCAAGAGTGTAGGGCGCAGGCATGGCTTATCCGTTTTAATCCGGGCGATGGAGAAAGCGTACTCAGTCAGCGAGAGACTTTGTTACCACCTCCACCAGGTCACGCGCGAGGTTCGGCGTTGCCGCAATGTCTTCCAAAGCTGCCCGCATCATCGCCTGCCGCGCTGGATCATAGCGACGCCACCGGCCCAAAGGCCCGATCAGGCGAGACGCTATCTGCGGATTCAGGCCGTTCAGCGTCTTAATTTGCTCGGCTAGGAAGGCATAGCCGCTGCCGTCTGCGGCATGGAAGCCCGTGGGGTTCGCTGCTGCAAACGCCCCGATCAGGGCCCTGATCTTGTTCGGGTTGGACAGGCTAAAGCGCGGGTGCAGCATCATCTGACGCACGTGCGCCGCAGCATCGGTCATCGGTGCTGTCGCTTGCAGCGAGAACCATTTGTCCATCACCAGAGCCTCACCATCAAATCGCTCGGCTAAAGCCTGTAGCGCCTCGTCACGGGCTGCGCCCGGCACCTGGTTCAACAGGCTGAGGGCCGCCAGGCGGTCAGTCATGTTGTCAGCCGCCTGAAACTGCGCTTCCGCCGGAGCCGTGCCGTCAGGGCCTGCCGTGCGGTAGGCCAGCGCCACATTCTGCAACGTCCGCTTGCCCGCGTGCTCCGCGTCCGGGCTATAGGGCGCGTTCACACGGTGGCTATCGTAGAGATCGCGGAAGGTTTTCGCGTGCCGGGTCGCCAAATCGGTACGCAACGCCTCGCGCGCGTCATGAATTGCCGCAGGATCGACCACCGCCATTTGCTCGGCCAGATAGTCCTCACTGGGCAGGAGTAGCAGGGCGGAACGGAACGCTGGTGTCAGTTCGTCGGCCATCAGATTGCGCGCGAAAGCGTCCATCAGCGCCGCCGGCCACTTGGTCTTGGGCTTGGCGATCCGGGCCAGCAGAGCCTCCGTCGCCAATTGCTGCATCGCCTCCCAGCGGTTGAACGGGTCGGGATCACCTGCAGCCAGAAAACCGCGCTCCTCGTCCGACAACTCAGCCTTCAGCACGATGGGGGCCGAGAACCCGCGGTTCAGCGAGAGGGCCGGCGCCACAGGCACTTGCTCAAACACAAAGGTCTGCTGGGCTTTGGTCAGGGTGATTACGGGCCGAGGCAGGGGCGTGCCGCTGGCATCGATCAGCGGCAGGTCCGCGCCATCCGCCCCGACCAGACCAATGCCCAGCGGGATCGGCAACGGCTGTTTGTCCGGCTGCCCCGGCGTCGGCGGTGTCTTCTGCGAGAGGGTCAGGGTGTAGATATCCGACATGCGGTCGTGCACGCCATGCGCCGTCACCACCGGCGTGCCGGCCTGACTGTACCAGCCGGCGTAAGGCTCCAAATCGACGCCATTCGCATCCGCCATCGCCCGACGGAAGTCGTCACAGGTCACGGCCTGGTTATCATGACGCTGGATGTAGAGGTCCATCCCCTTGCGGAAGCCCTCTGGTCCCAGCGCCGAGTGCAACAGGCGGACAACCTCCGCGCCTTTTTCATAGATGGTGGGCGTATAGAAGTTGTTGATTTCCATATAGAGGTCTGGACGGATTGGATGCGCTGTCGGCCCCGAATCCTCCGGGAACTGCCGGGCGCGGAGTGTGCGCACGTCATCAATGCGGCACACCGCGGCGTCACGCATATCGGCAGAGAATTCCTGATCGCGGAAGACCGTCAGCCCTTCTTTCAGCGACAGTTGGAACCAATCGCGGCAGGTGACGCGGTTGCCGGTCCAGTTGTGGAAATACTCGTGCGCCACCACCTTTTCGATGCCGTAATAGTCGCCATCGGTGGCAGTGTCAGGCTCGGCCAGAATGTATTTGGAATTAAAGACGTTGAGGCTCTTATTCTCCATCGCACCCATGTTGAAATCGCTGACGGCAACGATGTTGAAGATATCCAGGTCGTATTCGAGGCCGTAAACCTCCTCGTCCCACTTCATCGAACGCTTGAGCGAATCCATGGCATAGGCCGACCGTGCTGACTGGCCAGGCTCTGTGTAGATATACAGCGCAACGTCGCGCCCACTGGCGGTGCGGAACGAACCCTCCAGCGCCTCCAGCTGGCCGGCGACCAAGGCGAACAGGTAGGCCGGCTTCGGGTGCGGATCTTCCCACACGGCGAAGTGACGGCCGTCATCCAATGCCCCTTGCTCCACCAGGTTACCGTTGGACAGCAGCACCGGGCAGGCCGCTTTATCGGCGCGGATGGTGACTCGGAACGTGGTCATCACGTCCGGGCGATCCGGGAAATAGGTGATGTGGCGGAATCCCTCCGCCTCGCACTGGGTGCAGAAGGCGCTGCCGGAACGATACAGCCCCTCCAGCAATGTGTTCCCCACCGGGTCGATCTGTACCCGCGTTTCCAGGGTGAAGGCATCGGGAACCTGCGCAATCGTCAGGCCTTCGTCATCGACGGACAACGCAGCCTCAGCCACCTGAAAGCCATCGATGGTGATGTCCTGAAGGTCCAATCCCTCGCCATCCAGGTGCAGCGGTGCCGCCGCATCACCATAAGCCGGGTTGCGCCTCAGCTTGAGATTTGCCGCCACGATGGTTGCGTGGTCGTCCAGATCGAAGGCCAGGGCCACATGCTCGACCAGGAAGGCCGGCGGGCGGTAATCGGCAAGGCGGATCGTCTTAGGCTCATCCGTTCGCATGAATTTGCTTTCCTAGCTGGATCAACGCCCTATCTAGAGGGCTCAGGATCGTTTGGTCCATTGCATATGGGGAGACTGGCGTATGCGCCAACTCTTGGGAAGATTGAGCCGCCTGCCGGTTGTCGCAACCCAAAAATTCAACCGGTCCTGGATAGGCCGCAATCCTTGGATTCGCTGGCCGGCGCTGGCGCTCGCTGCGATATTACTGCTGTACTACCCTATTGGCATGGCCATGTTCTACACCGTCGATGATGATGTGACGCTGGAGCCAACGCCACAGCTCTATATGCCAGGCAGCAGCAAGGCCGTTGCGACAGCTATCACGCTGATCGAGATGGAGGCGGACCATTGGGCGCCGAACCTGCCATTCTGGCATCCGGGCTCCGTGCTGACCTATATGCCAAACTACCAATCTGGCCTGATGTACGCCGTCAGCCGCTTTGCAGTGGAGATGGGCGATCAGTTGGGCCGTACCCGCGGCTCCAGCGCCATCGACCCGGACTTGGACAAAGCTGCTGGCCTGCTGAAAGCCGAGGGCACCCGTTGGTATCTCTCTAGCGGCAGCATCCTGGTGCAAAAGCCATCGCACCACCTCTATCAAGACGGCGCGGACGCGCTGCGCCGATACAATGGCCGGCTGGCGATGGGCAATGCCGTCTATGACAAGCGGGCCGACAACCTAATCGCCCTGCTACAGCGCATCGGCGCTGACTTAGGCGCCGCCAGCGCCGCGCTCGACAAGCGCACGTTGGAGAGCAATGCCGGTTATTTCGATAGCCAGGCAGACGACCTGTTCATGAACATCAAGGGCCGGGTCTATGCCTACTACCTGCTGTTGCGCGACATCGGCGTCGATTTTGACTCCGTTATCAAAGACAAGGACGCCGCGGAGATCTGGGCTCAAATGCTCGGAAGTTTGCGGGTGGCAGCCGACATGTACCCCCTTATCGTCGCCAATGGCGCACAGGACGGGCTGATCGTACCGTCGCACCTGTCAGCGCAGGGCTTTTATCTCCTGCGTGCCAGGACGCAATTGAAAGAAGCCGTCGATTCGCTGACGAAATAGCCCGGCTCACCGGTCTGGCGGCGTCCAATCGGTCGGCGGTATATCGCGGCGGCGCAGTCGCAACGCCAGGCCGATGGCGACGCCGACACCAATCGCCACCGTCAGGTTTGCGACCACGGTCAGGAACAAAGTCAGCAGCAACAGCATTCGGTCAGATGGCCGTGCCCCCATGTAGCTGCGCCATTTGTGTGGCTCGCTCATGTTCCATGCGGTCAGGATCAACAGGCCAGCCAGAGCCGGCATGACCAGATAACCGGCCATCGGTGCCGCCAGCATCATGACGGCTAGGATCGTTAGAGCGTGGACGATACCGGCAACCGGCGTTTGCCCGCCGGCTCGCACATTTGTGGCGGTCCGGGCGATAGCCCCAGTGGCAGGCAGCCCGCCAAACAGGGCAGAGCCGATGTTGGCAAAGCCTTGCGCCATAATCTCTGCATTTGGCCGATGATGCGGGGAGACTGGACTGAGCCTCTCCGCCTCACGCGCTGTCATCATCCGGTCTGCTACCAAGGCCGACAGCAAAGACTCGATGCCGGCCAGGAAAGCGATGGTGATGGCTGACGGCAACAACTCCACAAGCCGCGCCATCGTGATGGTCGGCAGGGTCGGCATCGGCAAATAGTCTGGCAAAGCACCAAACCGGTGGGCTATCGAGTCAACCGGCAAACCAGCGACCCCAACCAGCAATGATGTGAGGCCAACAGCCACGATTAACCCCGGCAGTTTGGGAAACTCCCGCCGCAGCACCACAATCAACACCATGGTTGCTAGGCCAATCCCCAGGGCCACAATCCCGAACGTCTCTCTTGCCTGCCAAAGCGCCGGCCAGGTTTCCAGAAAATTTGCCGGGATCGCAGCCAGGGTCAGACCCAGCAAGTCTTTCAGTTGGCTGATTGCGATCAGGGCTGCAATACCAATGGTAAACCCGTTTATCACTGGCTCTGGCACATAGACGATCAGGCTGCCCAGCCGAAAATAACCGGCCAATACCAACATCACGCCGGCCATAAGCGTCGCCAGCACCAAACCGTCATAGCCATGTTCGGCAATCACCATGAACACGACGACAATAAAGGCGCCGGTCGGGCCGCCGATCTGCACCCGGCTGCCGCCCAAAAATGAAATCAGAAAGCCGGCGACAATTGCCGTAACCAGGCCATCCGCAGGCTTCGCGCCAGACGCAATGGCAATCGCCAAACTCAGCGGCAGCGCCACCATCGCGACCGTGATGCCCGCGAAAAGGTCCGCCCAGAATTGGGCAAACGTATACGTACGAAGGGTCGTCCAGATCTTGGGGTGGCGCATATAGTCCAGGCTTTGGCTGCACTAGAGCAACTTACTGAGTTAGAGCAAATCTCGATCCCAGAGAACCGGGATTTGCCCTAGATCATGGCTGAAGCACCAACTCTACCCTATCTGCGGGGAAACGGGCGATGCCAAATTCGACGGGCTTACCATCCCTATCCACGTCGACCGACTCCATCACCAACAAAGGGCGCGTCTTGAGCATCTGCAAAATTCGCGTCTCATCTGGCGTCGGCAACCGGGACGAAACCTGAGTCCGGGTTCTGGTAAACTCGTCAATGCCCGCATCTGCCAATGCTGCCGATATAGACCCCGTCTCCCGGAAGACATCGACCACGCGAGGAAACCGGCGCTTGTCAAAGAAATGCGTCGCGATAGATACAGCCTGACCATCGGCCCTACGGACGCTCTCAATCACCCAAACAGGCGTGGCGACCTTGACCCGAAGGGCTGAGGCTATCCGCGCATCCGCATGGTCGATTTTGACATTCAGCAATTCACTCTGCGGACGACGGCCATGCTTACGGACGGCCTCAGAAAAACGGGTGCGTCGAGAGATCGGGTAAGCCATCACACCCTCTTGCACAAATGTGCCACGCCCCTGCTCCGCCCGCACAACGCCATCTTCGGCCAAAGCGGCTAACGCCCTGCGCACAGTGTGGCGGTTAACACCGAAACGATGCGTTAAATCCCATTCTGTTGGCAAACGGTCGCCTGGTCGCAATACATGCCCACGGATATCTGCTCTGATATGCTGCGCAATCTGCCGCCAAAGCGAAATTCCATCGCCGCGGCTCATCAACTGATCGACTGTCATCTTCTCGCAATTTGTATAGGATATGTTTGCGACTCCACGCTCTGGAACGGTTCTATAATTCACAGAAGATAGCCGGACCAGTACTTTCCGCAGACAGCATGTACACCGATAGGGCGACACATTGTCAAAGTCCGCAACAAACGAACGTCAACAATGGATGAGCATCTTTTCTCGAATAGATGTATATGCATTGATTAATGCAAGGGACAACCTGGGAACGGACCCGGATTATGCTTGGCTACGACCAGCCGAGACAGGCAACGTCATGGTTCGCGGGCGAATGGGCGGAAGCGGGGCAGCCTTCAACATGGGCGAGATGACCATCACTCGCGCAACCGTCCGATTGGAAGACGGGACCATCGGATTTGGCTATGTCGCCGGTCGCGCCCATCAGAAAGCTGAATTGGCAGCCTTGCTGGATGCGGTTCTGCAACGCGATCCGTCATTGGCACAGCAAATTTTACCCCCAATGCAGGCAGCGCTCGCCAACATGCTAGACAAGAAGAGCCGAAAATCCGCAGCGACCAAGGTTGAATTCTTCACCGTCGTGCGGGGCGAAAACCAAAAATGACAATCACCCCTCACTCATCAGAAAATTTACGGCCAGGTTTCACCGATCCTGTGCACCAGAGCCAACAAGCGTTCCGCGCTACGCTCAATGCGCTGTCGCGGCCAGGCACGCTTTGCACCCTGCCCGCACCCGCTGCTGCCCCAAGCGGTTGGAGCCCCACATTAACCGCCCTGGCCTTGACGTTGTTCGACCAGGATACTCTTGTGTGGCTTGACGCTGTGGCGGCATCGACCGAAGCCGTCGCCCACCTGCGCTTTCATTGCGGCTGTCCAATCGTTACTATCCCCGACATGGCCGTATTCGCAGTCGTCTCAGACCCGTCGTGCATGCCACCCATGCACACCTTCCCAATTGGCGATCCGCAGTATCCGGAACGCTCGGCAACCATCATTCTGGCCATTGAATCCCTTACCGGCGGCACGCCGTTGCGCTGGACTGGCCCTGGCATCAAAGACTCGGTCACGGTCGCACCTCAGGGCTTGCCGCCGAACTTCGCGGCTCAATGGGCCGACAACCACGCCCTTTATCCCAGCGGCGTCGACGTGTTCCTCATAGCCGGCGACCAGGTCATGGGCCTGCCGCGCGGCGTCTCGATAGAGGAGATCTGAGCCATGTATGTAGCGGTCAAAGGCGGCGAACGCGCCATTGAGAACTCGCACGATCTGCTGGCGGAAACCCGGCGCGGCGACCCAGGAGTGCCCGAACTCTCGGTGAAGCAAATTCAAGAGCAGATGGGCCTCGCCGTCGCCCGCGTGATGACAGAGGGCTCACTCTACGATCCCGAATTGGCGGCGCTGGCCATCAAGCAAGCGCAAGGTGATTTGGTCGAGGCAGTGTTTCTGCTGCGCGCCTTCCGCACCACCCTGCCGCGGTTCGGCTATGCCCAGCCCATCGACACCAGCCAGATGGCCATCCGCCGGCGCATCTCCGCCACGTTCAAGGATTTGCCGGGCGGGCAGGTGCTGGGGCCAACCTACGACTACACCCACCGCCTGCTAGATTTCTCGCTCCTGGACGAAAACCCAGCACCGCCGCAAGCCCCCTGCGCTGAAGAACCCGTCGCCAGTCACATGCCCCGCGTCGCAGAGATGCTGGGCGCACAAGGCCTGATGGAGCCGGCTTCCGCACCGGAAGTCGAGGGCCAGGAACCCTTCGACCTGACCCGCGAGCCCATGCAATTTCCCGCCGACCGCGACCAGCGCCTGCAAAACCTCTTCCGCGGCGACGAGGGTTTCGTGCTCGCCATGGGCTATTCCGTCCAGCGCGGCTTTGGCGGCGTCCACCCATTCGCCGGCGAAATCCGTTTGGGTGAGGTCGAGGTAGAATTCGTGCCGGAGGAGCTAGGCTTCCCCATCTGTCTCGGCGAGATCACCGTCACCGAATGCGAGATGGTCACCCAGTTTGAGGGCGCCAAGGACGTGCCACCGCAATTCACCCGCGGCTACGGCATCACCTTCGGCCACTCTGAGCGCAAGGCTATGGCAATGGCTCTGGTTGACCGAGCATTGCGCTGCGAAGAGTTCGGCGAGGAGGCGACCTATCCCGCGCAGGACCAGGAATTCGTCATGTACCACTCCGACAATGTGGAGGCCTCCGGCTTCGTCCAGCACCTGAAACTGCCCCACTATGTGGACTTCCAGTCCGAGTTAGAACTGGTGCGGCGGTTGCGGCGGGAGATGGCGGAACGGGCGGACGAAGATCTGACACAGAGGGCGGCGGAGTGATGGGTGTGGGTCTGGCAGCAACCAAACGACCCTTCGACAGGCTCAAGGTGAAGGGTAGAGACCGGTCCTTCAGCCTGAGGTGTGAGGCACCGCCTCTAACACCACTCTTCACCCTGAGCCTGTCGAAGGGTGGCCGTGCCAAGATCGACGGGGCCCTTCGACAGGCTCAGGGTGAAAGCAATTTGGGGGCGGGGAAGCCATGAGCAAGACCCAAAAAGACGCCACCGCGGGCTCCGCGGCGGCCGCCTACAACTTTGCCTACCTCGACGAGCAGACCAAACGGATGATCCGGCGGGTGCTGCTAAAGGCCGTCGCGATCCCTGGCTATCAGGTGCCGTTCGGCGGGCGAGAGATGCCATTGCCCTATGGCTGGGGCACTGGCGGCATTCAGGTAACGGCCTCCATCCTGGGCCAGAATGATACGCTCAAGGTCATCGACCAGGGCGCAGACGACACCACCAACGCCGTCAACATCCGCCGCTTCTTCGCCGTCACCGCCAACGTGCGGACGACGGAGGAAACGGCTGAGGCCGACATCATTCAAACCCGCCACCGCATCCCGGAGGAACCTCTGCGCGAAGACCAGATCCTAGTCTATCAGGTGCCGAACCCAGAGCCGCTGCGCAAGCTAGAGCCACGCGTGGTTGAGAGCCGCAAGATGCATGCCTATGCTGAGTACGGCCTGATGCAGGTGAAGCTCTACGAAGATATCTCGCGGTTCGGCGACATCTCGGTCACCTATGATTATCCGGTGCTGACCAACGGGCGGTATGTCATGGCGCCCTCGCCCATCCCCAAGTTCGACAACCCGAAAATGCATGACATGCCGGCATTGCAATTGTTCGGCGCAGGGCGGGAGAAACGCATCTACGCCATCCCGCCTTATACCTCGGTCAAGAGCCTGGACTTCGACGACTACCCCTTCCGCCCGCAGGAATGGGAGGATGTCTGTGGGTTGTGCGGCGCGGACGACTCGTTTCTGGACGAGGTAATTTTGGACGACAAGGGCGGGCACATGTTTGTATGCTCCGACAGCGACTATTGCGGCAAGCGGCGGGCGGCAGGGCATGTCGGACCGATGGCGGACGATGCTGCGGAGGCTGGGTATGGGAGTGAGTGAGCCCCTCCTCACCGCCGACGGTGTTACCAAACTTTACCCTGGCGGCCGCGTCGGCTGCCGTGATGTCTCGTTCAATCTCTACCCTGGCGAGGTGCTCGGCATTGTCGGCGAGTCTGGCTCCGGCAAGTCCACCCTGCTAAACTGCCTTTCTGCCAAGATGGAGCCCACTGCCGGCAGCATCAGCTTCAACACCCGCACGTCCGGCCTGACCGATATCTTCCAACTGTCCGAGCCAGAGCGGCGGCTGTTGATGCGCACCGACTGGGGCATCGTCCACCAAAACCCACGCGACGGCTTGCGTATGGGTGTTTCCGCAGGCGGCAATGTTGGGGAGCGGCTCATGGCCATCGGGGCCCGCCACTATGGCAACATCCGCCAGGAGGCCCTCGACTGGCTAACCCGCGTAGAAATCGCTGAGGACCGGATCGACGACCGCCCACGCGACTTCTCCGGCGGCATGCAGCAGCGCCTGCAAATCGCCCGCATCCTGGTGAGCAACCCGCGTTTAGTCTTCATGGACGAGCCCACCGGCGGCCTGGACGTCTCTGTCCAAGCCCGGCTGCTAGATCTGCTGCGCGGCCTCGTGCGCTCACTGGGATTAGCCGCAGTGGTAGTGACGCACGATCTGGCCGTAGTGCGCCTGCTGGCCGACCGGCTGATGGTGATGAAGGACGGCGAAGTCGTGGAAAGCGGCCTGACCGACCAGGTGCTGGACGACCCGCACCACCCCTACACCCAGCTTCTCGTTTCCGCTGTGTTGCAGGTGTAGCCTGTGAGGTGCTCCCAGAATGGTCCCCTACTACCCGCCAACCCACCGACCTTCACCCTGAGGTGGCGCTCGCAGAGCGCCCTCGAAGGGGCGGGTAGCGACATGGCACACCGCCTTCGAGGCTCACGTCGTTCGCACCTCAGGCTGAAGGACTGGGTAGAGAGATGATCCGATGACCCACGCCCCAATCCTCCAAGTCGAAGACCTCGCCAAGACCTTCACCCTGCACACACAGGGTGGCGTGCAGCTGCCGGTGTTCGATAACGTGAGCTTCACTGTCTCCCCCGGCGAGTGCGTCGTCCTTTCCGGCCCGTCGGGCAGTGGCAAGAGCACGCTGCTACGCTCGCTCTTCGCCAATTACCTGCCGGATGCTGGCCATATCAAAGTGCGCCATGCGGGCGGTTGGGTCGACATGGTCACGGCAGAGCCACGGGAAATCCTCGCCGTCCGCCGTGAGACCATGGGCTATGTCAGCCAGTTCCTGCGCGTCATCCCACGGGTGCCGACACTGGAGATTGTCGCCGAACCCCTCCTCGCCCAAGGCGTCACCCGCGACGAAGCCGAAGCTCGCGCCAGAGCCCTGCTCGCCCGTTTGGCCTTGCCAGAACGGCTGTGGAGCGTGCCGCCCGCCACCTTCTCCGGCGGCGAACAACAGCGGGTGAACATTGCGCGCTCTTTCATTCGCGCCTTCCCTATCCTATTGCTGGACGAGCCTACCGCCTCCCTGGATCAGGCGAACCGCGAGACTGTGGTCGCCCTCATCATCGAGGCACGGGAGGCCGGCACCGCCATCGTTGCCATCTGCCACGATGCCCCGGTGCGCGACGCCATCGCCACCAGCCTATTCGACGTTACGGAGTTTGCAGCAGCCGCATGAGCGAAATGATACTGACCAACGCCCGGCTCGTTCTGCGCGATCAAGTGCTAGACGGCCACCTCGCCATGCGCGACGGCCTGATCACCGCCGTAGGGGCCAGCTCTTCCAAAGGCGAGGACCTGGAGGGCGATTATCTCATCCCTGGCCTGGTCGAGCTGCATACCGACAATATCGAGAAGAACCTGCGCCCCCGCCCCGGCATCACCTGGCCGTCGGCGCTGGCTGCGATCCTGGCGCACGATGTGGCCTGCGCCGGTGCCGGTATCACCACCGTCTACGACTCGATCTCGGTCGGCGAGTATTCCGACGCCCCTGGCCGCCGCGAATTCATGAAGCTCAGCATCGATGGCATTCGCGAGGGCATGGCCAACAACCTGTATCGCGCCGACCACCGCCTGCACCTGCGCTGCGAGCTACCAGATGCTGGCCTCTTGACTATGCTGGAGCCGTTCTGGGACGAGCCACTGTTCAGCCTCATCAGCCTGATGGACCACACCCCTGGCCAGCGTCAATGGCGGGATATGGTGAAATACCGGACCTATCTCACCCCTCGCCTCCATCCTGGTGAGACGTTCGAGAGCCGCGTCGCCGACCGCATTGAGGTTGGGCAGAAGTTGGCGCCCAAGCATCGCAGGGAGATCCTGGAACGCTGGCGCGCCAAGGGCGACAGCCTGCCTATCGCCTCGCACGACGACACGACGCTGGAGCATGTGGCAGAGGCTGCTGCCGACGGCATCGCCATCGCGGAATTCCCGACAACAGCCGAAGCTGCCCGCGCGCTGAACACCGCAAAAATCGGCGTTATGATGGGCGCACCGAATGTGGTCAGAGGCGAATCGCACTCCGGCAACGTCTCTGCCATGGAACTGGCGCACGAGGGGCTAGTCAATGCGCTTTCCAGCGACTACGCCCCGTTCAGCCTGCTACACGGCGGTTTCCTGCTGCATTCGAAAGCTGGCCTCTCCTTGCCAGACGCGGTGGCCACTGTCACCGCCACGCCGGCTACCATGGCAAAGCTCGACGACCGCGGCCGCATAGCCGAGGGCCTACGCGCTGACTTGGTTCAGGTGCATGTGCATGAGGGCGTGCCAGTGGTGCGTGCTGTTTGGCGTGATGGCCGGCGAGTTGCCTGAGGAGACCAAACAACCATGACCGTTCTCGCCAATGCTAAGATTGTCCTGCCCGGAGCGATTGTAGAGGGGGCAATCCGGCTGAACGGTGCCGAGATCGCTGCGATAGAACCAGGCCGTACCACCGGCGATGTCGATTGTGGTGGCGACTATCTGCTGTCCGGCCTCATCGACCTGCATACAGACGCTATCGAGAAACATTACCAACCGCGCCCCAGCGTGAAGTGGGATCCGATGGCCTCAGCCATCGCCCATGATGCGCAAATCGCGACCAGCGGCATCACAACAGTGTTCGACGCCCTCCCTTTTGGCACCAGCTATCGCAATATCGAGCGCGCCGCCTCGCTCGGCCCTCTGTTGCAAGGCCTGGACGACGCCGAACGGGCTGGCGCGCTGCGGGTTGACCACTTCCTTCACGCTCGCTGCGAGGTAACCGATCCAGACACCATAGGCCTGCTAGAACCCTATCTGGGCCATCCACGACTGCGCTTTCTCTCCCTGATGGACCATGCGCCCGGCCAGCGGCAATCGCCCGACATCGCGATCTATCGCGAACGCCACATGGCCAGCATGAACCTGTCCGATGCGGAGATGGACTCTCACATCGCTGCCATCCTGCATCGCTCCGAAGTGCTGGCACCCGACATCCGCGCCCAACTGGTCGCCATCGCCTCCGAGCACAGCCTGCCACTTTCCAGCCATGACGATGAGACCGTCGCCCATGTGGAACAAGCAGCGAGCGAAGGCATGGTGCTGTCGGAGTTCCCAACAACAATGGCCGCGGCTGAGGCTGCTCGCCGTCTGGGCCTCGTTAATCTGATGGGTGGACCAAATGTCGTCCGCGGCGGCTCCACCTATGGCAATGTTTCCGCCAAGGCACTTGCAGAGGCAAGCTTGCTGGACGTGTTAGCCAGCGACTATGTACCAGCTTCGCTGTTGCCCGCTGTCTTCGCACTGGGTGGCCAAGGCGGCGTCATCGACCTGCCGACCGCTGTCAGCTGGGCAACATCCGCCCCTGCCAAAGCTGCCGGCCTCACAGACCGCGGACGAATTGAGGCCGGCTTGCGGGCCGACCTCATCCGGGTACGCTTGGCCGGCAAAACGCCGGTGGTGCTTGCAACCTATTCCGCCGGAGAACGCGTAGCCTAACGCACACGTGCTCCCCGGCTGTAGTTCTAACTACCCAGGGTAGCGATCATGCTTGAACACAAAATCGCCGCCTGGCGCCGCAGAATGACAAGCGATGCAGCCCTTCGCTCCGCCCTTGGCAACACGGCCAGCTAGCTGCATGCCTTTCGGGTTTTTATCGAGTGAGCCGTCCGGCAGGTATTTGGCCCAATACCAGTTCTGCGTATCCGGGTCATAGCCCTTCTCGCGCTTGAACATGATGGTGATCGCCTTCAGCCATTTGCCAGGATCAGCATTGACCTCCTCTGGACTCACGCCGGGCCCACCGTAGTTTCGCTTCACCAGTAGAGGACCAGAATGGCCGGCAATCGTCACGATACCGTCAATCGTGACCAGCGACATACCGTGCGGCTCTGTGCCTTCATAGGCCGTGCCTTCCCAAGCATTCGGGCCGACAAGCCGCTGTTTCTGCATTTCAGCCCACAGCATCTTGGCATAGGCAACGTTGCCCGTACCGCTAAACGGCGGCTTGACCTCAGCTTTGCTGGCGGCAACTGAGGCATGAGGTCCTGCAGCAGCCTTACCAGGGCGGCTGTAGCCGTCAGAACACGCAGCCACAGCCAATGTGGCGGCGGCAGCTGTTGCTAGTATGAGAGATCGTTTGAGCATGGGTTTTCCTCCTGCGCTCTGGGTTGAAAGGGACTATGATTTTGTTTGGAATTTGCGTTTGGGCTTACGGGCCTTCGCCCAGACGGCACACCAGCCATTCGGACTGATCTCGCCATCGACAAGCTTGCAGGTGCCGGCGGCACCAGCGGTCGCGGCTGCGATGTAGTGGCGGCACTGCAAACAGTTCCGGTCACTCTTCGGTTCATCTTGGTAGCGGACCGCCACTTTTTTGGCTTTGGCGAGGGCCGGTTGGGTTGCTGCTGCCAGCATTGCTGCGCCTAAAGGCAGCGAAGCCAGCCATCGCAAGCTTCTCCGCCTGCTCCACCCTTCGTTCTGATGCGTCATCGAACTCTCCAGCTAATGACGCCCTGCACCCCATGAACCTAGGCCTTAAGTGCGACAAAGCAGACCCCACCTCCGTTAGTCGTGACAAAGCGTGATGCGGAGTGATAACGCCGTGGCCAGTGCGTGATCAGCCGGCAGCCTCTTACCGCCTGCTGGGCAGGAAATCCGGGGTGAATCCATCACGTGGCATTGACATTAAGGCCAGGGGGCCGAATATGACGTCTTTCCCCCCGGGGTGCTTCACACCAAAGCGGCGTGCGGCTGAGAGCAAACCCGACTTTGACCTGATCTGGGTAATGCCAGCGCAGGGAGGGCCTTAAACGGCGATGAGTTCCAAATCCTTAAGTATCGTTGGCGGCGGCATTAATGGCCTGGCCATAGCCTGGCGCTTGGCCCAAGCCGGCTGTGTGGTCGACGTCTATGACACTGGCGCCATCGGCCCTGGCACCCGCGGTGCGACGTGGGCGGCAGGCGGTATGCTGGCCGCCAGCATTGAGGCCGAACCAGGCGAAGAAGCTCTCACGGCGCTGTGTCTGACCAGTCAGCAGCAATGGCCAGCATTCCGCGATGAACTGGAAACAGCTAGCGGAATCTCCGTCGGCTATCGCGATGAAGGCATCATGGTCGTCGCCACCAACCGGGATGAGGCCACAGCACTCCGCCACCATTACGACTATCAGATCGGCCTGGGCCTAAAACTGGAATGGCTGAACCCAGCCGACGCCCGCCGGCGCGAGCCACACCTGGGCCGCAACATTGCCGCCGCAGTGTTCTCTCCTGGTGACCATCAGGTTGAAAACCGCGATGTGTTGCGGGCGCTGGTGGTAGCAGCAGAACAGGCCGGGGTTCGCCTGCATCCCCACACACCGGTAGAAGCTCTGGAGACAACAGACAGCCGAGCCAACGGCTTGCGCATCGCCGGCGAGGTACACAACACCGACGCAGTTATAATAGCCGCCGGGGCCTGGTCCGGCGGCCTAGCCGGCATACCGCCAGAGGCAAAACCGCCAGTCCGCCCACTCAAAGGCCAGATGCTGGCGTTGCAGATGGACCCGGCAGCGCCGATCCTCAGGCACACGATCTGGGCCCCCACGACCTACCTCATTCCCCGCCTGGATGGGCGGCTGCTGATTGGTGCCACCGTGGAAGAGCGCGGCTTCGATGAAACCATCACCGCCGGCGGTCTGCTGGCCCTCCTCGATACCGCCTGGCGCGCGCTGCCAACCATTGAGGAATTACCAGTGGTCGAAACTTGGGTCGGTTTCCGCCCGACCAGCCGCGACGACGCGCCAATCTTTGGCCCAACCAGCGTTGAGGGCCTGTTTCTCGCCACCGGTCACCACCGCAACGGCATCCTGCTGGCCCCCTTAACAGCCGATGCCGTCAGCCTTGCGGTCCTAGGCCAAGACATGCCAGAAATCGCCCGCCCGTTCACCCTCGACCGGTTTGCCCCAAAAGCCAAAACCAAGGCCGTAGCATGAGCCATACCCTGACCATCAACGGCGAACCCCGCCAGTCTGCCGCCGCTACCGTCACGGCCTTGCTGGTCGAAGAGGGCGTCAAGCTTGATGCCAAAGGCGTGGCCGTAGCGCTCAACGGCGCTGTCGTGCGCAAGCTCGAATGGGGTGCTACGCCATTGTCCGAAGGCGATACCGTCGAAATCGTCAAACCGTTTTCCGGAGGCTGAGCCTCACTG
>CALKDI010000355.1 GCA_938084065.1 uncultured Alphaproteobacteria bacterium
GCTTGGATAACGGCCTGTCTTGCGGCTATGCTCAACGCGAGCGGTATCTGTCCAGGGCATCTGATCCTCCATCTCTTCACAAAGACGGTGAATCACAATCCACTGATATCGTTCAACTACTTTTCGGGCAGGCTCTAAGAGCGCCAATCGAAGGAGACACTCTGATGAAATTTCTAGCTCTTGCTGTAATGCTCTTGGTTATCGGTGTTACCGCTGTTCCTGATGCTAACGCCCGTGACGCAAAATCCCTCTCGGTTCAGCAGATGAAGCAAAAGTCGTCGCCGCGACAGGCCATGAATTTGCATCAGCGGGCGCAAAAGAAAAAAGTCTCGAAATCACAATTGAAGAGCATGGAAAAGAGCGCCAACCGTACGCGGACACAAGTTCGGCGCACGCAACCCACCCGATCGGCCGATCAACAATGGGCCAGCCTGATCACCCCAATCAACCGCTGCACCGACTTAGTGCGCAAGGTATGCGGCGTGAACAAGGAGTGCGGCAGCTCTGGCAGCTGCGCCGTAACAATCCAACTGCTCGACCTCTACAATGCCGAATCCAACGCGAGCGAAAAGTATGAGATCGAGGGCAGCTGTATCGCGACGCTATCCGACAATACCGTCTTCCCCGCCTGCCAATAGCAGGTTTTCAATAGCGCTTACCTCTAAAAATCGATCCGCCGTTCTGCCACTTTTCGCACCAGGAAATCGCGGAATACGTTGATCCGCTTCGACTGCCGCATCTCTTCTGGATAGATGAAGTAGACCTCGGTTTTGGGCCCTTCAACTTGGCTCAACACATTGACCAATTCATTGGAAAGCCGCGCCATATAGGCCGGCAGCGCCGCAATCCCCAAACCACTGACTACGGCCCGATACATGGCATATATGTTGTTAACGCGCAGCACGGGCCGCAGTGTCTTGTCCGACAACTGCTGATCCATAATCCAGTTAATGGTCGCCGACGGCAGTGGCCCATCAGAGCCATAGACGATCAAATGGCCATCCAGGTCATCCACCGTTTGCGGTGTGCCATGCTGCTTCAGATACATAGGCGCGGCAAACAGACGGGAGCGCACTGTTTTAAGGTGCCGCTGGATCAGGTCTGGCTGCGTCGGCGGTTGGAACCGAATTGCGCAATCAGCCTCTCGCATGCCCAGATCCAGATCGCTCTCGGTCAGTACCAGGCTGACCTCAACCTCTGGATAGAGCTCAATGAACTCTTTCATGTGGGGAGTTAGCCAGGTGGAGCCAAATGCCGTCGTTGTGCTGATCTTGAGCGGCCCCTGCGGCTGCTCTTTTGATTCCGTCAACATGGCCTCGGTCATTGCCAGGCGGTGAAACACCTCATGCACGTTGCGATAAAGCAACTCGCCCGATTCCGTCAGGATCAGCCCACGAGCATGGCGATGGAACAGCGGTTGATCCAGGCTTTCTTCCAGTGAATGGACCTGACGGCTAACCGCACTCTGCGACAGGTTCAAAACCTCGCCGGCGTGGGTGAAGCTGCCGGCTTCGGCTACCGCATGGAAGACCCGGAGCTTGTCCCAGTCCATGCGCATACTAACGGGGGGCGTTACGGCCCTCGGCACCCCGGTTTACTCTGCCGCCAGCGGCATGTCTTCTGCCGCTGCGAGGTGTTTTTCGGTTTCCAACGCCGCCATGCAGCCCAGACCGGCCGCTGTCACAGCCTGACGGAATATCTTGTCCTTCACATCGCCAGCCGCAAAAACACCAGGAATATTGGTCCGCGTGCTGTCAGGCGCGGTGATCAAATAGCCCTCATCATCCATATCGAGTTTGCCCTTAAAGATATCAGTGTTCGGACGATGACCGATGGCGATGAAGACGCCGTCAACGGTCACATCAGAAACGGCATCGGTGTTCACGTCGCGAAGGCGAACGCCAGTGACCCCCGGCGGGTTCTGATCGCCGACGACCTCGTCGAGCACTGCGTTCCAAACAACCTCAACCTTAGGATTGCGGAACAGGCGATCCTGCAAAATCTTCTCAGACCGCAGCGAGTCGCGGCGGTGCACAAGCGTGACCTTGCTGGCATGGTTGGTGAGATACAGCGCTTCCTCCACCGCGGTATTGCCGCCGCCGACAACCACAACAGGCTTTTCGCGGAAGAAGAAGCCATCACAGGTCGCGCAGGCAGAGACACCAAAGCCCTGGAACGCTTTCTCGCTCTCCAGGCCCAGCCATTTGGCCTCAGCACCGGTCGCGACGATGATGGCGTCAGCGATATAGCGGTCGCCGCTATCGCCCTGTGCCACAAACGGCCGTTGGTCAAAGTCGACGTCCGTGACCACGTCGAATATCATCTCGGTCCCAACGTGGGCCGCCTGGGCCTGCATCTGCTCCATCAGCCAGGGGCCTTGGATCACATCAGCAAAGCCCGGATAGTTTTCCACATCCGTGGTGATGGTCAGCTGGCCGCCCGGCGCCATTCCCTGCACCATCAATGGTTTAAGCCCTGCGCGCGCTGCGTAAATCGCAGCTGTATAGCCCGCGGGACCGGAGCCGATAATCAAAACTCTGGTGCGATGATCCATGTGCAATTCTCTTGATTCTGACGTTGCCCACAATTGGTGGGGCGAACCCTGTTCTGTTTGCCCATCTAGAGGTAATCGCTGAACCGCGATTCGACAACTCCGCAGACGGTCGCCGCATCGCTCTTGTGCATACCTTGCCGCTATAGCGATAGCTTTTGGCCGTCACACGTAATATAATTTCGCAAAAGCGTTCTGGGAGGAAACGGGTATGGCCCGCGTGCGGCTCGACGAGATTGATCGTCACATATTAAAAGATCTGCAGGCAAACGGCCGCATCACCAACGTGGAGTTGGCGGAACGTGCAGGCATCTCTGCGCCGCCTTGCCTGCGACGCGTGCGTGGACTGGAAGCGGAAGGCTATATCCGCGGCTATCATGCCGACCTCGCGCCGAATATGCTGGGCTTTGAGGTGATCTTCTTCGCCCTGGTAGGCCTTGAATCGCAGGCGCAAGAGCGGCTGAAAGCATTCGAGGATCTTGTCGGCGATTGGCCGGAAGTGCGCGAGTGTCAGATGGTGCGCGGCGGCGGCGATTTCTTATTAAAGCTGCTGGCCCACAACACTGCGCACGAGAACGAGCTGACTCAGAAGCTGACGTCCGCCAAAGACGTCATCCGGGTCACGACCTTCCCAGTGATCCGCACCAGCAAGTCCGAGCCCGGTGTGCCGCTTGATGAAGCGCCCGCGTTGGAAGCTGGGGCCTAGGATGGCCACTCCCGCGTCGAAAGCAAGCCGCCATCCACTGGCAACTCAATGCCCGTAATCCAGCGTGACTCGTCACTGCCCAAGAATGTTGCTGCGTAAGCGACATCCCAGGCCGTGCCCTCAACGCGCAGTGGCACAGCCAAGGCCCGGCGCGCACGCGCGTCCTCACCTTGGTGCGCCACCATCGGCGTGTAGACAGAGCCGACGACCAGCGTGTTGCAGCGGATCTGCTCCTTCGCGTGGTCCGCCGCAATCGACATGGTAATGCCGTGCAGACCAGCTTTGGTCGCCGTATAGGCCAAAGCACCGCCGGTATCGCGCAGCAGGCCGGCAGCACCAGCAATCGACGAAATATTGATGATGGAGCCGCCGCGTCCACCAGCCCGCATTGCCGGTACCGCCGCCTTGCAGCACAGCATGACGCCGGTCATATTGAGGCCGATGACCTTCTGCCAGCTGGACATCTCGGTCTTTTCCAGCGGGCCGCCGCCACCTATGCCGGCATTGTTGTGCAACACGTCCAATCGTCCGAACTTGTCCATGGTCTCCGCCACCATGGCGTCAACCTGATCCTCCGCGGTGACATCGCACGAGATCACGTGTGCTTTGCCGCCATCAGCGCGGATTTTCTCGGCCAGCGCATCGGCCTTCTCACGCTTGCGATTGACGAGCACGACGGTTGCGCCCTCTTGGGCAAACATCATCGCACACGCCATGCCATTGCCCAGCCCATCGCCCCGGGGCGCCGCCCCAGTCACAATCGCAACTTTGTCTTTCATCCGGTCGAGAGCCATCAGCTATTCCTCAAAATATCGAATTCTGCCCGCACCCTACCGAACCCTGCACCCCATTCCCAGAGGTGAGATACACCAGTCCTGCGTTTCATCGCCTAGCGTATCGCCAAGAATTCCAACGGTGGTGAGGTTTTCCTAGCGATATAGAGCTTGAGCCATTGGGCATAAGACTCTGGTTTATCAGCGATCGCCTTGGCCAAATCAGCCATCGAAAGCCAATGAGTGGTCGCCACCTCACTGGGATTTGGTGCCAAGGTCGGTCGGGTTAGCAGGGTCGCTGCAAACACATGTACACGCTCATGCTCAATAAGACCGCCGCCGACATCCGCACGGTATTCGGTGATGCCGACAGGCTCCAGTGGGCAAACATAACCCAGTTCTTCTTGCATGCGCCGGTTTGCAGCGGTTGCTGGGTCTTCGTTCCAATGCGGGTGGCTGCAGCAGGTGTTCGCCCAAAGGCCTGGTGAGTGATATTTTTCCAGCGCGCGCTGCTGCAACAGCAGTTTGCCATCGCAGAACACAAACACCGAGATCGCCATGTGCAGCAAGCCGCGGCGATGGGCGTCCAGTTTCTCGACAGGATAGAGGCTGCCGTCTTCGGCAATTGCGGGGATCATCAATTTGCTCCAGGTTCCGTCCGCCGCAGCCAGGGGCGGATCAGGCCCCATAGCGCAACTGGCAGGAGCGCTGCAACGAGTAACGCCAGCACAGGCGTCTCTGCGCCCCAATGGCCGACGCTTGCAAAGACCATACCTAAGGGCAGGCCGCCGCATATCAATGCAGCGAGATAGCGACCGAACGGCATGCGCGTCAAACCGGCGAGGAAGGCGACGGTCTCCGGCAATATTGGCAGCCAGCGCGAGCCAACGACCAGCCAGCCGCCCCAGCGAGCAAACAACGCTCTGGCCTGCGCCATTCCCTTTGCGCCCGCCAATCGCTCCGCCATATGGAGTGGCACCACACGGCAAATCCCATAGCCGATACAGCCGGCCAGAACTGTGCCACATGCGCTGATAAAACCGCCTAGCCACGGCCCATAAATCACGCCCAATGCGGCCATAATAGCGGTAGCGGGCAATGGCAGGGCAATATCGGCTGCAATCAAAGCCAGTCCGGCAACCCAAGCCCAATGGCCGAAACTTCGCATCCATTCCGTTGCGCCGTCGGTCGTCAGCCACGCCTCAACCTGGTCTCCCCAAATGGCAAAGGGCAGCCCGACCAGCACAGCTACCGCCAGCACCACCAATAGCAGGCGCGCCACTATTCGATGTAGAGCGAAGCCGCTCGCCGCTCACCCGGCAGCTCGATTACCGGGTCGCGACCGCCGCGCAGGATGGAATTGCCTTCGAACAGGGTGCGCTGGTCGATCCCCGACGGATCAAGCCAGTCGCTTTCCTTGATCTGGCCTGATTTGCCGTAGACTTCCAGCGCGTTGCCATAGCAGACC
>CALKDI010000356.1 GCA_938084065.1 uncultured Alphaproteobacteria bacterium
AGGCTTCCGTTCGGTCAAGATGCGCCTGGGTTGCCCGACCCTCGCTGAGGACATCCAGCGCGTCGCCGCGATGCGCGAGCACCTGCCGGACGAGATCGAGCTGATGGCCGACGCCAATGAGGCCTGGCGCGTACACGAGGCCGTCCGCGCCCTGCACGAACTCCAGCCCTTCGGCATGATCTGGCTGGAGGAGCCAATTTCGCCGGACGACACTGCCGGCTATGCCCACCTGCGCCAACTGGGCCTGGTGCCTATCGCGCTGGGAGAGAATCACCACACCCTGCCGGAATTTGCGGCGCTGTTCACCGCCGGTGGCGTGGACATGCCCCAGCCCGACCTCACCACCTGCGGCGGCATCACACCTTTCATGAAGGTGGCAAAACTGGCCGAAGCCTTCAACTTACCGCTGCTCAGCCACGGTGCGCACGACCTGCACATTCACTGCATGGCGGCTGCGCCAAATGCCGCCTATCTGGAATGGCACGCCTTTGGCCTCGACCAGTTCATGGCCGATCCGCTGACAGTATCCGACGGCTACGCCACCGCGCCGGAACGCCCGGGGCATGGCGTGGAGTTCGATTGGGATCGGTTGGGTGCGTTGCGGATGGCTTAGGTTCGTCGCTGGCCAAGACCAACGCCCAACACCACGGCTCCACCTGCCAACAACGCTAGAGGAGCCGGTGATGGGGTCGCCACGACAGAGGTAGAAGTCGGGGTAAAGCTGCCGATGTCGTCCGGGCGGTTGTATGGAAAGGCAGTGCGGCCTTCGTACTCCAGAAACAGCCGCTGCGGTTGCACGCCAGAGTGTGGCACAAAGGCATCGAACAGATTCTCGTCCAGCGTATCCGATGAAATCGGGTTGGTGTTCTGTGCTGAATTCAGCCGGACCTGCACCAACTGAGCGGTCAGCAACTGGTTGTTGCCTGACTGGTTCGCCCTCACCAACGGTCCATTATCGATATTGATGACAAAGTCGTAGCTATCAACCGATGCGGTGTTGGAGATGACAATACTACTGCTCGCGATGTCCAATGGCCCGTTAATGATATTTGGGTGAAATACGCCACCGTCCAGATAAAGTCCAAGCGGTTGATCTGTTGTCAGCGACAGAAAGGTGACCTGGTTGGTTGTGGTCTCGTATTCGACCGTGGCGGAAAAGCCGCCGCCAAAGCCACCTCCATCCAGCACAGCTCGGACCAGATAGGCGTGGGCTGGCATCGCCCAGAGTACCGCTAGGGCGATTAAAGCAAATTTTTTCAAAAGGTTACATCCATCAACAAAAGGTGGATGGCACCATTCTAAAAACCAGCCGCGCGACTTGCCAAGCCCTGAAGTGGCAAATGTGGCAATATAGCCCGCTGTTACCATTGCCTTATTTCGAATTTGGCAGAGCCGGAATGCTGCGCAGATACTTGACGATCGCGGCCACGTCGTCTGGCTTCATCTGCGCATAGTAACCATACCCCATCGGCGGAAACATTTTGGAACCATCGGGCCGCGTGCCACTGGTAATCATCGTCGCGACCTGCGCATCGGTTAGGTCGCGAATGCCGTCTTTGTGCGGGGTCAGGTTCGGCGCAACTGAGATGCCCCATGGCCCAGCGAACGGCATGCCGCCAGCGCCGAGAGCGTTCGTCCAGTCTGGTCCCATTGGGCCTGGCGTTGAATGACACTCAACGCAGTGCGCGACCGGCCCAGCCAAATAGGCACCGTATTCGACCGTCACACCTTCCGGCACGTCCGCCACATGACCAACAGGCGGACCATAGGCCGGCGGCAGGGGGATGCGGTAGATTGACTTTGGCATGACTTTATTCACGGGTTTGACCGTGCGCAAATAGGTTACCATCGCATTAAGGTCGGTGTCGGACAGGCCGCGGTATAGCCCCATTGGCATCGGCGGACCAATGATAGAGCCGTCGGGCCGGATACCCTCGCGGATAGCTTTGGCGATTTGCGCATCGGTCCAGCCACCGATGCCAGTTTTCTTGTCTTGGGTGATGTTCGGCGCGTAGGCGTCGAAATGCTCTTCCTTGGTTACGAGCCTGCCGGAAAGCGCTTTGCTCATGTCCGGGCCATTCGGGCCGAAAGGTGTGTGGCAATTCCCACATGCGGCCACTGTATTAACCAAATATGCGCCGCGTTCCTGCGGGGTTTCAGCCATGGCGCCCAAGGATAAGAGCGCAATTCCAAATGTTACAAGTCTGCCAAACATAGCCCTGCCTCATTGATGGTCTGCGGAGGTTTTTCGATCTCAGTTCACCCCAAATGCTATGCGTTCGCTCATAGTCTGCAACAAAATTTTGTAGGCATATCGGTAAATTTCAGCAGGTGTCACTATCGAAGTCCTTGTGAGACCGGCTTGAGACGATGATAATCCTGGCAAAGCCGCCTCCAGAAAGATCGTGAAGGCCTAGCCTATGAACAATGTTACCGACGCCTCGACGCTCGATCCCCGCGCACGGGCGGCCAGCGTCGTTGCCTTACTGCGCGAGGCAGGGCCGGAGATTGAAGCCAATCGGGAGCTTCCTGCCCACGTGCTGAAGGCCCTGCACGCAGCGCGGCTGTTCCGCATGACCCTTCCACGCGCCGTTGGCGGCGACGCTGTTGACCTGCGCACGTTCGGTGAGGTGATTGAGATTATCGCAGGGGCCGACGGCAGCGCCGGCTGGGTGATGAGCCAGGGCGGCGGTTGCGCAATGGCAGCAGCCTTCATGGAGCCGGCGGCTGCCAAGCGAATTTTTGGCCCTGCCAACGCGGTGCTCGCCTGGGGCGCGGGCATTCAAGGCAAGGCCGTGAAGGCTGAGGGTGGCTATCGCGTCACCGGAAAATGGCAGTTCGCCAGCGGCTCTCGCCACGCCACCGTTCTGGGCGGACACAGCTTTGTTTACGAGGCCGACGGCGTCACCCAATGCTTCCACCCCGATGGCCGTAAGGTCGACCGCACGGCAATCTTCGAGCGGGCAAAGGCCAGCGTACATGACGTTTGGGATGTCATGGGCTTGCGCGGCACCGGCTCCGACACGTTCGAGGTTAACGACCTGTTCGTGCCTTGGGATGAGACTGTTGACCGCGAGGATCAATCCGCCGTCACCGATCCATCGCCGATCTACCGGATCAATACCTCGCTGGTCTACGCCATCGGCTTTTCCAGTCTGCAAGTCGGCATTGCCCGGGCCATGCTGGAAGAATTGCGGGCGCTTGCCATGGACAAGCGCCCCCGCGGTGCTGCGGCCACCCTGCGCGAAAGCCCGGTGTTTCAGAGCCAACTGGCCCGGTTCGAGGCCAAGCTGCGCATGATCCGCGCTTCCATCCTGTTCACGGCGGACGAGGTCTACAACAGCGTCGCCAAGAACGGGCCGATCTCGCTGGATGAGCGGGTAGCGCTGCGGCTCACCTGCACCAATGCCATCAACGAGGCCGTGGCGGTCTCAACTGAAATATACCGCGCGGCTGGCGCCACCGCGATTTTCCCCACCCATCCGTTCGAGCGCCGCCTGCGCGATGCGCTCACCGCCAGTCAGCAGGTGCAGGCGCGGGCGGATCATTACGAAAATGTCGGGCGGCATCTGCTAGGCCTGCCGCCGAACTCCACCATGTTTCTGTAATCGCTGCAGCTCTCACAGGAGAAACGCTCCCATGTCCAAAGCCAAATTTGACCGCGCCGTCGAAGACATCGGCAACATTGTCACGCTGGAGCACGTCAACACCCGCGTGCCGGATCAGCAATTGGCCATCACCTTCTATCTGATGGGCCTGGGGCTGACCCGCGACCCGTATCTGATGGCCGGTACCAACAATATGTGGATCAATGTCGGGCGGGCGCAGTTCCACCTGCCGACCAATCCGCAGGCCCAGGTTCTGTCTGGCCATACTGGCCTGGTGATCCCGCACCGTGGTGCGTTGCTGGAACGCCTCGCCGCCGTCAAAGAAGCACTGGCTGGCACGAAATACGCCTTTGCTGAGCACAACGACTATGTCGAGGTCACGTGCCCGTGGGGCAACAAGATCCGCTGTTTTGAGCCGAGCGAGCAGTTTGGCGCCATGCGTCTCGGCATGCCGTATGTGCAGATCGATGCGCCGATGGGCACCGCTGCCGGCATCGCGCGTTTCTATACCAAGATCATCGGCACTCAGGCCAAGGCTGGCAAAGACGGCGGCGATGCTATCGCCCGCGTCGCAGCCGGTGACGGCCAGGAGCTGATCTTCCGCGAGACCGAGGCCAAACTGCCAGAATACGACGGCCACCACATCGCCATCTATCTGGCCGATTTCTCCGGTCCCTACAAGAAATTGCAGAAGCGCGGCATGGTCAGCGAGGAGAGCGACCAGCACCAATACCGCTTCCTCGATATCTTCGATCCGAACGACGACAAGGTGCTGTTGCGGATTGAGCACGAGGTGCGTTCTATGCGTCATCCCATGTACGCCCGCCCGCTGGTTAACCGCGAGCCGCGCATGACCAACCGCAACTACGTGCCCGGCTACGAAACCAACGAATTCGCTATGGAACCGAGTTTCTAGCGCTGTTTTCACGCTAAGATGTTCAGCTGACGCCAAAAATTGCGAATTATCTTGGCGGCTCATGAATCAAAACAACACCAACTGAGGAAAACGCCATGACGACCTTTGTATTGCTACACGGCGCCTACCAAGGCCCTTGGATCTGGACGCCGGTGGCTGACCGCCTGCGCAGTCAAGGCCATACGGTCTATGTGCCGTGCCTCGATGGCTGTGGTGAGCGCGCAGCTGGCGTTCGCCCCGGCATTACGACTGAAAGCCAGGCTGAAGAGGTCGTGGAGATGCTGCGGCTCGAAGATCTCAGCGATGTTGTGCTGGCTGGTACGTCATCCGGCGGCATGGTCATGGCCCGTGTGGCAGAGCGCGCCAGGGACAAGATCGCCCGTGTCGTGTTCGCAGATGCGTTGGCGCTTCAGAATGGCGAGAAAATTCGCGATATCGTAACAAATCCATCGACGATTGAGGGCGAAATTGCCATCGGTCCTGACCGGGCTGATCTGGTCAATCGCAGCTTCAAGACAATGGAGCCCACCCTCCGCGACTGGGCTGCCGATCGTATGACGCTGCACCCGCGCGCCTGTTTCTACGAGCCAGTCAAGCTAGAGAGCTTCTGGGATCAAAAATGGGACGCGGTCGTTATTTACTGCACGCAAGCGCCGAACCCGGGCCGTCCGCATCAGGAGCGTTGCGCCAAGAAACTCAATGCCCGTTGGCATGAGATCGATACCGACCATTACCCGATGTTGACGACACCGGACGAACTCGCCCGCCTGATCGCCGAAGGGTAACGCAGAAGCGTGCTAGACGACCCGATTGTCCTTGCCGCCACCGCCGTCGTTTTCTGTCTGGCGGGGGCGGTCAAGGGCGTTATCGGCATGGGCTTGCCGACGGTTTGCCTGGCCCTGCTGATCCTGTTTGTTGACCTGCCCAGTACGATGGTGCTGCTGCTGGTGCCATCTTTTGTCACCAACCTGTGGCAGGCCAGTGTCGGTGGTCACGCTATAGTTTTACTGCGCCGGCTCTGGCCATTTCTAGTACCAGCGGCGGCCTTGGTCTGGTTTGGCGGGCTGATGTTTGCCGTGGCGGATGCCAGCCTGATGTCTCTGACATTGGGCCTCCTGCTAATCGTCTATGCTGCTGTTAATCTGGAGGGGCGGCGGTTCGCCATAGCGCCAGCCAAAGAGCGCTGGTTCGGGCCTTTGTTGGGGGCGGTCAACGGACTGTTGACCGGAATGACAGGCTCGTTTGTTGTGCCCGGCGTGATGTTCCTGCAAGCCATTGGTCTGCCCCGCGATCAGTTTGTGCAGGCGATGGGCATAGCGTTCACGATCTCCACCCTGGCACTGGCCATCTCGCTCGGTACCAATGATTTTCTGACCGGCGATCTGGGGTTGATCTCCCTGGCTGGCGTCGTGCCTGCCATCGCCGGTATGATCATCGGGCAACGCCTGCGGAACACCCTGTCGGAAGAGAAGTTCCGACGGGTGTTCTTCTGGTCAATCCTGGCGCTGGGCCTCTACATCGCAGCCAATGCGTCTTCGGCTTAAGCCTTACCCTCAATCGCTACCTGGATCAGCGACGGGCCATCCGCCGCAAATGCGCGCTCTAGCGCCGCTGTGAACTCTGCCGGCTCACCGACAGCCTCTGCCTTCACGCCCATGCCGCGGGCCATGTCGACGAAACGCAGGTCTGGGCCTTCCAGGTCCATGTGGGTGTAGCCACGGTTGCTCTCGACGCTGAAGCGGTTGCGGTAGTTGTCGATATTGTGCTTCAGGATGCGGTATTCGGTGTTCGACAGGATCACGAACACAATGTTCAGGTTGTGGTGCGCCGCTGTCCACAGGGCCTGGATCGAGTACATCGCAGAGCCATCGCCCGACACGCATATTACCTGCTTGTCTGGCTTGCCGACGGCCACACCGATAGCGCCTGCCAGCCCCTGGCCAATGCCGCCGCCGCGGCCCGCATAATACGACCCCGGCCCCGGCAGATTGATAGAGCGATTGAGGTCCGGTGCGGCTGTAATCGCTTCCTCGACCACAACCGCGTCAGCGGGTAGGGCCGCGCCCAGTGTCTCCATCGCCAACGAAACTGCCATCGGCCGCCGCGCGCTGGCGCGTTCGGCCCTGGCAATTTGGCTGGAGCGTTCGTTGGACTTCGATTCCGCCAGCGCCGCGCACCGCGCCTTGGCAGCATTGGCATCGGGGGAGACCGCCTTTACCAACTCCTCTAGCGAGGGTTTCATGCCGCCGACCGCGCCCAAAGTCAGAGAGTTGTCGCGTGCCAGTTGCGCCGCCGATTCCTCAATCTGCAGCACCTTCAGCCCGGCGGGGAAGGGGGAGGCGTCGTCGAACCAGACCTCCTCAAAGAACGGGCCGCCCAGCAGTAGCACGCAGTCATACCCACTGAGGGTCGCGGCGATGTGTTTGCGCTCCAGCGGCAGCACGCCCTTCATCAGCGGGTGCCGGTTCGGCAGGGGCATTTGGGCGCGAATACCCTCGACCCAGACTGCGGCCCCCAGCTTTTCGGCCAGTGCTAGCAAAGCGTCGGTAGCGCCAGCGCGGGCAATGTCATCGCCCGCGACAATGGCCGGAGACTTGGCGGCGGACAGCATCGCTGCCATCTGCCCAAGTGCATCCGCATCGGGCCGCGGCGCGCGGAACAGCGGGCCGGCTGTGACAGCGGCGTTCTGGGTTTGCTGCTCCATCACGTTGATCGGCAGGGCGACAAACACCGGGCCATAGGGCGGATCGTTCGCAATCTTGAAGGCGCGGCGCATGATGTCGGCCATGTCGTCGGCGGTCTGAACCTGGGTGCTCCACTTGGTGACCGGCGCGGCCATGGCGGCGAGGTCATGGCTCAGCACCGGCCCGCGCAGCAGCATGCGCGTATCCTGCTGGCCGGCTGTGATGATCATCGGCGCGTTCGCCTTCAACCCATTGAAGATCATGCCCAACCCGTTGCCGAGGCCGGGTGCCACATGCAGGCTGACAATGCCGGTCTTGCCGGTCGCCTGCGCATAGAAGCTGGCGGCCCCCACGGCGACGGCCTCGTACAGCGCGACGATGTATTCCAGCTCTGGATGGTCGGCCAGATGGTCCAGCAGCGGGCTTTCGGTCGTACCCGGATTGCCAAACATGCGGGTGACCCCGTGGGCTTTCAGGCTGTCAAAAAATACGTCGCGTCCAAGCATGGGGGGCTCCGGCAGAGTGTTGAGATTGCGTTGGCGGGTATCATAGCCACCCAACCGACGATGCCTAGAGGCTACGTCTGGCATGCTGATACAGATGTGATTGGCCTGCGTGGGACAGGGTGACCATGTTCAGGGCCAGCACCGCCAGCCCTTTGGACCCGCCCTTGATGAAATTCGCAGCCATAATTGCCGCCGCCGCTTTTTTGCTCACGGCAGTCAGCGCCCACGCCACATCCGTCCAGTTCGATAAAACCTGGAAGGAGCAGCGCTTCTCCCTCTTCTCCAGCAACGACTTCGACCTGAGGGGCGAGACGCTTGGCATTGGATCGTCTGGCACCGTCTCAATGTTGTGGACCAGGGTACCCTCTGCCCTGTGGCCAACGCGCAATGCCTCCTGGCAATGGCAGGTGCACAAAGGCGTGCCCGCGACCGACCTGACCCGCAAAGGCGGCGATGACCGCAACCTGGCGCTCTATTTCGTGTTCTTGCCCAAGCAGATTGCCGCTCGTATGCAGGATGCGGATGTGCTGGACCTGATGGAAGCACCTGGGGTGCGCGTGCTGATGTACGTCTGGGGCGGAAACCATGTCCAGGGCCAAATCCTTCCCACTCCGTACTTGGGAGAGCGCGGTCGTACCATTATCCGCCGGATGGCCGGCACTGGCGCAGAAGATGAAACCGTTGATCTGGCAAAGGACTATCAATCTGCGTTCGGTGAGCCGATGGAAAGCCTTGTTGGCCTCGCCATCTCTGCTGACAGCGACGACACCGGCACCCGTATTGATGCTAGCCTCAGCCGATTGCGTTTGCTGCCCTAACTGCTCAAAAATCCCAAACTCCCCCTTGCCCCCTCGCGCGGTGCGTGCCGTAATGTCGGCCAACCATAACCACCAAGTGAGGACGCCCCATGACTCTGTCGAGCGTTAGCGACATTGACGCCAGTCAACCGAAACACTTAGCCGACAAGTATGCCATCGCCGGCATCGGCGAGACGGCCTACCTGCGCGGCTCCAACCGCACCACCCGCTCCATGGCGACGGAGGCTATCTCCAAGGCCATGGCTGATGCCGGCATGAAAGCCAGCGATGTCGACGGCATGTTGAGCTATTCCAGCGGCGACAGCACCTTCAGCCCCTTCATCGCCGGCGACCTGGGCATCCGCCTGAACTTCTATATGGACGTGTTCGGCGGCGGCTCCTCGACAGAGGCGTTGATCGGCATCGCCATCGGCGTGATCGAGGCCGGCATGTGCAAGACGGTGGCGATTTTCCGCTCCATGAACGGCTTTAGCCAGGTGCGCATCGGCGGCACCGGTGCCCGCTCCGCCGTGCCGGTAAAGGGCGATGAGATGCACTCCCGCGCCTATGGCTGGCAGGCGGCCGGCCAGATGTTCGCGCCGACCTTCATGCGCCACATGTACGACTACGGCACCACGCCGGAGCAGGTGGCCATGGTCAAGGTCACCCACTCCCAGCACGCAGCCAGGAACCCCAAGGCCTATTACAAAACCCCGGTGACGGTGGACGACGTGTTGTCCAGCCGCTTTATCGTCAAGCCGTTGCACCTGCTGGATTGCTGCGTCGAGACCGACAATGCCAACTGTCTGATCATCACGCGTGCCGAGCGTGCCCGCGATCACGCTGATCGCCCACAAGCTTTGATCCGCTCCGTCGTGGGTCGCGCCTGCAAGCCGCGCATCGACATGCACTATCAGCACGGGCCCATCAGCACCGTCGCCGGCCATTATGCCAAGGAGATCCTGTGGCCGAACGCGGGCCTTGGGCCAGAGGATGTGGACGTCACCGGCGCCTACGATGCCTTCACCTTTACCTCTATGTTGCAGCTGGAGGATTACGGCTTCTGCAAGAAGGGGGAGGGAGGCGATTATGTCTCCAACGGCACCATCCGCCTGGGCGGCAAGCGGCCGAACAACACCGCCGGCGGCCATCTGTGTGAGGGCTACACCCACGGCATCAACATGGTGATCGAGAATGTCCGCCAATTGCGCGGAGAGGTCGACGACACCTGCCCGATTGGCCCGGACGGCAAGCGCATCCACACCCACGACTATTCCGACAGCGGCACCTGCCGCGCTGTGAAGGACGTCAATGTGACGGCGAACTTGGGCTGGGCCATGCCCGGCACCGGCTCCGCTATGGTCATGGTCAAAGGTTAAGGGAGAATACGAACATGGCACAAATCACTGCCGACCACCTGGGCATGACCCTCACCATTGAGGATCTGGACCACGAGAACAAAGACTTCTTCGCCTATTGCGCGAAGGGCGATTTCCGCCTGCAAAAGAACCCGAACAACGGCTTGGTGCGCTACCCACCAACGACCCGCTGCCCCTGGACCGGCGATCCCGATTCCGAGTGGGTGTCGGTTGAGGGCAAAGGCACGGTGTACTCGTACAACGAGGTCCATCACGCCATTCAGCCGGCGTTCAAAGCGGTTGCGCCTTACATGCTGCTGCTGGTCGAACTCGACACCCAGAAGGGCACGCCGAGCGAGTTTGAGGGCCTGCGGATAGCTGGGAACCTGGTGACGGCAGATGGCGAAATGGCGCCACCAGAGATGGTGAAACAGGTGGGCATCGGCTCCCGCATGCGCATGGTGATGAAAAAACTCACCGACGAGATTGCCCTGCCGATGTGGACGATTGATGAGGATGCTGAGCAGCCGGCCAAGCCTTGGCGGTATGCTCAGGAGTAGAAGGCGGAAATAGGAATTCCCTGGCTCTGTCTGTAGGTTAGAGCCAGGGAATTCCATTCCGGTTAGCCTGAGCTACCACCATTATTGGCTATCGCACCGACCATCACGCGCCATCTCTCAAGAACCGGATTAACCGTTCGGCGACATACTCCGGCTGGTCTTCCACCAAGAAGTGGCCTGCGTCAGGCACGACCTCACCGACGATGTTCGAGCAGATTGGCTTCAGGCAGTCATAGGGCTCCATTCCACGCCCGCGCGCTTCGTGCTTTTCACCGCCGAGGGCCAGCACTGGCATATCCAGCTGCAAGCCGCCTTCGAACCACGCCTTGTTATCCCGTGCATCCTGCGCCGCAGCGCGGTAGTAGGAAAAGCCCGCACGCATGCCGCCTGGGGCCGCATAACAGCGCTCGAACTCATCGATAGCTTCTTCAGAAATGGCATCAGCTCGCCAGGAGAAGTTTCTGTAAAACCACGTGATATAGGCTCGTTCACGGCCTGCCGTCAGGAATTCTGGCAGGTCTGGTGTGTGATGGAAGGCGTGGTGCCAGCGCCGACCGTCTTGCGCGATATCCACCGGCCCGCCTGGGATGACCACGTCTAGCAGCCCGAAATGCGTCACCGCCGCCTGGTGCGCCGCGACCAGAGCAAAGGCCGTCGGCCCGCCCCAGTCGTGGCCGATCACGGCAAAATTGGACAACCCCAGCGGCCCGCTTACCGCCTCCCAGATATCTGCCGCTACCGTTCTCTTATCGTAACCGGCCAGTGGCTTAGAGCTATCGCCTAGCCCGCGCATATCCGGCGCGACGACAAAGAAACCAGCCTCTGCCATGGCCGGCATAATATCCCGCCACTCGTACCACGTTTGCGGATAGCCGTGGATTAGTACCACCGCTGGGTCAGAGGGCTCACCGCACGTGACATAATGTAATGTCACTTCGGAAAGGCGCGTGGAGTGGTGATGAAATTTGGTCATGATTGACTGGTCCGGCTGATTTGCTAACCCACGGGGCAGGCTAGTGGGGTGAGATACTCTATGCCGTTAGAGTGAGGTTGATCCATAAGATTAAGTCCATAACAATCTCCAGGAGGGGCTAAATAATATTCCCCTGGCCTCATGGTATTGGTATTGGTATTGTCTAATGGGCTGATAAGTGAGTAACAGAAAATGAGCATGGTCGGTAGGTTTTTCGGTATCACAGTTACCTTTTGCGGTGTGTTGATGTCTCTGGCGCCGGCTGAGGCTGTTGTGACGCCGGTCGGAGGGGGCTTTGAGATCAGCTATGATATCAACCTCGGCCACCGCGGCACGTCAAATGGCAGCGGTATTGAAGATGTCTTCATCTTCGAATGGAACGCCAGCCAGTTCAATGCCGATTATGCAGGGGACGTTGCCAGTCACGGCCTGACGACCTTAAGCCATGTCATAGATATTGAACCGACAGCCGCTTTGGTATTTGGATATGCTGCTGGCATACCAGGCTTTGGCGATGAAAAAGACCATCTGTATACGCTGATGAACTGACGTTTTGCCTATTCGATTAACGGGCTGAAGTGGAGCGAGGCATTCCCTGGCCTAACGCCGGAATCCCGCGTTCGCCACAGTGCGATGGTCACCCTGTTGAAAGACGCCGGCGATGGATCATCAACCGCGCTCGACAACATCATCGATTTTGTCCAGGCCGAAGGTTATTCAGCGGCATTTAACCCCGCTAGCAGTTTTGCTTTGGTTGAATGGACGGTTGCGGAAGTGCCGGAACCAACAGTCCTTCCGATCCTGGTTATTAGTGGTCTGGCGCTGGGCTTAGCCGCCCGTCGCTGGCGCCGTTAGTCATTCCCTCACGGATTGTCCATGACCATTAGTTGGGTGCCTGACGGCCTCATTCAAACACGTGCCGCAGTACCAAGTCTTTAAATTCTGTCGCGTCTATTGCCTCGTCGTCCGGCAACATCTCAGCCTCGGACGAGATCACCAAAGGCCCGTCCTCAGGCGCGGTCAGCAGGCCGTGCGAGCCGCGGACTAGTTGGGTATCTTTGATCGATGTCAGGTCCATCAACTGCCGGAAGCCTAGCTTTCGTTTCAGCAGTTTCAGGCCCGCCTTAACTTTCGGCATGGAAATCGCCGGGTCACAGAACATCTCAACCGGGTCATAGCCAGGCTTGCGGTGGATATCGACCGTGGAGGCAAAATCCGGCGCTTTGGCATCATCCAACCAATAGTAATAGCTGAACCACCGGTCCGGCTTAGCTAGCGCTACCAACTCACCGGACCGTTCATGGTCCAGGCCATTGGCGCGTTTGCCGGCCTCATCCCAAACCTGATCAACTCCGTCTAGCCCTTCGACCAAGGCCTTGACCTCGGCAATACGTGCCGGGTTCTTCACATAGATATGGGCCAGTTGGTGGTCACACACGGCAAAGGCTTCAGAGGCACCCGCATCGAAATATTCACGGCCCTCTGCCTCTACCCAATAGGCAATCAGGCCTTCTTAGCGGAGCGCCCGGTTCAGGTGCACAGCATCGCTGACCGGCGTGATGCCGTATTCTGAGACCACAATGATCCGCTGGCCATCACGGTCCGCCGCCTCAATCAGCTGCCCGCAGACTTGATCCACCTCTCGCAAGTCCTGTTGCAGCCGTGGATGGGAGACGTCCGGCCCCAAGCGCTGCAAATTGTAATCCAGATGCGGCAGGTAAACAGAGGCTGAGCGTCGGCTTGCGTGTCTCCATCACGTGGATGGTCGCGTCGGCAATCCATTGTGAGGCCTCAATACTCGTCATCGGCCCCCAAAACTTAAACAGCGGAAACATGCCCAGTTTGGCATTGAGTTCGTCGCGCAGTTCGCTTGGGTGGGCATAGTGATCTGGCACTTTACGGCCATCCGCCGGGTATTGCGGGCGCGGCGTCGCGCTCCAATCGGCGCTGGTATACATATTGTACCACCAAAACATCTGCGCGCAGGTGAAGTCCGCATCGCGTTTTTTGCCGGCATCCCAGATCTTTTCACCGCCAATCAGGTGGTTGGCTTGACGCCACAGCAGCACCTCTGCCGAGTCGCGAAAATACCAGCCATTCGCTACTGCACCGTGCACGGATGGCGGAGCGCCAGTCAGCAGCGTGCTCTGTGATGTGCAGGTGACCGCAGGTACCGGTGGCACCACCGCCCGCATGCCACCGCGCGCCGCCAGTTTGGTCAGATTGGGGGTGTGCTCTCCAACCAGATTGGGGGCAAGACCGACGACCAGGATCACCAACGTTTGCTGCATATTTGCTGCCTCTCCGACCATATTATTCATCATTTAAGGAATGGGCTTTGCCGCCCTCACCAGTTGACGCTAGAGTCTGAAGCGCTAACAGAACAGCGTCAATCGTCAGATATGGGCGCGTCAGTGGGAGGAAGGCATTTGCAACCAGTCGAGTTGCTAAAAAGTTGGGTATCACGCCAAGCTGGCGATCAGGCGGCCTGGTTTGCTGAGAGTATTACTAAGCTCAACCAAGGCTCAGTTGAACGCGATCTGCATATTGTGCTCGGCTACGCTCCGCGGCGCTTAGGCAAGGCTGAACTTGCCCTCAGAGCCTGACTCAAAAGTTCAGTTGCAATAGCAATACCTTGCCAGGCGTCTGGTCATGAGGCGAATGTTGGCGACATAGGCCCAAGCGGTCGAGCTTTCGATTGTCGTTTCCCAGTCTTTGGCCAATCGGCGGCAGC
>CALKDI010000357.1 GCA_938084065.1 uncultured Alphaproteobacteria bacterium
CGCCGGCGAAATTTGCGAGAACTTCGTTTCAAATCTCTGCGTTTGGCCGGTAATCTTCCTGCTTTGAAGGGTCATTTGACCACGTGGCGGAAAAATATTCTCTGCTGTTTACGAGTTTTAGAGTTTTCACACAGTCTGTATAGTTTGGGGCGGTTCTCGGACCGCCCCTCCGAAGGATGCCGAGGAACGTAAAAATTCACGTTTCGCGGCAATCTCATCGATTGGACACTGTGTTGGACGTGGCTTCCTGCCCAATCGGCAATTGCCATGTGCCGCCTGGAGACCTCGTGCTGGCTTGACCGTTGGCATGCTATGAAGGACGCTGTTGTCTCCCCTGCTACGGCAAAGGACAACCGTCCATGAAGATCACCGCCATCCGCGCCCACTGGCTGTCCGTGCCAATCCCTGAAGCGCAGCAGCACACGTCTGACTTTGGCCGAGCGCAGTCGTTTGACGCCACTCTGGTCGAGATCGAGACCGATGCCGGGATCACCGGCTATGGCGAGGCGAAGGCCGCCGTTGGCTCTGCTGGCACCAATGCCGGGCTCGTCACCATCATTGAGCAGGAACTCGCGCCGCTGCTGATTGGCGAGGATGCGCGGCAGATCTCGCGGCTTTGGGATGTGATGTACAACGGCTCCCGCGCGCACTACGCCATCGCCCGTGGTCATGTGTTCCCGATCCTGGGTCGACGTGGGCATGTGGTTAGTGCGATGAGCGGCGTGGACATGGCGTTGTGGGATATCCTGGGCAAGAGCCTGAATACGCCCGTGCACCAACTGCTGGGTGGCAAGCGGCATGACAAGATGCCAGCCTATGCGTCTGGCGGTTGGAAACCGACGGCGGAGGTGGGGGCGGAGCTGAAATCCTATATCGACCGCGGCAACTTCAAGGCGGTGAAGATGCGGGTTGGCTCCGGCGACGGCACCCTGGCGCATTCGATTGAGCGGGTGCACGCGGCCAGGGAGTATCTGGGACCGGATATCGCGCTGATGTGCGACGCGCACGGCACCTTCACCGTGGCTGAGGCCAAGCGGTTCTGCCGCTCGGTCGCTGAGTGCAATATCGACTGGCTGGAGGAGCCGGTCACCGCGGACGACAAGCGCGGCCAGGCGGAGGTGCGCGCCTCCACCGACATTCCGATCTCCTGCGGCGAGAGCGAATTCACCCGCTTTGCCTTCCGCGATCTGGCGGAGTTGCGGGCGGCAGACATCTTCCAGCCCGACCTCTCCATCGCCGGCGGTATTACCGAGGCAGTGCGGATTGAGGCGATTGCTGCTGCCTACCAGATCCGCTTTGCACCGCATCTGTGGGGCGGTGCTTTGTGTTTCGCCAGCGGCCTGCACGTGCTGGCCAGCGCTACCAGCGGCTTCATCGTCGAATATTCGCTGGGCGCCAACCCGATGCTGCATGAACTGGTCGAGGAGAACTTCACTATCGTCGATGGCTATCTGGAAATCCCGGACCGGTCGGGACTCGGCGTCACTATCGACCAGGATTTCGTCGCGAAATACCGTAAGGTGGACTGACCGGAGGGGTCAGGCCGCAATGGTATCTCATTGACGCCCGACCACCATAAACAGCCTGTGGAACGGAAACAGCGTCTCGCCGTTGGTGCGCTTGGGATAGGCCTCGCGCAGTGCTGCGCCATAGGCAGCCAGGAATTTGTCGGCTTCGTCGTCAGCCATGGCTGTCAGCACTGGACGCAATGCTGAGCCCTTGACCCATTCCAACACCGGGTCATCGCCTTGCAACACCTGCAGATAGCGCACCTCCCAAATGTCCAGGAAGGAGGCCTGCGGTTTCAGCAGGTCGTAATACCAGTCCGCATCCTCTACCCATTTGCGGCTGACAGACTTGCGCAATTCCGGCGTGCCGAAGTCTTCCAAGGTCTCGCGCAGCAACTGATGGCTGGTCTGGCTGAATGAGAGTGGCATTTGCACCGCCATCACGCCGCCAGGTGCCAACTGATCCATAATGTGTGGGAAGACCTGGGGGTGGCCGTCTACCCATTGGAACATGGCGTTGGAGTATAGCAGATCGGCTTTCGGAGAGGCCTGCCATGTGCTGACATCGGCCTCCATCCATTCGATACGCGATGCACCAGCGGCTTCTGCTTTCGTCAGCATCTCGGTGGAGCTGTCGAGGCCGACGACCCGTGCATCCGGCCAGCGGTCAGCCATAATCCGGGCGATCTCGCCGCCGCCGCAACCCAGGTCATAGATTTCTTTCGGCACCCGGTCACCCAGCGCCAGCATGGCGCGTTCGAGCAATTCCAGTGCCGGCCGCAGGCGATGATCGCCGAACTTGTGATACTGACCCGGGTCCCAAACTGCGTGTCCGCGAGGGCTGGTGGTCATGCCGATTGTCTCCGTCTTTCGTTTCGCCATGCCGCCTTGGGCAATTCGACGATAAAGCGTGTACCCGTTGTTCCCGTCGCCGCCAAGCGCAAGCTGCCGCCGTGCGCGACGACGAGTTCGCGAGCGATAGCAAGACCCAGTCCGGTGCCGCCATCGCGCGCTGACCCCTTGAACGGCAGGAACAGGTTTTCGCGCGCTACGGGCGGCAGTCCAGGACCATTGTCAGCCAATAAGATCGACCAGCAATCCGGTGTCTCCGTGGCAGACAGCGTGACCTCTGTCGCGCCGGCTTCAAAGGCGTTGCGCGTGACATTCTCAAACACCCGCAACAATTGGCGCCGGTCGCCACGGATATGAGCGTTTGGATCGACTGTGTTGTTCCAGTGCCAGGGTGCCTCCTGCTGCATGGTCTCACCCAGGGCCAACACCATATCGCCGGCCTCCTCCAGCAGATCGTGGAGCGGTTCTGCCGCCATCTCCAGCGTTGGCCGGCGCGCCTGGCTGAACAGTACCACCTGGCTGCACAGCGCCACGGCCCGGTTGATGGCCTGCAGCAGCGCTGGCGTTGCCTTGCGTACCCGCGGATCATCGCTTTCCGCCAGGCGGTCCGATACCAATTGCGCGGACGACAGGATGTTGCGCAGGTCGTGATTGATCTTCACCACCGCTTCGCCAAGCGCCGCCAGATGCAGACGTTGTGTCAGCGCTTGCCGCACGGTGCTCTGCATATCAGCCAGCACCCGCTTGGCAACGCCGATTTCATCGCGTCGGCGTGAGACTTCGATATCCGTGGTTTCGTCCTCCGGTGCCGCCCGGAACCGCAGCATTGACCGGGTCAATTCGCCAATCGGCCGGACAATTATGAACTGCAGCGCCAGATAGACCAGTGCTGCGGTGATGGTGGAGATGAACAGCGACAGCTGCAAAATGCGCTGGGAATAGTCCAGCAGCGCATCGCGCATCGGCTTCTCATCCATAATCACCTCGACCCGAACCGAATGGTCCAGCGGTGAGGGGCCGATCACCCGCAGCACACGGTTATCAGCATGCATCAACGTCATGAAGGCGTCGCCGATCAGGGTGAAGAAGGTGCCGTCATCCAGAATGTGATGGGCGTCTATCCCCGGCGGCATATCCGTGCCCAGCATTGGCAACCACATCTGGCCGAGCCGCGCTTCAATCGCATGGACCCCGACGTGCAACAGCAGCGTCTTTTCCATTGCCGGTCGTACTTTCTGCTCGGTTGAGCCCGAGACGGCCAGCACTGCGAGGTGCGCGTCGGACAGACGGTTCTGCAAGAACGTCAATCGGAACCGTCCGGCAGACGGCGCATAGATCAGCACCTCTGCCAGCATCACGAACAGCACCGTGAGCAACAGCAGTTTCGCAGACAATCCGGAGAACCAACGGGTTTTCATCATGGCGGGACCATGCGCAAATTCGCTGCCCTCTGCAACGCCTACGCCAGCAATGCCGCCATAATTCGCTCCCGGTTCAGCGGCATGTCATAAATGCGCCGGCCCAGCGCATGCGCTACCGCATTGCCGATTGCCGCGCAGGTCGGGCCAACCGTGCACTCGCCCATACCAAGAGCGGGATCATCGGGAGAGCCGATCACTTCTACGTCAACTGGCGGCACTTCGCTGAAGCGCAAGATCGGATAGGAATCCCAATCGCGGGAGGCGATGCCGTCGCCTTCGATCTTCACCTGCTCCTTCAAGGCGAAGCTGGCGGCTTGAACGATACCGCCTTCCAGCTGGTTGCGTGCGCCATCCGGATTGATCACCAGGCCGGCGTCGCTCGCGCTCCAGATGTGATCGAGCCTTACCTCGTCAGCAACGGTCACGGCGACGGCCACGGCGGAATAGGCCGCCATGTTTTTGTAACGGGCAAAGGCGATACCAAGGCCCTTGCCCTCACCACCAGCGCCACGACCGGACCAGTTGGCCATCTCTGCTGTTCGTGCCAGCACGGCATAGGCCCTGGGGTCGTCCAGCAATGCCAACCGGTAGGCGACCGGATCCTTGCCGGCGCGGGCCGCCAACTCATCCATCATGCATTCCATGGCGTAGACATTGGTCGGTGCGCCCAGCCCGCGCAGGGCGGAGGTGCGTACCGGGCCGTCAGTCACCAGGTGATGGCGGATGCGATGGGCCGGCATGCGGTAGAGCGGCACGGCGTTGCGGGTTCCACCGCCGCCGCGCTCCTCCGGCGGATCGGTGACTTTCACAGGCCCAGGTGGGTTTTCCAGCGCCTCGCTCGCCAGCAGATAGCCGCTGCCAGAGCCTGGGCGTTGCACATGGCTGGCGCTCCAGATCTCCTGGGTCCAGTCGAGCGGATTGCCGCTGGCATCCACCGCCACCTTAACGGTGACCGACATGGCCGGGCTGACTGGCTCGTACGCGAATTCCTCCTCGCGCCGCCATTGCAGCCGCACGGTCTCGCCCGGCAGCGCCAGGGCAACGATAGCCGCGTCCAGGGCAGCATCGTCGGAGCCATTGTGGCCATAACATCCGGGGCCATGGCGGTGATGGCAGATGACTTTGTCACGATCGAGCCCCAGCACGTCCGCTACATTCACGCGCAGCGGGTGCATGCCTTGGCCGTGTGACCAGACCGTCATGGTCTCGCCGTCATAGAGCGCCACGCCGGCGGAAGGCCCCATTGAGGCGTGCGCGATATAGGGGCGGGTGTAGGTGGCCTCAACGGTCGCCGCAGCGCCCGAAACATCCGCTGCCGCAGCACCGATCTCGCGCAATTCTGCCGGGCGGCCCACCAGCCACGAGCCCTCCTGCTCCGGCCCGCGATAATCGCGCAGGCCGGACCATTGGGCGTTGGCTTCGGCATAGACGGCGGCGGCCTCCGCCTTGCGCTCGCTGGTGCTGACGAACGCCACGAAGTTGGCGCGGCGGATGATGCGCAAGTCGGGGTCGCCACTGGCGCGCCGCACGGCGGCCTCGTCCAATGCCTGCAACACGGCGGTTGGGCCGGGTTGGCGCAGGGTTCTGGCGTGGACAGCGCCGGCCGGCTGCATGTCGTGCAGATAGCTTTCCGCGCCAGTGACCTTGCCGGGCAGGTCTGCTCGCGGCACGTCCTGGCCCACCAGGCGATAGGCGCTGGGTGCTTTTGGTTTGGCGCGGCCCGTCGGGGCCTGGCTGAGGTCCAGCGCTGGGGCGACGTCCCAGTAATCCACGCCGGTCGCCGCGCCGCCTTGCAGGAACGCGCCGTCGACAACGCTCAAATCCTCCGGCGCGCAGTTCAGGCGCAGGGCGGCTTGCTCGGTCAGCAGGGCGCGCACCTCTGCACACACCAACCGGATCGAGGCGCCGGAGACCATCACCGACAGACTCGACGACGTATAGGCCTCGTCCGGTCCGTGTTCGGTGCTGCCGGAGAGCAGGCTCACGCGGTCTAGCGGTAAGTCCAGTTCCTCCGCCGCGATCTGCGCCAGCGCGGTGACGATGCCCTGGCCGATCTCGACCTTGCCGGAGGCGACGCGCACGGTCTTGTCATCCTCGAACTTGATCCAGCGGTCCAACCGCGGGTTGCCGGTGAGGCTGGCAGGCAGTTTGACAGCGTCATTCATGGCTTAACCCTCCGCCCGCATAGTGGCCGCGGCCCGCTCGACCGCCTTGATGATCCGCACGTGCGAGCCGCAGCGGCAGAGATTGCCATCCAGCGCTGCCGTGATATCGGCCCGAGGTGGGTTGGGGTTGCGGTCCAGCAAGGCTTTGGCGCTGATCAGAATGCCGGAGAGGCAATAGCCGCACTGCCCGGCCTGCTCATCCAGGAAAGCCTGCTGCAACGGGTGAAGCGCTCCGTCAGCAGTCGTCATGCCCTCCACGGTTTCGATTGAGCGCCCGGCCAGGTCGCCGGTTTGTGTGGTGCAGGCAT
>CALKDI010000358.1 GCA_938084065.1 uncultured Alphaproteobacteria bacterium
ACGGTCGAGGTGACATTCGGCGGCGGATGGAAGGCCCCCGGCGCCAGGTCAAAGTTCTTCTGCACGTGACACAGAACCTGCGTTAGCACGCTCAGTCGGCCATACGCCTTAGTGCGCGGTTGGGCGGTCAGGCGTTGCGCCACTTCCTTCTGAAACATCAAGGTCAGGCAGGCAAAGCCATTGATCTGCGCCAACCATCGGGTCAGCAGCACGGTGGAGATGTTGTAGGGCAGGTTGGCGACGATCTTGCGCGGTGCCGGCCCCAATTCCCGCAGATCGACCTCCAGCGCATCGGCCTCCACCACCTGCAACCGGCCCGGATAGACCGCGGATAGCTCCGCCAGCGCCGCCAGGCAGCGAGGGTCATATTCCACAGCAACGACTTGCCGCGCATCGGCGGCCAGCAACGCGCGGGTCAACCCACCAGGGCCGGGCCCGATCTCAAACACCGTGCCCTCGGTCAAATCGCCCGCCGCCGCCGCAATCCTCGCGATCAGGCGTGGGTCGGTGAGGAAGTGCTGACCATAGCGCTTCAGCGGCGCTAGGCCGTGCGCCTGGATGACCTCCCGCAGCGGCGGCAGGTTGGGCGGATTATCGACCGGCACGGCGGCTCTTATGCGTCTGCGCCCCGCGCAGGCCCGCAATCATCTGTGCCTCACGCAGGGCCGCGATGAAACTGGCCGGGTTGGCAACACCCTTGCCGGCAATATCAAAGGCCGTGCCATGATCCGGCGATGTTCTGACAATGCTGAGGCCCAACGTAATGTTAACGCCCTCATCAAACGCCAGGGTCTTGAGCGGGATCAGCGCCTGATCGTGATAGAGGCACAGGGCGGCATCATAATTCGCCCGCGCCGCCGCATGAAACATGCTGTCGGGCGCGTGCGGCCCGGAAATGTTCAGGCCCGCCGCCCGCAACCGCTCAGCTGCCGGGCGAATGAACCGAACCTCCTCATCCCCCAAGGCACCATCCTCGCCCGCATGCGGGTTCAGGCCGGCCAGCGCCAGCCGCGGCGCCGCGATGCCAAAATCCTGAGTGAGTGCCCCCGCAACCCTATGGGCCATGGTCTCGATCATAGCGCCATCGAGCCGGGCAATAGCCGACGACAGCGCCTCATGAATGGTCAGTGGCACCACCCGTAGCCCTGCTCCCGCCAGCATCATAATGGACGGCTCTGCCGCCTTGGTCAGATGTGCCAGATATTCCGTATGTCCTGGAAAAGCAAAGCCAGACCCATAGAGCGTCGCCTTGTGGATCGGCTGCGTCACCAACCCTTCGACCTGCCCATCCATTGCCATGGCCACAGCCCGGTCAATGCTAGCAATGACGGCTGGTGCGTTGCGGGGGTCGGCCTGACCCGGCACCGCATCGGTCGCGAGCGCTACTGGCAACACCGGCAGTGCATCGCCAAAGCAGTCCCTGGCTTCTTCAGCGGTTTCCACCACTCGCAGAGGCACAGTCCAGCCCAATTTCTCTGCCAACGACGCCAAACGGCTGGGATCGTCCAACGCTACGAAAGCCGGCACATCGATCTGGTCGCGCCGCAACCAGGCAGCCAATGTCAGTTCGCCGCCAATCCCAGCGGGATCGCCCATTGTGACGGCCAACACCATGGCATCAGCCCCGCGAGGGCGTTTCGATGAGCGCGTTCTGGCGCAGGCTGCGCAGGTACTGGCGGGCCTCGGCATCAATCCGGCGGTTTAACAAGGTCTGGCGCACGCGGTCGCGGTCCGGCAAGCCCGCAGACTCAACCCGCTTATCGCAGAGCATCATCAGCATCACACCATCGGTCAGCGGCAAAACCTTGGTCTTCTGGCCTGGGCTCAAAGGTTCGATATAGGGCCGCAGCGGAGCAGCCAAATCTGACAGCGGGATATCGCCCATAGAATTGCTCTGCCCACCAAACCGCTTGGCGACAGGCTCCATGTCATCACAGGTGCGAATTTCACGGTCGGCGGCCTGAACCTTGTGCAAAACGGCGACTTTGACCGTATTCGGTGCGCCGGGGTCGAATGGCATGTAATACCGACGAATATCATACAGTGTTTGCTCTTGCCCTTGTGCGCCGAAGAACCGCCGCTCACGCAACGCCAGGATATAGATACCGTCGTCCACCTCGATTGGGGGCGTAATCTGGCCCACCGGCAAATTTTTCAGCGCCGTCGCCATACGCGGATCGAGCTGGTCAGCTTCAATCCATCCCATACTGCCGCCGGTGCCGGCCGTTGGTGCTTGGCTGAACTGGCGGGCAAGCGACGGGAATTGCACACCTTTGCGAATTTGCTGGATCAGATCATTTGCCGTTGCTTTGGCTAGGGGCAAATCCTGAGGACGTGGCGCTGCAACAAAAATTTCGGCCAGCAGATATTCGCTGCCGCCCTTTTTGCTCAAATCGTCCAGATATTGATCGATCTCGTCTTCTGTAACCGAAATCTTGCTGATGGTCTGCGAACTGATCACCTGCCGCCAAGCAACGGTGGCCCGGATCTGTGCAACCAGCGTGCTGACATCGACTCCGGCCTTCGTCAGGTTCGGCACCAGAGTGCCGGGCGCGAGCCGGTTGGTCTTCTCAATCGTGGCGATGGCGTTTTGAATGGCTAAGTCTTCGACCTTAACACCCAGGCGCGTGGCTTCCTGCAGCTGCACTTTCTCGTCAATTAACGTTTCCAACACCTGATGACGGATGCGACCCAGGCTTTCCTGCGTTGCCGCCTGACCTGACGTGGTCAGCACCAACCGCATCCGCGCGTCGATATCATAGGTGGAGATAGGCTCGTCATTGACGATCTGCACGACCATTTGGGGCGAGAAACCGCCACGACTCTGCCCGACCGCGCTATTACCAACAGCCAGAAGCGTCACCAGAAATGCTATTCCCAGCAACGGACCATGGCCCAAAGAACCCAGCATTTGCCGCACCATCAACCGTCCTCAGTATACAAAAGCCACGCTGCACCCAACATGGTGATGCAGCCGATTGGAGCCCAGGCTGCCAGTGCCGCAGGCAACTGCCCGGACAGTCCTAAGCGAAAGAAAACCTGGGTTAGCAGATGAAACCCCAGTCCGGCTATGGCTGCCATTGTCATCAGACTTAAGATGCCACCACGCCGCGGCGGCCGAATGGCAAAGCCAGCCGCGATCAGCACCATCGCGACCATCGCCAACGGCGCTGCCAACGCCGAGTGGAAATAGACCCGGTGCGGCACGGCAGAAAATCCCGCAGTCTCCAGCAGTCTGATAAAAGTTGGCAGCCGCCAAATTGGCATGCTGGCTGGTGAGGTGAAGCTTTCCTCCAGCCGCCCCCAATTTAGCTTGGTCGATAACGTCAGCGATTCCCGCTCAACCATTGGCCGATCAAGCCCTACGATCCGGACATCCGAAAACGTCCAGGTCCCGTCGCTCAAAACAGCGGTCGCGGCATCGATGCGGTTCTGGAACCGGTCACGGTCAACAAATTGGAATACAGTGACCCCCTCCAACACCTGGTCGAACGGTCGCAAAGTATCGGCGTGGATCACCAGATCGAAAGCGCCGGAATAGTCTTTCAGCCATAAACTAGAGCCGTGCAGCACCGGATTATTGGCCCGCTTGTTGAAATGCTCGGCCTCCAGATCCTCAAACACCGAAAGCGCGGTTGCTGCTAACGGGTTGAACGCGGCAATTTTGACCACACCCAGTAACGCAGCGACCGCCAGCCCAGGCAACAACAATTGCCAAATGGATAGCCCTGCCGCCCTTGCCACTGCCAATTCCTGATGCCGAGAAAATTGCCAGAGCGCGGCCATGGCGGCGAACAACATCGCAAATGGCAGTACGATATCGATGATATGCGGCAAATGAAGAATGGCCATCTGAATGACGGTGGCTATGCCAACCTCAGGGCGAGACGCAGCGCGGCGCACCAGTTCCAGCGAGTCTAGCAACAGCACCAACACCGCAGCGACTGCCACCAAAACGGCAAACCACGTCGCGAACCGGCGCGCAATATAGAGCGAGAGTGTTGTGGGCACGGGCCTGCCTGTTAGGTGACTAAGGCCCTCTTATACGGCAATTCGGGCAGGATTGCAGCGACAAATACCGACCGCATCGCAGCCACTACGCGTCAGATGCAACCTCGGGCCGCCGTACCGCAATAACTGGTCGATCCATCCGTGCCAACCGATCGAGGCATTGCTGCCGCTCCTCCACGATCACGCTCCAGCGGTAGCCGGTGGCATGGATAACACTGCCATCGCCCGCGTCCAACACCACATGCCCACGCACATAGATCGCATCGCCACGCCGCCACAGCGCTGGGTCTAATGCCACGGCCTGCCCCAAGCCTGCAGCCTGCTGATCCGAATCTCGCGGGCAGCCTATGCCACAAGCCGCCAGTGCCACCTGCACCAGACCAGAGCAATCAATACCGCTAGCGCCACGTCCGCCCCAGAGATAAGGCAATCCCATCAGCCGCTGGGCGACGTCGACCCAATCGGCCTCGATCGCATCGACTGCGCGCAAATGTTCGGCAAACACATAGCCGCCGCTGGCCAATGTGTGGAACCGCTTGCCCGTCTCGGTAACACGAACGGCAGTTCCCATGCTCAAATTGTAGAGTGGTGCGCAGACCTGCTCGGCGTCCGACAAAACCACTGTTTCGCGCGCGCAAACAACATGCGTGGCAGGCTCCGCGGCAGGCTTCGTCAGGCCATTGCTCGCCACATATCCGACATAGCCATCATGGCCACATTGCACCCAAGCCCAGTCATCGGATTTCTCGAACACGCGAACAGCCTCACCCGGCAACACCTGGCTGTCCATCGGCGCATCCAGGCTGGGGCGGCGCAGCAGTGGCAGAGCTGTATTCCCCACCTCAGCCGGCCAGCCATCGACAAAGGCTTCGGCCCGCACCTGACTGCGCAATCGCGCATCAGCTAGGTCCGCCCGATAGGCATGCTGACGCCAATCCAGCTTGCTTACGGCCATAGTCTTGTCGCTTGGAATCACATCATTCAAACCGTCAAGAACCCTTCCATCACTGCCACCGACGGCCCACCGACTCGTACGGCTTGCACCTGCCCGGCGACCTTATCCGCCGCACCATGGATCAGGCTAGGCCGGCCCATCTCCAAACCTTGAGCGATAGTCAGAGGGATCGTGCCGTCCTGCATCTCACTCAGATGCGCCAGAAAACCAGTGAGCGCCGCCGCGGCGCTGCCGGTCGCCGGGTCCTCAATAACGCCGTGCAGCGGCGCCAGCATGCGCGCCTGCACGCTGGCCTCACCAGTCTGCACGTAGAGGTAAAGCGCATCGCCCTCCAATCCGGTGAAATGGCGGTCAAACGCCGCCAAATCGGGCTTAACCGCAGCCAGTGCATCGAGATCCGACACTTCGGCAATGGTGAACGGCAGCCCGACCGAGGCGGTCTGAGGCACGTGGTGGCTCAGAACAATCGCATCGGCTGGGAGGCCCGCTGCAGCCGCAACGGCCTCCACTGGCATTACCTGGCCGAGCGACAATTGCGCTGGCGCCGTCAACTCAGTTGTCTGCGGCACGCCATCAGCAGAGCGACTGATGGTCATCATCACCAGGCCGGCCAACTCCTCGAACCGCAAGACATCGCCGACGGGGCGGCCATGCACATGCCCCAGCAACGCCAATGCATAGGCGGTGCCGACATTCGGATGGCCGGCGAATGGCACCTCGCGGCCTGGTGTGAAAATCCGCACCTGTGCGTCATTCTCCGGCGCGGATGGCGGCAGGACAAACGTGCTTTCGGCGAAATTGAACTCGCGCGTGATCGCCTGCATCTGCTCTGTGGACAAACCTCTGGCGTCCGGCAAGACCGCCAGTTGATTGCCGCCGAACCGTTGGTCTGTGAACACATCAACGGTGAGATAGGTATAGCGCATGGTGGTGCGGTCTCCTGAAACGGGCCTTATACTTGGATTTGACGCCTATAGAGCGCCAGCCTCGCGCATCGCAACGATGTCTTGCGGGGAATAGCCCAATTCCGCCAGCACCTCGTCCGTGTGCTGCCCGAGCCATGGTGGTGGACGATCGGCCCGTGGCGCATCCTCATTGGTCAGATAGGGCGCGCCAATGCCAAAGGCTGGTCGCTGGATTGGTCCGAACTGGCCGAATTCCGTAAACACCTGCCGGTGGGCGAGTTGCGGGTGACGGCTGGCATCCGGCAAGGACCGAACCGGGGCTGCCGGAACCTTAGCCTCGCCCAGACGCTTGTCCCATTCGTCGGTGCTGGCGGAGCTGAAAGCTGCGTGCATCGCTTGCTCAACGTGGTCATAGTTGGCTTTGCGGGTGTTGAAGTCGGCGAACAGCGGATCGGTCAGCCATTCGAGCCGGTTCACGACCGGGGCCAGGGCCTTAAACTGACCATCGGTCAAACACGTCACCATGATAAAGCCATCGGCAGTGGTGAACACACCCGCCGTTGGAATCAAAGCCGGCGAGCTGTTGCCAACCCGGGGCGAGTCCGCGCCAGTGTTGAGATAGTTTGAAACCTGCGGCCCCAGCACGGTCATTGCCGTATCCAACATCGCGACATCGAGCCGCTGGCCCTGCCCGGTCCGCTCTTTGCGCACCAACGCGCCCAGGATCGCCATGGTCGCACTGATCGCGGTTGGCACATCGACACTCATAAAGCCTGCACGCACGGGCGTATCCGGCAGGCCCGTCACCGCCACCATGCCGCTGGTCGCCTGGATCGCGCCATCATAGGCCGCAGCACCGGCATAGGGGCCTGTCTGGCCATAGCCGGTGACCGAGCAATAGACGATGTCCGGCTTAATCGCCTTCACCGCCTCATAGCCGAAGCCCAGTTTTTCAATCACGCCAGCCTTATAGTTCTCTAGCAACACATCCGCCTCTTGCAGCAGCTTGATCACCACCTCCTTGGCCTTGGGGTGCTTCAGGTCCAGCGTGATGCCGCGCTTGCCGGCATTGCAGGCCAGGAACATCGGGCTCATGCCCGCTTCGCCCCAGTCATTGTCGCCTAACAGGCCGCGGCCCTGATCGCCGATACCGGGCTGTTCAATCTTGACGACGTCCGCCCCTAGCAATGCCAGATGCTGGCTGCAAAACGGGCCAGCTATGACCTGAGAGAAATCGACGACTTTAATGCCTTCTAGCGCGCGCATAGGCGATGATCCTTCCGAGAATGATGTTGGCGCCGATCATGACGGCGGAAACCGCGTCCATCAAGGCAAGTACGACGCTTGGAACCGAAGCGCGCGTTCTGCCTCACAACTGAGGATTGGACGCGGATGCCAGTCTTTGCTTTAACCTCGCTTCACGTCTCAACATCTAGAATATTGACTGGCTCGCAATTCGCCATTTTGCACTGGCGGGCCTTGTTAGGGGAATTATGCAACCGCGCGCAGCATTGAAGAAAGTGGTCGCTGGTGTTCGGCGAGCTATGCTCGCAGTCGCGCTTTTTAGCATCGTCATAAATTTGCTGATGCTGACCGTGCCCATTTACATGATGCAAATGTTCGACCGGGTGTTGCCAACACAACATACCGACACGCTGATTTTGCTGTCAGCGATGGCATTGGGCGCCGTGATCCTGATGGCCAGCGTGGAAATCATACGCGCGCGCATCATGGTGCGCTTGGGCGGTTGGATTGACCGGCAACTGTCCGGGCCGCTGCTCACCGCCAGCCTGAACGAGAGCCTGCGGCGCTCCGGTGCTGGCGTTCAGGGCGCCAGCGCCTTGCGTGAGTTAAACACTTTGCGTCAGTTCCTGACTGGCCCCAGCGTCTTTCCATTGCTGGATGCCCCCTGGGTCCCGATCTACATCGCCATCATTTTCTTCCTGCACCCGACGCTGGGATGGATTGCGGTAGCCGGCGGCGCGTTGGTGTTTCTGTTTGCCATTTTGAACGATGTGCTGACCCGCCCGACCCTGTCCAAAGCCTCCCGCTCGACCAATATGGCGCTCTATCGCGCGGATGCTGCGGTGCGGAATGCTGATGTCATTGCGGCGTTGGGCATGGCCCCGGCTCTGGTGTCCAAATGGCGTCAGGCCGGTGAAGAAGGCCTGGGGCATCAGGGCGTGGCCAGCGATACATCCGGCGTTATCTCATCCATGGCCCGGCTGCTGCGCCTGATCGTGCAGGTCGGCATACTCGGCATGGGCGCTTATCTGGTAATCCAGGGGGAGCTGACAGGCGGCGGCATGATCGGTGCATCGATCATTCTGGGCCGCGCGATGGCGCCGATTGAGCAATCAATCAACGCCTGGCGCGGCTTTACCGGCGCCCGCAACGCTTACCGATCTATAAGCCAACTGATTGGCCGCCAGGAAGACGTCGACAACCCGATGACCCTGCCCGATCCAACCGGGCATTTGCAGGTTGAAGGCGTCACTTTCATTCCCCCCGGCCAGCGGGAGCCGATCCTGCGCCAGGTGAGTTTCGAGGCCCGGCCAGGCGAACAGGTTGGCCTTGTCGGCCCATCCGCCTCCGGTAAGACCACGCTTTCCCGCTTGTTGGTGGGCAGCTGGGTGGCGACGGCTGGCGCGGTTCGCCTGGACCGGGCCGATTTTGCCTATTGGGACGCGACAGACCGTGGCCGCCACATCGGCTATGTTCCCCAGGACGTGGAGTTGTTTGAAGGCAGTGTCCGCGAAAACATCGCCCGCCTGACCGACGCAGACCCAAGCGAGGTGGTAGACGCCGCCAAGCTGGCCCGCGTCCACAACATGATCCTGGAATTACCGGACGGCTATGACACCCAGATCGGCGAGAGCGGCGTGCGGTTGTCCGGCGGCCAACGCCAGCGCATTGCCATGGCCCGTGCTGTGTTTGGCAATCCCAAATTTCTGGTTCTGGATGAGCCGAATGCGAACCTGGACCGCGACGGCGATCTCGCCTTGCTGGAGACATTGAAGGATTTGAAGACGCAAGGCTGCACGGTCGTCATTGTCACCCACCGGCCCGCCATCCTCGACTATGTGGACTCCGTCGTGGTGCTGAACCAGGGTCGCGTTGAGGCCAAGGGCCCACGTGACGAGGTGTTGAAAGGCCTGATCCCAGGCTCGACAAAGCAGGTTGCGAATTCTGGCCCAGCGGCCTTGCCGGCCGGGCAGGGTCCAAGGCCTCAGGCAGCCCCGCAACAACCAGCCCCCCAGAACCCCGCCGGTAAAAAACCCGCTCGCGCGCCAAACAGCGGCGGCGTGCCCGTCCAGCCATTGCCGCCAGGGTCAGATTCCCGCATTTCGATCACGCCCGGCAGGGTCAAGGCCAACGTCAAACCGCCCTCGCCTGATGGCGAGCCGGGCGAGGAATAGATTATGGCCAAACCACCGATCATTCCACAAGAGGGCGGCAGCCAGGTTGTCCCGTATCAAGTCGCGGGGCCAACCCAGCCAACCGTGCGCTAGATGGGCTTTACCACCACGCTGTGGATCGGCCTGGTCATCATTCTGGTATTCGTCGTCGGCTTTGGTGCATGGGCGGCACTGGCTCCATTGGATAGTGCTGCTATCGCCAGCGGTGAGATCATTGTCGAAGGCGACAGGCGTACGGTTGAGCATCTGGAGGGTGGCATCGTCGCCAATATTCTGGTGCGCGACGGCGATGTGGTAGAGGCCGGCGCGCTGGTTATCCAATTGGATGACACCCAGGCCCAGGCCAGCGTCGGCGTGTTGACCACCCGCATGACCTATGCGGTCGCGCTTGAAGCCCGTCTTGAGGCAGAGCGTGATGGCGCTGACGGATTGGAGATCCCGGCGTGGGTCAAGCAGCGGGCAGAAATTGATGCGGGCGTCCACAAAGTGTTGGATGCACAACGCAATATCTTCCGCAGCCGCGGCGAATCCATGGATGCTCAATTGGCCATCTTAGAAAATCGCAAAGAACAATTCGGCGAGGAAATCATTGGCCTCGAAGCGGAAGTCAATGCCATCGACCAAGAATTGACCCATATCCGCGCGGAATTGCGGGACGTCTCCGGGTTGGTACGGAAAAGGCTGGCGCCACGGGCCCGGCTCTATTCGCTGCAACGGCAGGAGGCAGAAATCTTGGGCCGCCGCGGTCGCAACATCGCCGGAATCGCCCGCGCCCGACAGAGCATCGCCGAGGCAGATCTGCGCGGCACCAGCATGAAGACCGACTCAACCGAACAGGCCATCCGCGAATTGCGGGATGTTCAGGGAGAAATCGCCGACCTGCAGGAGCGCTTGTCCGCCGCTCGCGATGTGTTGTCCCGCACCTCCATCGTTGCGCCGGTTAGCGGCATCGTTGTGAACTTGAAGGTGCACACCACCAACAGCATCATCTCCCGCGCCGAACCGTTGATGGAGATTGTTCCAGTTGGCGAAGGCCGGGTGATCCGCGCCCGGGTTGACCCGATCGACATTGATGTGGTCCGCGCTGGATTGCCGGCAAATGTCCGTCTGACCGCCTTCAACGCTCGCACAACGCCGGAATTGAAAGGCGTGGTGATCACCATATCCGCCGACCGCCTGGTCGATGAGCAAACCGGCCTCACCTATTACGAGGCCCGCATCCGCCTGAACGACTCTGAATTGGAGAAGGTTAAAGGGCTGGAGCTGTCACCTGGCATGCCGGTTGAGGTCATGATTTCCACTGGGCAAACCACATTGCTAAACTATCTGGTACAGCCATTTACCGACCTGATGCGTCGCGGCGTATCGGAATCGTAACATTTGAGAGGCAGGGACAGTGAGCGACATCGTCTTCCTCCTGTCGAAACTCCTGCATGTGCTGTTGGAGCCGGACTCGCTGCTGATCTTGCTGCTGTGTGTGGGGGCAGCCCTGATGTGGCGCTGGATCCGCTTGGGCCGCTGGATTGTGTCAGTGGCAACGGCATTGTTGGTGTTGATCTCGGTTTTGCCGCTGGGCCAATGGCTATTGATGCCGTTGGAGAACCGCTTTCCCCAACCAGTCATCGAATCCATGCCAGCACCAGACGGCATCATCGTGCTGGGGGGCGCGATTCAAACATCGCTTGCAGGCGCGCGCGGAACGCTGGCCTTGAATGAGTATGCAGAGCGCATTGCCCAGTTGGTGATTTTCGCCCATCGCTACCCACAAGCCCGGCTGGTGTATTCGGGCGGCAGTGCCGATATCCGCCGCGAAAGACCGACCGAATCAGCGGGGTTGGCACCCTACCTGGCGCCACTAGGTCTCGAACCAGCCCGGGTGGCACTCGAATCCTCATCCCGCAATACATACGAGAACGCGGTTGAAACTCGTCGTCTGATCCAGCCGAATCCTGGTGAACGCTGGCTACTCGTAACCTCTGCCGCACACATGCCACGATCTGTTGGTGTATTCCGTGGCGTTGGCTGGGATGTGATCCCCTATGCCGTGGATTATCATACCTCTGGCCGCGAGCGCTGGCCCTCGCTTGCGCCGGCGCCAAATTGGCAACAATTGCGTTTCGCGGCTCATGAGTATATCGGGCTGTTGAGCTATTACCTCGCCGGCTACAGCCAAACGCTGTTCCCCGGCCCGCAGGAGAAGACGTTATGATGCGCCGCCTTGGGCTCTGCTTGTTCGGATTGGCTTTATGCCTGGTGGCAGCGCTACCGGGGCCCAATGCCCAGGCCGCGCCACCCGCGGATTGGGCTGCCTGGCTGAAGGAATTCCGCGCCAAGGCTGCTGCTAAGGGCATCAGTGCGGCAACGCTTGATGCTGCTTTAGCTGGGTTGGAGCCGGTGCAATCAATCCTGGAGCGGGATCGCAAGCAGGCCGAATTCACGCTAACCTTCCCGCAATATAGCGACCGGGTCGTGACCGAAGCCAAGATCCAACGGGGCCGCGAGATGGCGGTAAAGCACGCGGACTTGCTGGCGCAGGTCAGTGCAAAATACGGCGTGCAATCGCGCTTTATCCTGGCGATCTGGGGCATTGAAAGCTTTTACGGCAAATATACGGGCAAAGACCCGGTGATCGCCTCCCTTGCCACATTATCCTATGACCGCCGCCGCTCTAGCTTTTTTCAGAAGCAGTTAATCGCGGCTCTGCGCATGGCTGACAAAGGCTATATTGAGCTGGAGACGATGAAGGGCTCGTGGGCTGGCGCTATGGGGCAGTCGCAATTTATCCCCACCAGCTACCTGGCATACGCTGTTGACGAAGATGGCGACGGTCGCCGCGACATCTGGAACTCAACACCGGATGTTTTCGGCTCCATCGCTAACTATCTGGCCAAACATGGCTGGAAGCCAGACCATACCTGGGGTCGCGCAGTGCAGGTGCCGCAAAGCCTGCGCAATGGCTGGTCCAGCATCGCCGCCGACAAAACAAAGTCCAAGCCACGCTCCCTATCTGCCTGGAACACGCAAGGTGTCCGCAAGGCGGGCGGCGGCGCGTTGCCCGGCCGTGATCTGCAAACCATCCTGGTAGCACCGGATGGCGCAAAGGGTGTCATGTTCGCCACCTATCCGAACTACAAACGCATTTTGAACTACAACCCATCGCACCTGTACGCACTTGCGGTTAGCCTCTTGTCGGATCAGATCGAATCGCGGCAGTAGGCAGGTATGATTGAATCACGAATCTCTCGCTTGGTTCGAGGCTTTCTGGTGCTGGCATGCGCCGGAGCAATCTTGGCTGGTTGCAGTTCATCGCCAACGCCATCTGGCCGATCTGCGGGTAGCGGGCAGGAGGCCAACAAGCGGTCGACTTTGGCCAGGGCGATTGAGCCGGGCTACAAAATCGGCAAGCCTTATCGTATCTCCGGAGAATTGTACCGCCCGAAAGAGCAATTCGATCTGGTGCAAACGGGCATCGCCTCCTGGTACGGACCCGGCTTCCATGGCCGCCTGACCGCCAATGGCGAGCGCTATGACATGCACGCCTTTACGGCTGCCCACCGCACCCTACAACTGCCCAGCGTCGTGCGCGTGGAGAACCTGGACAATGGCAAAGTGATCATTGTCCGCGTAAATGACCGCGGCCCGTATATCGACGGCCGAGTTATCGACTTGTCCCGCAAAGCGGCAGAAACCATCGATATGCACGACAAAGGCCTGGCCCGCGTGCGCGTCTCCGTCTTACCGGATCACAGCCGCCAAATCGCCGCCCTGGCCAAGAAACGAACCAATGTCGGCGCGATGGACGATATCATCGAGCGCCTGAACATCGATCCATCGCAGACGCCTGCTCCACAGCCACCGATCCGGGTTGCTGCCGACAGGGCTCCCGGTAGCTTGTTCCTGCAAGCCGCCGTATTCTCCGTCGAGAATTATGCTGATCGCGCTCGTACGCTGTTGCGCGGCATCGGACCGGTCGTCGTTACTCCAATGGAGCGCGGCGATCGCACGCTGTACCGGGTCCGAATGGGTCCTTATGCTGATCGGACAAAGGCAAATGCTGCATTGCAGCGAGTTCGCGAGGTGGGTTTTGAAGGTGCACATGTGGTGGCGCGTGGGTAATTCCCGCCGCTGGTGGTCAATTGCGCTGACGTTTGTGATGGCCGGTTGGCTGTCGCTGACGCTTGGCCAAGCCCATGGGCAAACTGTTGAGACACCAGCCCAATTTGCCTACCTGATTGATCTCTCCAGCAACACCGTCCTGCTGGAGAAAACCGCCGACGTGCCAACGGCACCGGCCTCTATGAGCAAGATGATGACCGTGCTGATGGTGCTGGAGCGCCTGAAGTCCGGCGCGCTCAAGCTTGATGACACCTTTCCGGTCAGCGAAAAGGCCTGGAAAAAGGGCGGCTCCAAGATGTTCGTCAAGGTCGATACCCGGGTTCGGGTCGATGACCTGCTGCGCGGCATCATCGTCCAATCCGGAAATGACGCCTGTATCGTCGTCGCCGAGGCTCTGGCCGGCAGCGAAGCCGCCTTCGCAGCCCAGATGACCGCCAAAGCGCGGGAGTTGGGGCTGACCAACAGCAAGTTCGTCAACGCCACCGGCTGGCCGGAGGATGGGCATGTGATGTCCGCCAAGGACCTGGCCACGCTGGCACAAATTCTGGTCACAGATTATCCCGAATTCTACCCCATGTTTTCCGAGAAATCGTTTTCGTATAGCGGCATCCCTCAAAAGAACCGCAACCCGGTCTTGTCCAAGGAAATCGGCGCGGATGGCCTGAAAACTGGCCATACAGAACGCTCTGGTTATGGCTTGACCGCATCGGCCAAACGCGGCGACCGCCGGCTAATTCTGGTCCTGAATGGCCTGGAAAGCACCAGCCAGCGGGCGCAGGAGGCCGAACGGCTGCTGGAATGGGGTTTCACCTCGTTTGAGGGCATCACCCTGTTCAAAGCCCAGGACAAGGTCGAGGAAGCCCCCGTCTGGTTGGGTGAGCGCGCCAGCGTTCCACTGGTCATCGCCGAACGCCTGGCCATCACCCTGCCGCAGCAGGCCAGGCGCAAGCTGCAAGTGTCGATTCGCTATGACGCGCCAATCCCCAGCCCGGTAAAAAAAGGCCAGGTCGTCGGCAAGCTGACGGTCACAGCCCCAGGCATGGAGCCGGTTGAACGCCCGCTGATCGCCGGCGCTGATGTCAGCCCGCTTGGCCCGGTCGGGCGCGTGCTGGCCTTGACCCAGCACTGGCTCGCCCGCGTTCTGCCCTGATGACCATTCCCGCCCCCGTCCCGGCCCGCTTCATCACCTTTGAGGGCGGCGAGGGTGCCGGCAAGACCACCCAGATTGCAGCACTGACCGATCACCTCAGAGCCACCGGCGCAACCGTCACCGTCACGCGTGAACCCGGCGGCACTCCTGACGCTGAAGCCATCCGCGCCCTGTTGGTATCCGGCGAGGCTGGCCGCTGGGACCCGCTAGCCGAGACCTTGTTGCATCTGGCCGCCCGCCGCCAACACCTGCAACGGCTGATCCGTCCGGCGTTGGACCGCGGCGAATGGGTGCTGTGCGACCGTTTCCTGGACTCAACTCGCGCCTATCAAGGGGCCGCCCAGGGCGTTGCGCCCGCTGTCATTGAGCATTTGGCCGCCCCCGTCATGGAAGGCCTGGAGCCGGGATTGACCCTGATCCTCGACCTGCCACCCGAGGCTGGCCTCGCCCGTGCTGCGGCCCGCGGTGATACCGGTCGCTATGAGCGTTGGCCGCTGGCGCACCATCAAGCGATACGCCAGGCTTTCCTGGATATCGGAGCCGGAGAGCCGCAGCGTTGCCAGGTGATCGACGCCCAGCAATCACCCGAGGCCGTCGCCACTGCCGTCTGGCAGGCGGTGCAACAGCGCTTCCCCGAGGCCGCCTGACATGCTGGCCCCACGCCTCAACCCCAACCTGATCGGCCATCCTGAGGCTGAAGCAAAGCTCGCCGCGGCGGTGGCCGGCGGTCGCCTGCCACATGCATGGCTGCTGCTGGGGCCAAAGGGCATTGGCAAGGCCACGCTGGCATTCCGCTTTGCCCGCTACCTGCTGTCCGGAATCGGCGAGGCAGCCATAGACGACGGCCCCTCGCTGTTTGGCGACCCGGAGCCAGTTGCAGCGCCTGCGCAAAGCCTCGCGCTCGACCCAGAACACCCCACCTTCCGCCGCATTGCGGCCAAGGGGCATGCAGACCTGCTGGTGTTGGATGAGGATTTGGCCACCGGTCGCACCACCAATATCCCCGCCGACGCCGTTCGCACGCTCGGCCCATTCTTGCACCAGACGGCGGGCGAGGGTGGCCGCCGCGTCGTCATCGTTGATGCCTTGGACGAGTTAAACCCAACCGGCGCCAATGCCCTGCTCAAGCTTGTGGAGGAACCGCCAACCGGCGCAGTCCTCATTCTTGTGGCGCACAGCATGGCCCGGGTGCTGCCAACCATCCGCTCGCGCTGCCGCACGCTGCGTCTCGCACCGCTCGCTGCCGACGCTGTAGAAGCTGTGCTGGCCGAGCAGGCACCCACAGAAGACCCCGCCGCCCGCGCGCAGGCCGCTCTGCTGTCGGAAGGCAGCCCAGGTCGGGCGTTGGCGTTATTGGATGGGGACGGCATCGCCATTCATCAGGCCATGCAACAATTCTGGCAGGCGCCGGCTCGGATCAATCCAGAGGCCATCGCCGCCCTGGCGCAAATGGCTGGCCAGGACCCCGTGCGGTTCGGTCATTTTGCCGAAGCCTACTGCCGTCATCTGGTCAACGCGGCGCGCGCAAATGGCGGTGGACCGGCCTGGGATACGCTTTGGGCCGACACGTTGCATCTGCTGGATCGGACCGAGGCTGTGTATCTGGATCGCCGGCAAGTGGCGCTTAATCGCCTCACGGCTGCGGCGAAGGTGGGGTAGACCCGCGCCCTGAGGGTGAGTAGGTAGAGGGCAACGTCTTCATTTGACCCAAGGATGGTCCCATGACCGTCGTCTCCAAGAACGGGCGCGAGCCTCTGGTTCTGGCCTTGCCGAAGGGCCGCATCCTCAGCGAAGCCATGCCGCTGGTGCGCGGGGCTGGCATTGAGCCGGAAGCCGACTTCGACAACCCGAAAAGCCGGGCGCTGCGCTTTGCCACCAACCACGACAACGTCTCCATCGTGCGCGTGCGCAGCTTCGATGTGGCCACGTTCGTCGCGTTCGGCGCAGCGCATATAGGCATTTGCGGTCGTGACGTGCTGATGGAATTCGACTTCCCGGAGATCTACGCCCCGCTCGACCTGGGCATTGGTGCCTGCCGCCTGGCGGTCGCCGAGCCGAGCGAGCTGGTCGCGCGCGACGATCCCAAGACCTGGAGCCATATCCGCGTCGCCACCAAATACCCCAACATCACCAAACGCCACTTCGCCGCCCGCGGCGTGCAGGCCGAATGCATCAAGCTGAACGGCGCGATGGAGTTGGCGCCGACCCTCGGCCTCTGCCGCCGCATCGTCGATCTGGTCTCGACCGGTGCTACGCTCGAGGCCAACGGCTTGGAAGTGGTGGAGGATATCGCCGACATCACCTCGCTGCTGATCGTCAACCGCACGGCCCTCAAAACCCGTCCGGCAGAGATCAATGGCTGGATCGAACGCTTCCGGGAGGCGACCCGTGCCGCAGCGGCTTGACGCCTCCAGCCCAGACTTCGCGGCAGAGTTCGCCGAATTCCTGACCGCCAAACGCGATACGGAGTCCACCGCCGACCGCGCCGCCGCCGATATTGTCGCCGCTGTTCAGGCCGAGGGCGATGCCGCTCTGTTCGCCTATACGGAGCGCTTCGACCGCTTCCCCATCGGCCCTGCCACCATCCGCATCCACCCACAGGAGATGGCCGCAGCCTTCGCCGCCACGCCGCAAGTGCAACGCGACGCCCTGGAGTTGGCCGCCGCTCGCATCCGCGCCTTCCACGAGGCGCAACGCCCTGCTGATCTCAGCTGGACCGATGACATTGGCGTCCGCCTCGGCCTGCGCTGGACGGCGCTGGATAGTGTCGGCGTCTATGTGCCCGGCGGTACCGCGGCCTACCCTTCGTCGGTGTTGATGAACGTGATCCCGGCCAAGGTCGCCGGCGTGCAGCGCATTGCCATGGTCGTGCCGACGCCGGATAACGTGCTGAACCCGCTGGTGCTGGCCGCCGCCCACGTCGCTGGCGTTGACGAGGCCTACCGCATTGGCGGCGCTCAGGCTGTCGCAGCACTGGCCTATGGCACCGACAGCGTGCCGGCCGTGGATAAGATCGTCGGCCCCGGCAATGCCTATGTCGCTGCCGCCAAGCGCATTGTCTTTGGCCGCGTCGGCATCGACACCATTGCCGGCCCCTCTGAGGTTCTGGTAGTGGCCGAGCCCGGCCAAGCCCCTGCCGAATGGCTTGCCGCTGACCTGTTGGCCCAGGCAGAGCACGATACCGCAGCCCAATCCATCCTGATCTCCACCGATGCCGCCTTGCTGGATGAGGTCGCCGCCGCGGTCGATGCCACGCTCGAAATCCTGCTGCGCGGCCAGATTGCCGCCACCAGCTGGCACAACCACGGCGCGCTAATCCTGGTGCCCAACCTCGCCGCCGCCATCCCCTTGGTCAACGCCATCGCGCCGGAACATTTGCAACTGGTGCTGGCCGACGCCGATGGCTTCGCCGCCCAGGTCCGCCATGCTGGCTCCATCTTCCTAGGCGCAGCAACGCCGGAGGCCGTGGGCGACTATGTCGGCGGCCCCAATCACGTGCTGCCGACCGACCGCAGCGCCCGCTTCTCCAGCGGCCTTAGCCTGTACGACTTCTTGAAGCGTACGACCTTGCTAGGCTGCCCGCCCGACGCTCTGCGCCAGATCGGCCCCGCCGCTGTCACCCTGGCAGAGGCTGAAGGTTTGGGCGCCCACGCACTTTCGGTTGCGCTCCGCCTGCAGGGCCAATCCTAAAGGCCATGGCCCAGGCCCGAAGATGAGCGAACCCACCCGGATTATCAGTTTCCGCCTGGATGATAGCTTCGGCCGCGGTCGCCGCCCGGAGGTGGAACAGGAACGCGCCGTCGCCATCGAAGACCTGCTGGACGAAAATAATTTCACGCTGGATGGTGGCCCGGAAGGCCCGTACCAGCTCATCCTCGGCATAGCGGACAACCGGTTGTTGTTTCAGGTCCAGAACGAGATCGGTGAGGATTTGCGTGTGATTGGGCTGGCACTCGGCCCATTCCGCCGGATTATTCGCGACTATCACGGCATCTGCGAGACCTATTACGAGGCCATTCGCAAACTCACCCCGTCACAGATTGAGACCATCGACATGGCCAGACGCGGCCTGCATAACGATGGCACGGAGTTGCTGCAGGCTCGCCTGGCCGGTAAGGCCATCATGGATTTCGACACGGGACGGCGGTTGTTCACCTTGCTCAGCGTCCTGCACATGAAAGCCTGAGGGAGGCTCGGTTGACAGAATTCCCAACAACAGAATCCTCCGTAGCAGAATCCCCGGAGGCAGAATTTCCTGTAAGTGCCGTCCTCTTTGCCTGCGAGATGAACGTGGTTCGCTCTGCTATGGCGGAGGCCTGGATGAAATACTTTCACGGCAAGAAGATCTACATCGACTCCTGCGGCCTGCGGGCGGGCGAGCCTGACCCCTTTGTTGTCGCGGTGATGGCGGAGGTCGGCATCGACGTGTCGCAGCACAAGTCCAAAACCTTCGACCAACTCCACGACAGCTCTTTCGATATCATCGTGGCCCTAGCGCCAGCGGCGCAGTTTCGGGCCATCGACTTTTCACATTCGCAGGCGATCAAAGTCGCGTTCTGGCCAACCACCGACGCCACGGCCGAATACGGCGCCCGAGAGCGCCGGCTGGAGGCCTACCGCGCCGTTCGAGACTATCTGCGTGACCGCATTCTGGAAAAATTCCCCATCTCATGAGCGATCCCCAACCCCGTCTTATCCTGGCCAGTGCCTCCCCCCGCCGGGTTGATCTGTTGGCGCAGATTGGCATCGCCCCGGCTGCGATCGTTCCGGCCGATGTGGACGAAACCCCGCTCAAAGAAGAGAAACCGCGTGAGCTCGCCACCCGACTGGCACTGACAAAAGGCCGTGCCGTGGCGCCGACCGGCGATTTCACCCTGTCTGCTGACACCGTCGTCGGCGTCGGTCGCCGCATCCTACCCAAAGCAGAAACTGAGGCCGAGGCCCGTCGCTGCCTGGAGCTGATGAGTGGCAGACGCCACCGGGTCTATGGCGGCGTCGCTCTGATCAAGCCGGACGGCAGCGCTCTGCAGCGCCTGGTTGTCACTGACGTCCGCTTCAAACGGCTTGAGGCGAGCGAAATCACCGCTTATCTGGCCAGCGGCGAGTGGCAAGGCAAGGCCGGTGGCTATGCTATCCAGGGCCGGGCTGCCATGTTCGTTGCATGGATCGGTGGCTCCTATTCCAATATCGTTGGCCTGCCCTTGCACGAAACCGCAGGCCTGCTGCGAGGGGCCGGCTATCGGTGGTAAATGCCACCGCCTTCCGCCTGCCACCGGTAGATGAGATCGTCCTCTCAGCCTCGCCGGGCGAGGTCCGTGCCGCTACCCTGCGCAATGGTGAGGTCTGGGGGCTGGCCTGGGACTGGCCGGACGCTCTCAACCCTGTCGGCGCCGTCCACGGCGTCCGCGTCACCCGCCTGGCCCCGCAGGCCCGCGGTGCCTTTGTCATCGTTGATGGGCAGGGCCAGGAGGGCTTCTTCGACCTCGGAGGCCTGAAAACCCCGCCACACGAAGGCCAACGCCTGCTGGCCCAAGTCGCCCGTGCACCAGAAGCCGGCAAGCGCCTGACTCTGAGCCCAGCGGTGCGGCTGGCCGGGCGCTACCTGGTCTACACGCCGCTGCGGGCCGGCATCAGCGCCTCGCGCCAATTCAGCGACAAAGCTGCGGCCCAGCATCTCCAAGGTTTGGTGAAAAGCGCGGCCCGGCCCGGCGAAGGCATGATCGTTCGCGCTGCGGCCACAGCCGTCGCGGCCTCACCTGACGTGCTGCTGGCTGAACTGGAACGCCACCGTGCCGCCTGGGAGGCCGCGTCAGCCAGCAAAGCCCTCGGCATCGTGATAGCGGCACCCAATCTGGCAGAGGCCTTGCTGATCGAACGGGCCAGCACCGGCTCTTTGACGGTCACAGTCGATGCCCCGGCATTGCTTGCCGCCTGCAACGCTGCTGCCAGCGTTTGGACCCCAACC
>CALKDI010000359.1 GCA_938084065.1 uncultured Alphaproteobacteria bacterium
GCACCGGCGCTGCTTTTGGCCCGCTGATCGCCGACCTCTCGCACTGGTTTCGCAAGCGGCGGGGCTTCGCAGTGGGTGCTGCGGCATCTGGCAATTATCTGGCCGGCGCGATCTGGCCCGCCCCAGTGCAGAGCTTCGTTGTCGACCATGGCTGGCGCGGCACCTACGAGCTTATCGGTATCTTCTGCGTCATCACCATGATTCCGCTAGCGCTTATGCTGCGCCGCAAGTTGCCGCCTGCCTTAGGCCTGGATGGTAAGCCGGCTCCAGCGGAGCCACTGCTGCAATCGCCCTACTCACCGCGCGGTCTGCAATGGCTGCTGGCCGCAGCGGGCATCGGCTGCTGTGTGGCCATGTCGATGCCGCAGGTGCACATCGTGTCCTACTGCGTAGATCTGGGCTTTGGCGCAGCAGTGGGGGCGGAGATGCTGGCGCTGATGTCGGCTGGCGGCGTCGTCAGCCGCCTCGCGAGTGGCGCTTTGGCGGACTATATCGGCGGCGTGCGGACATTGCTGCTCGGCTCAGTCATGCAGTGCGCGGCGCTATTTTTCTTCCTGCCGTTCGACGGGCTAATGTCACTCTACGCCGTATCGATCCTGTTCGGCCTCAGCCAAGGCGGCATTGTACCGAGCTATGCTATCGTTGTGCGCGAGTACATGCCCGCGCAAGAGGCCGGCAGCCGCATCGGCATCATCGTCGCCTCGACCATTTTCGGCATGGCGCTGGGCGGCTGGATGAGCGGTGAGATCTACGATTACACCGGCTCCTACACGCTGGCATTCATCAATGGCATCGCTTGGAACCTGATGAATATGGCCATCGTCCTGTCCGTCCTCTGGCGCACCCGCACGCCGAAAGCGCCGAGGCTGGCGATGGCGTAGGCCCCGCGCTTCTGTCTTTACCCTGAGCCTGTCGAAGGGTGAGGCGGAAACGAAAACAGCCAGGGAGGCTGTTTTCCCGACGAGCGCCGTGCCACGATGAAAGGGCCCTTCGACAGGCTCAGGGTGAAGACGGAGGGCTGGCTCTGGTTCCAATAAAAGCGCTCAGTAAATATGCGCTTTCTTACTCGCCGCCACCGGCTTCGACGCCTCCAAAACCCTGTCATTCCCCCCAAACCGGCCAGGGTTCTGCCGCTCCAGGATCGGCCGCACCCAATTGCCGAAGCGCCAAGCTTCCTCATGGTGCAAATAACCAGAGAGGCAGAACGAGTGGCAGCCGGCGTCAATGAACTGCTGCAGCGTCGCCGCCACCTGCTCTGGGTTCCCAACAACGCCAATACCAGCCCCAGGCCGGAATCGAGTCAGGCCACTCCACAGATGCGGCGCGATCCACATGCCCTTTTCGGCGACCAATTCCTGCACCCGCTGGTTGGCTTTGGAAGACGCCGTATAGCGTTTCAAATCGTCCCGCGCCTCTTCCGCGATGTTGAAGATCAGCTTGTCCGCCGCCGCCAGAGCCTCTTCCTCTGTCTCCCGGCAGACAATCTGTAAGCGCATGCCAAAACCGATGTCGTCCCGCCGGCCATGCGTAGCCGCACGCTCGCGGATTTCGGCGATATTGGCTTCAATCTTCTCCGGCAAGTCGCCCCAGAAAAGATGCACGTCGGAATGCTTGGCCGACAGGTTCCACGCTTCTTCTGATCCGCCGCCCAGATAAAATTTTGGATAGGGTTTTTGGAGCGGCTTAGGAATGCAAAGCGCGCCTTTCAATTCGTGAAAGCGCCCTTTGAAATGCAGGGGCTCGTCAGAGGTCCAGAGCGCTTTCATGATGGAGACTTCCTCCTCCATGATCGCATAACGGTCTTCCTTGGCCAGGGTGACGCCCTCTGACCGGATTTCCTCATCCGCCTGTCCGGCAATCAGATTGACGCAGATACGCCCGCCGGAGAACTGGTCGAAGGTGGCGATCATCTTGGCCAGTAGCACCGGGTTCATATAGCCGGGCCGGGCGGCAATAAGCGGTGCAACCTTGGCTGTGTTCGCCGCCGCAAACGCGCCGGAGACATAGGCCTCCCAACAATAGCGGGCGACCGGGATCAGCATGTAGTCGAAATCTGCGGCCTCAACCGCGGCCACGACTTTCATCAGGTGTTCTGGGTTGGTGGCAATGGTCTCGTCCGGGTCACCATAGGCCAGGGTGTCGCCACTGGTCGGCAGGAACCAACCGAATTCGAGCGGTTGCATGTTTCGCGCTCCTCGTAGGGGAATTGCCGGGGAGTATGTTCGAAATGGTTCTGGAAGGCCAGACTTAGAGCAATGCCAAAGCCATCACCACATTTCTGCCTAGGTTTATAGCGGCGTCGCAATCTATCCCCAGCATGAACGGCGATTGGCACGTGCTCATCGAGGGAAAGCCGCGTGCGGCGCAGCCAATAAAGGGCGTTTTTCCGCGGCATTCTGGATAGCACGAGTTTCCACACAAAAAAAATCTAACCAACAGCAAAATACTCCTTGCCAAGAACCAATCTATGCATATTATCCGCCGCTCCTGAACCGGTGACGGCGCGGGAAAATGCGGGAGTAGCTCAGTGGTAGAGCATCACGTTGCCAACGTGAGGGTCGAGGGTTCGAATCCCTTCTCCCGCTCCAATAGCACACCACCTGCCCACAGGTGCGCTGCGTGGAGAGCTTCGACAGCCCGCGCACATATAATCCAAAAATACACACCAATGCTTTAGTTCCAGGTCATTCAGCGGCCTGTCGCGTTTTGAACGGCGAGGTTCAGCCATTGGCAGGCTTGCACCAAAATTGGTACATGTGATGAAACAGCTCCGGGTGCTCCTGTTCCAGGCGGTCCCATGCTGTCAGATCGTCTTGGCGATGATCGGGACCAAACGATTCGTGGAACAATTGGAGCGGCGCGGGCAGGGCAAACTCGAACCCCAGAAACTGTAAATCAAGCTGGTCGAGTAGGTCCGCGATCTCCCGCACTGTATAATCATGCTCTTGCGCATGGGCCAGCGCGTCACGCACACCGTTCAGCGTGTAAAAGTCTAACTCATTGCGGACTGGCGCGGCCGGGTGATCCTCAGGCAGTGCCAGGATGGCCTGCCGAAGCTCTCTGAGGCCATCGCTGTCGTGAGGGTATACTGCGGCAATCGATTGTGCCGCACGAATAGCACCCCGTCCGCGGCGGCTATAGAGGCCTATACGCATGGTTCCACCGGGCGCCAGCAACCCGCGCAACACCTGCCAGCCGGCCAGAGGCTCGGCCAGGTGGTGCAACACGCCCATCGCCTCAATATGCGCAAACCGCTCATCAATCCTGCCGAGGGTGAGGATGTCCGCCTGACCGAACCGAATTTCTGATTGCCCCATTCGTGCGGCCTGGGCCTTGGCATAGCCCAGCGATGGCAGAGACAGATCGATTGCCAGTACGTCAGCATTCGCGAACCGTGTTGCAACGTCGACCGCATGCTTTCCCGTACCGCATCCGGCCACCAGAATTTTCAGCGGCGCAGGATCCTTCGGCGCCGCGTCTACCGGCAATTGCGGCGCGATCTGCTGGAGAATGTCACTGCGCGGTCTGGCCGTCGTACCGCGGGTCGTCAGCCAGCGCGGATAGGGCAGCGCGGTGTACTGATCCTGCACTGCCAGCGACGTGCTGTCCGAGATTGGCGTCAGGCGCTCGATCGTTTCAGCAGTTGCTTGTTCAGACAATGGCCGGGACATATGTGTATCGACGAAGCCGCTCCAGTCTGACGGAGCGCTCAATGCCTGCCCGATTTCCTTCAAGGGATCGAACAGCGCGAGGCGAACATGATCCGCGGTCAGACTATCCCCTTCACGCCGCAACGCTTTGACGGCAGCGGCATCCTTTGCAGTCACTAGGTACGCATAGTCGGTGGCCAGCATCTGCGCCGCCAACGCGCGTACCAACGGCGCTCGGCCATCGGAAATCGCATCGAATGTCGTCAGTAGATCAGACCGCAGTTGCGTCAACAGGCGCTCCCACGCAGGGTCGGCGACGATGGTTCGCTCCAGGACGGCGAGCAGAAGGGCAGGGGGCTTGTCCAGCGGCAGGTCATCCGGCGCGTAATTTTCAAGGGCTGAGGCAATTTTGGGATTGTGTGCCAGCAGGCTTAAGCTGACGCCAGCCAGCCGCTGCCCTTCCACGTCATCGCGCAGCAGCAGAGCGGTGACGATGTCCAAAAGCCGTGGGTCGGCCTCGCTGAACCGAATCTGCCCCAGTTGGGTCACCAGCCCCGACACAATTGCCCCGGCGTTGGGATCAGCGCGATAGGCGTCAAGGCGATGGCGCAAGGCCTTCGCACCTCTGCCCGACTGATGGCAAAGGTCTGCCAGCATGGAGTGTGCCAACGCATAGGCTGGCCGCAGGCGCACCGCTTCAGTCAGCGCTTTCTCCGCCGCACGGGCCTGGCCGGTATTCTTGAGCGCGACGCCCAGATTGTAGTGGATCTCTGGCGCCCTGGGCGCGGCCTTCAGGGCCTGGCGATAAAATTGAATGGCCTCTGGCAGCCGGCCAGCTCGATGCGCCCCCACAGCCGCTTGCATGGCAGGCATTGCCGCTGCCGGCAGAGTGGAGCCGGGGCGGGGGTGGGGAGATCGCTTCGACGGGTGCTTCATCTGGGCTAGGTCTCGCCGCGCCCGTTCGAACCACGTCCGAACTTCTCTATGCGGAAATGGTGCGCCCGGCAGGATTCGAACCTGCGACCTCTCGCTCCGGAGGCGAGCGCTCTATCCACTGAGCTACGGGCGCATTAGCTGGGCCAGGATCAACCTAGTCGAGCCAAGGGATGATCGTTTAGCAGGGTGCAGGCGCTATTGCAACGCAGCACATGCCTGCTGAATCAACTTCCCGCCTTTGTGCAGATCTTCCTCTGGTGCGACGAAGCTGGCGCGGAAATAGGGGGACAGGCCGTAGGCCTCGCCCAGCACCACCGCAACGCCAACACTATCCAACAGATAGTTGGTGAAATCACCGTCAGTCTCTATCATTTTGCCCTCCGGCGTGCGCTTGCCGATGGCGCCAGCGCACGAGCAGAAGATGTACATGGCACCCTCTGGCCGGTCACAAGACAGACCGTCAGCCGCGTTGAGATAGTCCAGCAGGATATCGCGGCGGTATTGCAGATTGGCCGTGCGGTCCTTGATGAAGGCTTGTGGGCCGTTCAGCGCCGCAGTGGCGGCCGCCTGGCCGATGGAGGAAACGCCCGCCGTGCTCTGTGATTGCACCTTGGACATCGCCTGGATCATCTCCTTTGGGCCGCCAGCATAGCCGACCCGCCAACCGGTCATGGAGTAAGACTTAGAGACACCATTGCAGGTAACCGTGCGCTCATACATTTCCGGTGCGACCTGGGCGAGTGTCACGAACTCACGGCCATCGTACAGCAGGTGCTCATAGATATCGTCGGTCAGCACCCAAACGTGCGGATGCTTGGCCAGCACGGCGGCAAAGGCCCGCAACTCGTCCGCGGTATACGTAGCGCCGCTGGGGTTGTTGGGAGACGACAGGATCAGCCATTTCGTAGCCGGCGTTATCGCCTCATCCAGCTGTTCCGGGCGCATTTTGAACGCCTGATTCTGGCCCGCAGTGACGGCGACCGGTGTGCCGCCTGCCATTTTGACGATGTCCGGATAACTGGTCCAATAGGGGGCCGGCACGATGACCTCATCGCCGGAGCTGACGCTGGCCATCAGGCAGTTGAACAGGATTTGCTTGGTGCCGGCGCCGACGGTGATCTGGTCCAGGCCATAGTCCAGATTGTTCTCCCGCTTGAACTTGGCGCTGACCGCCTGCCGCATGGGGATAGTGCCGTTGATCGGCGTGTATTTGGTGTTGTTCATCTCCATCGCATCCAGCACCGCCTGCTTGACATGCCGCGGCGTCGGAAAGTCTGGCTCGCCAGCGGTCAGGCTGACAATTGTCCGTCCCTCTGCCCGTAGATCGCGGGCACGGGCCGTCGCGATTTGGCTGGGCGACGGCTTAAAGCGGCTCATACGGGGGGCGAGCGTCGGTGCGGACATGGGCGGTACCAAATTCTCGGATTGGACTAGGAGGGGTCGCGCCTGCTACAAAAGCGGGAGACGCAGCGTCAAGGCATTTTGGACCGAAGTGCGCTGCTCCGCTAGCCCCTACCCAAACTGTTATGAGGCCTGATGATGGTTATGAATGTCACACACCTGGACCATTTTGTCCTGACTGTCGCCAATATTGAGACCACATGCAGCTTTTACGAGCGTGTCATGGGCATGAAACGGTCTCTGTTCGGCGAGGGGCGGGTGGCACTGCATTTCGGCAATCAGAAA
>CALKDI010000360.1 GCA_938084065.1 uncultured Alphaproteobacteria bacterium
AGTTCGCGGAATTTATGGCAAGCTCCCACCTGCCGATGGACAGCTCACCAATGCTTGCGGTTCGGTTGATTGAAGATGCAGCGCCGGTCCGGATCGACGATGTTCGGGAGGACCGTTTATACCAAGACGGTGTGGAAGGGCGAGTTATGCTGGCCGACGTCGAGGGTGCCCGCAGCCTTTTGGGCGTTCCGTTGATCAGTGGTGGTAGGGGCATTGGTGCCATCGGCTTGTACCGCAGGGAGATCGCGCCGTTTACCGATGACGATCTCGCACTGGTGCAAAGTTTCGCGGCTCAGGCTGTTATCGCTGTCCAGAACGTGCGCCAGTTCCGCGAACTCCAAACAAGGCTGGAGCGGGAGGCGGCTACCTCAGGCATCCTGGAGGTCATCAGCCAGAGCCGTGACGATGAACAGCCGGTTTTCGATGTTATTCTTGAGAGTGCTGCCCGGTTGTGCGGCGCACCACACGCAGGCCTCAATTTGGTGGATGAAAGCCGCGAACACAGTGTCTTGACGGCATTTTATCCAACCAATTTCAAATCTTTCAAGATCGGCGACAAGTTCCAGCTTTCAGGGAATCCGATGGTGTTGGCCCGGTGTATCCGAGAGGCCCAGGTGATTCAGGTCGAAGACCTTGCCGACGATGACCGTTACCGCCAGGGCGATCCCGTGCGTGTCCAAATGGTGGATGAAGAAGGCGCACGAACACTTCTTTGCGTACCTTTAATCGTCGGAGAGGCGGCAATTGGCTGCATCAATCTGCGGCGCAATGAGGTGAAGCCGTTTACTCAAGATGAAATTGCGCTTGTCGAAACCATCGCCGCCCAGGCCGTCATCGCCATCGAGAACGTGCGCCAGTTCCGCGAACTCCAGACCCGGCTGGAGCGTGAAGAGGCGACGCGGGAAATCCTCTCCGTCATCAGCCAGAGTCCGGATGATGAGCAGCCGGTGTTCGATGTCATCCTCGAGAACGCGGCTAAACTCTGTGGTTCTCCGAATGCTTTGCTGACATTGGCCGACGACGCACGGGAAAACCTCGTCTATGCCGCAGATTGGGGAGAAAAGTATCGGGGAATAGGCCCGGGCGCAAAAGTACCATTGAGCGCGGACCACACGGCGGCGTTAGCAGTCCGAGGCCGGAAAGCTGTCCAGATCGAGGACTTAGCCGATACAGAAATGTATCGGAACGAAGAGCCGCACCGCCGGCGCCTGGTCGATGAGGAGGGCGTTAGGACTATGCTTGGCGTGCCACTTATCGCTGACAACGAGGCGATCGGTTGTATTACGCTGCGACGCCTGGAGGTTCGGCCATTCGGCCCTGACCAGATAGCTCTACTGGAAACCTTCGCCGCCCAGGCCGTCATCGCCATTGAGAATGTCCGCCAGTTCCGCGAACTCCAGACAAGGCTGGAGCGGGAGGCGGCGACGCGGGAAATCCTGCACGTCATTAGCCAGCACCAGGACGATGAGTATCCTGTATTTAACGTCATTGTGGAAGCTGCCGCCCGGCTCTGTGACGTGCCAATGGCGAGGATTTCGATAGCGAATCCAGAGAAATCAACCTTCACGATTGAGGCAAGCTGGGGGGACTCGCTGGGAGGAGCGTTTGTCGGCAAACCGGTTCCTCTGAATCCGGAAATCGGGCCGGGGCGGGCAATTGTTGAAAATACGATCGTTCATTGGCCCGATATGCGAGAATCCAACGGCTATCAGAGCGGCCAACCAGCCTCTATAAGAATGGTAGACGAAGAAGGAATAATGTCCGCTTTAATCGTGCCTCTGGACTTGAAGGGGGACGCAATCGGATGCTTTACGCTTGCCCGCAAGGAGATCGGGCTCTTTAGCGAAGACCAGATTTCTCTTCTCAAGGGTTTCGCCGCCCAAGCCGTCATCGCCATCGAGAACGTGCGTCAGTTCCGTGAGCTCCAGACACGGCTGGAGCGGGAGGCGGCGACCAGGCAAATCCTCTCTGTCATTAGTCAGAGCCAGGACAACGAGAAGCCTGTTTTCGATGTGATCCTGGACAACGCGGCTGGGTTATGCCGCGCGGTTATGGCCCGTCTCCTTGTTGTGAATGACGAACGGACTCACTTTGCCGTCGCGGCGAGTTGGGGTGATCAACTGCACTCATTGACCGATGGCGATGTATTCGCGCTTGACCCGGATCTCGCACCCGCCAAGTCAATCCTCGAAAACACGACCATCCATACCCCAGATTTAACCCAACGTCCCAGATACAAAGCTGGCGATCCTCTGGCACGGCGGTTGGCCGACGTCGAAGGCATACGGACAATGCTTTGGGTTCCGTTGAGCCGCGGAGACACAGCGATAGGGTCGATTGCATTGAACCGTCGAGGCGTTGACCCATTCTCCGACGACGACATTGAGTTGGTGAAGAGCTTCGCCGCCCAAGCCGTCATCGCCATAGAGAACGTGCGGCAGTTCCGCGAACTCCAGACACGGCTGGAGCGGGAGGCGGCGACGCGGGAAATCCTGCATGCGATCAGCCAGCACCAGGATGACGAATACCCCGTATTTAACGTCATTGTGGAAGCTGCCGCCCGGCTCTGCGACGTGCCAATGGCAAGGCTTGTGATAGCAAATCCAGAGAAATCGACAATCACGATTGAGGCGAGCTGGGGGGATTCTTTAGGTGGAACGTTTGTCGGCGAAGCAAAGCCCCTAGATCCGGAGTTCGGGCCGGGGCGCGCAATTCTTGAGAATACTGTCGTTCATTGGGCCGATGTGCGAGAAGCCGACAGCTATAAAAGGGGCCATCCCGCCGCTGTAAGAATTGCTGATCAAGAGGGAATTAGGTCCGCTTTGGTTGTGCCTCTAGACTTGAAGGGAGACGCAATTGGGTGTCTTATCCTTGTCCGACAAGAGGTAGGGCTCTTTAGCGAAGACCAAATTTCCCTTCTGCAGGGTTTCGCCGCCCAGGCCGTCATTGCCATTGAGAACGTGCGCCAGTTCCGCGAACTCCAGACGCGGCTGGAGCGCGAGGCGGCGACGCGGGAAATTCTCTCCGTCATCAGCCAGAGCCGAGATGATGACCAGCCAGTGTTTGACAGAATTCTGGAAAGCGCCGCCAACTTGTGCGAGGCCCCAACTGCCAGTTTGCTGCTCGTCGACGAAACTGGAGATCAGTTGATGTTTCGCGCCCGATGGGGCGAGGTGTTAGCGAACAAAAGGGTTGGCTCAACGGCGTTCAAACTCAACAGCGACAGGTTTTCAGCCAGGGCCGTACGGGAGGCAAAAACCATCCACATCAGGGACAGAGCTGATGAAGAAGGTTACAAGCGAGGGGATCCGGTCGATGTTCGTATGGTGGATGTGGAAGGCATTCATACCTTTCTGTCAGTACCGCTGATTAGTGGCGATAAGGCAATCGGCTGCATCGATCTGTTCCGCCGGGAGGTACGACCGTTCGAAGAACGACACATTGATCTGATTGAAACCTTCGCCGCCCAGGCCGTCATCGCCATCGAAAACGTGCGCCAGTTCAAGGCGCTGGTTGAGGCGCGCGATGCTGCCGAAGCGGCTCTGGAGGACCTGAAGAAAGCCCAGGAACGGCTGGTTCAGTCCGAAAAAATGGCGTCACTCGGCCAGTTGACCGCCGGTATCGCGCACGAGATCAAGAACCCGCTGAACTTCGTCAACAACTTCGCCAAACTCTCGGACGAGCTGTTGGGCGAACTGGGGGAAATCCTGGAAGACCAGATGAAATCCCTGGACGAGGAGAAGCGGGAGGACGCCGAAGACCTGTTCCAGACCGTTCGCGACAACCTGACCAAGATCAACGAGCATGGCCGCCGGGCGGACTCCATCGTCAAGAACATGCTGCTGCACTCACGCTCGGGGCCGAGCGAAAGCCAGGAGGTCTCACTGAACCCCATCGCCGAGGAGGCCCTGAACCTCGCTTATCATGGTGCGCGGGCGGAGAACTCCTCCTTCAACATCGAGATGGAAACCGATTTTGCCGAGGACGCCGGCAGGGTCGAATGCTTCCCGCAGGACCTGATGCGCGTGTTCCTCAACCTGATTTCCAACGGCATGTACGCCGCCTACAAGCGCAGCCTGGAGGAGGACGGGTTTAACCCGGTCATTTCCGTTTCGTCCCGTACCGACGGCGATCGGGTAGAGGTGCAAGTGCGCGACAATGGCGGCGGCATCCCGGAGCATGTGCGGGAGCAGATATTCGCTCCGTTCTTCACCACCAAACCCGCCGGCGAAGGCACGGGGCTGGGATTGTCGCTCAGCTATGATATTATGGTGAAGCAGCATGGCGGTGACTTGACCGTGGAAAGCGAGCCTGGGAAATATACGGTCTTCACGGCATCGCTTCCGCGAACCCTGCCCGCCGACACCGGAGGCGATCAATGACAACCCGTGTTTTGATGGTCGATGACGAAATCGATGCGCAGGAGCTGTTCAGGCAGAACTTCCGGCGTGAGATCCGCAAGGGCGTCTATGATTTCGACTTCGCCCAGTCCGGCCAAGAGGCGCTGGATATTCTGCGAAATGGCACGCCACCGGAAATTCTGGTTCTGCTCTCCGATATCAACATGCCTGGCATGTCGGGAATGGATCTCCTGGCGGAGGTCCGCAAAACGTGGCCGCGGGTTGGCGTGTTCATGATCACCGCCTACGGCGACCCGGCGACGGAATCAGAGGCGAAAGCGCTGGGCGCCGCCAGTTTCTTTGCCAAGCCCATCGACTTCCCCAAGCTCAAAGAGGATCTGGCGCGGGCCATCGGGGTCCCCGCATGAGACCGCCACGCATCCTTGTGGTGGACGACGAGCCGGACGTCGAAGCGCTGATTGCGCAGAGTTTTCGCCGTAAAATCCGCAAAAAAGAAATCGAGTTCGTTTTCGCCCAGGACGGCAAGCATGCGCTGGAAGTGCTCGCCCAGGACCCGGACATTGATATCGTCCTATCCGACATCAACATGCCACGGATGGACGGGCTCACACTCCTGGAGCGGCTGAACGAGCTGCACAGCGACCTCAAGACCGTCATCGTCTCGGCCTATGGCGATATGCGGAACATCCGGACGGCGATGAACCGGGGTGCTTTCGACTTCATCACCAAGCCAATTGAGTTTGACGACCTTGAGACAACCATCGCCAAAACCCTCGCCCATGTTGGGGAAATACGAGCCCTGCAGACTTCCCGCGACGAGTCAGAACGGGCGCGGGTGACTCTGTCTCGCTACTTCTCTCCGACAGTAGTCGAAGCGCTTGCCCAGGACCCGGACCACCTGGAAGCCTCCGGCATATGGCGCGATGCGACGTTCCTTTTCACCGACCTGACGAATTTTACACCATTGGTGGAATCATCGGACCCAGAAGTGATCGTACGGATCCTCAACGATTACCTCGACGGTGTGATCGAGACGATCTTCGCCCATTCCGGCACGGTGATGAAGATTATCGGCGACGCAGTGCAGGCTACCTTCGGTGCCCCTCTCGACGATCCAGACCACGCCGCCCATGCCGTCGCATGCGCGCTGGCGATAGACCAGTTTGCCGAAGGCTTCCGGGCGGATCTCCTGACCCAAGGGATAGAATTGGGTTCCACACGGGTTGGCGTCAACACCGGCCAAGCCATTATCGGCAATTTTGGCGGGAAGCGCTTCTTCGACTATACTGCCTATGGCGACGCGGTGAACATCGCTGCCCGGCTGGAGGACGCAAACAAAGAGGTGGGGACCCGCATCTGTGTCAGCGAAAGCGCTGCAGAGAAAATTGTAGGTTTTCAGGGCCGGCCCATCGGAACCTTGCTGCTCAAAGGCAAGACCCAAGCGGTTCGTTGCTTTGAACCGCTTTCGATGACGCAGGCTGACGATAGAGCCACCGCGACCTATCAGAACGCCTTTGCCTTACTCGAAGCGAAAGATCCTAAAGCAAAACAGGCCTTCGCCGCCCTGATGGGCCAAAATGATGACGATCCGTTGGCGGCCTATCACCTCGGCCGCATCCTAGGTGGCGAAATAGGGTGCGAAATAACGCTATCGCGGTAACTTTCAAGCTGTGCAGCGTCGACAGAAGAGATTCTGATCTCATTTACATCATGTCGATGTCTAATTTGAGCTATCATCGTTGATGCCTTCGCATTTGCAGCGAAAGTCCGCTCCCCGCCCAAAGTGCCCGATGCTGGACTTGAGACGGAGGTCCAGTGACGGCTCGAAGCCGCCATTCGTCAAGTTGTGCAGTTGTCATCTCAACCGAGCTTTGGCCTGTTGCCGGCGTCTCAATCGAGCGTTTGAAGCCTTGCCACCACTCAGACCCCGCCACCACCTTCAACAAATGCCCAGGCGCTGTACTCCTCGATACACGGGCTCCGCCCGCACTCGGCATGATAGATAAAGTGGACGGTGGAGCCCTTCGTGCCATTGGTATTCCCATTCTATAGGCCAACCGATCTTGCCGCTCGACCCATCGGCACGGGTTCGACTGAAAACCCCTTGTGTGTCTGAAAAGCCACACCAAATAATGCCCATGGCCGGTTGCTTCCGAAGAAGGGCTGGTTGCTGTCTCTTTCCGCCTATCGCAGGGGAACCATATCGCGATGAATCCTGAGAAATACACAGATCGGGCCAAAGGCCTGCTGCAGGAAGCCCAGACGCTCGCTTTGCGGCGGGGGCACCAACGTTTTACGCCGGAACATATCCTTTACGCGCTGCTTGAGGACGACCAGGGCCTTGCCGCTCAGTTGATCCAGTCGGCCGGCGGTGACTCGAAGCAGGTGTTTCAGGCCACCGAATTGGCGCTGGGCAAGCTGCCGGTCGTGGAAGGGCAGGGGGCCGGGCAAATCCACTTGACGCCCGAAGCCGCGCGCCTGTTCGAAAGCGCTGAGCAAATCGCCAAGAAGGCCGGCGACGATTTCGTTGCGGTCGAACGACTGTTGCAGGCGCTCAGCATGGCGGCGGGCTCGCCGTCGGCGAAGGCGCTGCAGGACGGCGGCGTCAACCCACAGGCGCTGAACCAGGCGATCAACGACCTGCGCAAAGGCCGTACGGCATCCAGCGCCGGTGCCGAAGAGGGCTATGACGCGCTCAACAAATACGCCCGTGACCTGACCGAAGCGGCCCGCGAAGGCAAGATCGATCCTGTGATCGGCCGCGACGAGGAAATCCGCCGAACCATCCAGGTGCTGTCGCGGCGGACCAAGAACAATCCCGTCCTGATCGGAGAGCCTGGCGTCGGCAAAACCGCCATCGCTGAGGGGCTCGCCCAGCGCATCGTCAATGGCGACGTGCCGGAGGGGCTGAAGAACAAGCGGCTGATGGCGCTCGACCTCGGCGCGATGGTCGCCGGCGCCAAGTACCGTGGCGAGTTCGAGGAGCGGCTGAAGGCTGTGCTCTCCGATATAGAAGCCGCGGCAGGCGAGATCATCCTGTTCATCGACGAGATGCACACGCTGATCGGTGCCGGCAAGGCCGATGGCGCCATGGATGCATCCAACATGCTCAAGCCGGCGCTGGCGCGCGGCGAACTGCACTGCATCGGCGCGACAACGCTCGATGAGTACAAGAAGCATGTGGAGAAAGACGCAGCGCTCGCCCGGCGGTTTCAGCCGGTCTTCGTCTCGGAGCCGACGGTGGAGGACACGATCTCCATCCTGCGCGGCCTGAAGGAAAAGTATGAGTTGCACCACGGTGTGCGGATCTCGGACGGCGCTATCGTCTCCGCCGCGACGCTTTCGAACCGTTACATAGCCGACCGGTTCCTGCCCGATAAGGCCATCGATCTGGTGGATGAGGCAGCCAGCCGTCTACGCATGCAGATCGACTCGAAGCCGGAAGAGATCGACGAACTCGATCGCCGCATCATCCAGTTGAAGATCGAGCAGTCGGCTCTGGCCAAGGAAACAGACAGCGCCAGCCAGGATCGTCTGGGCAAGCTGGAGGATGAGCTCTCTGACCTGGAGAAGAAGTCGGCCGATCTGACCTCTGTCTGGCAGGCGGAGAAAGAGACGCTGACCAGCGCCAACAAGGTGAAGGAACAGCTCGACCAGGCTCGCCAGGAGCTGGAGGCGGCGCAACGCCAGGGCAACTACGCGAAGGCCGGAGAAATCCAGTACGGCGTGATTCCGCAACTGGAACAACAATTGTCGAAAGCCGATGAAGTGGCCGGCAACCGCATGGTCGAGGAAGCCGTGACCGACGAGCATATCGCTCAGATCGTGGCCCGCTGGACCGGCGTTCCCGTCGACAAACTGATCGAGGGCGAACGCGAAAAGCTGTTGCGCATGGAGGATGTGCTCCACAGCCGTGTCATCGGCCAGGATCAGGCGGTGACGGCGGTGGCTCAGGCTGTTCGTCGCGCCCGTGCCGGTCTGCAGGATCCGAACCGGCCCATAGGCTCGTTCCTGTTCCTCGGCCCCACGGGCGTCGGCAAAACCGAATTGACCAAGGCAATGGCCGATTTCCTGTTCGACGACGAGACGGCCATGGTTCGCATGGACATGTCCGAGTACATGGAAAAGCACTCTGTCGCCCGTCTGATCGGCGCGCCGCCCGGCTATGTCGGCTATGAGGAGGGGGGAGCGCTGACTGAGGCTGTGCGGCGTCGGCCTTACCAGGTCATCCTGTTCGATGAGGTGGAGAAGGCGCACCCGGATGTGTTCAACGTGCTGCTGCAAGTGCTCGACGATGGTCGCCTGACCGATGGCCAGGGCCGCACGGTGGACTTCCGCAACACGCTGATTGTGCTGACATCCAACCTTGGATCAGAGTATCTGGCGGCAGCGCCTGATGGGGCGAACCCGGATGTGCTCGAATCTCAGGTGATGGAGACGGTCAGGGGCGCGTTCCGGCCGGAATTCCTGAACCGGCTGGACGAGATCCTGGTATTCCATCGCCTGCGTCGCGACCAGATGGCGGATATCGTCAAGATCCAGTTGAAGCGGCTGGAGGGCCTGCTCACCGACCGCAATATCAGCCTGGAGCTGGATGAGGCGGCGATGGATTGGCTGGCGGCGGCAGGTTACGACCCAGCCTATGGCGCTCGTCCGCTGAAGCGGGTGATCCAGAAGGCGCTGCAAAATCCGATGGCGGAGCAGCTGTTGGCTGGGGAGATCCATGATGGCGACCAGGTCAAGGTCGGTGTCGATCCGTCAGGGGACGGGCTCAGCCTGAAACGGGACCACGCGCCCGCGTAAACATCTTCGGAAGGCTCAGGCTTTAGCGGGCGGCGACCAGTTCGTCGTCCGTTTCCGCCTGCCGTAGCGCATCGATCACAGCAATCTGCTGTTTGAAGCGCTTGAACTCCGGGCCCTTCAGGCTTTTGCCACTGGGGAGGCGCAGTTTGCTGGGGTTTAAGCGCTTGCCGTTGAGCATCACCTCATAGTGCAGGTGCGGGCCAGTCGAGCGCCCAGTGGTGCCGACGTAGCCAATAACCTGGCCCTGTTTCACCCGTTTGCCAGACCGCATTCCTCGGGCGAACTTGTGCATGTGGGCATAGGCAGTCGCGTAGTTGCCATTGTGGCGGATGGCGATGTAATTGCCGTAACTGCCCTTGCGACCGGCAAAGGTCAGCACGCCATCGCCGGCAGCGCGGATCGGTGTGCCACGTGCTGCCGCGAAATCAACTCCAGTGTGCATTTTGGTGTAACCCAGCACTGGGTGACGTCGCATGCCAAAGCCAGAGGAGCGTCGCGCGCCATCGACCGGCGTTTTCAGCAAGGCTTTGCGAATGCCCTGACCCTTGGGATTATAGTAGGCGTCATCGCCGTTACCATCGCTATAGCGGTAATAGCCACGCTCTTTTCCGCCAACGGTAAAGCCAGCGTAGAGCAGGTTACCCGTGTGGACGACATTGCCGTCGCGATCACGATACCGCTCGAACACAACCTCAAACCTATCGTTGGGCTGAACATCACGCTCAAAATCGATGTCAAAGCTGAACAGGCGCAAAAAGTTCGCCATGGTGGCGGCGGGAATGCCAGCCTGCATCCCATCGGCGAACAGGCTGGACGAGATCACGCCACTGGACGCAACCGTCGTCTTGGTCAGGTCTTTTGGCGTAACGAACGACCGATAATCGCCGTCCGGGTACAGTGTAATTCCGGCATAGCGGTCGAAGCTGGACGACAGCTCCAATCCCACAAGGGTTTGACCGGAATCATCTGGGTTCAGGGTCAGGGCGATCTGTTGGCCAATCTGCAACCGGCGTGGATTGTAGACCGCGCTCAGCGCCTTGATTGCTGCATGAGCCTGCTGAGATGGGATCTTGGCTTTGCCAAGGACGGACGCGAGAGTGTCGCCATTCTCCACGACGACCTGTCGGACCGTCGGCGCAGCCGCAAGCGCTGGCTGCGGTGGAACGAGCGCATCGTCTGGCAAAATGATGGGCGGCACAAAGGCTTGGGAAGGGGTAGAGATCGCGGCTGTAACTGCAGCTGGTTCTGGAGGCGATCCAAAAAATGGTCGAGCTGCCTGGCCAAACGATACAAATGCTGCTGCAGAAGCGCCGGCTAGCGTTATCAGCGCGCATCCAACCCCTAGCAAGCCCCATCCTTTGGAGCGTGCTCCAGGGGCAGCGACAACGCTTGAGGCGTTGCGATTGGCAGATTGGACTTCCGCATTCTGGAAGCGCCGTATCCGCGTTTGTCTTAAGTGACGATGGCGGCGCACCTTGCCTCGCTCAGTCTATTCGGTGGATTCTCCACCGTGTGATATGGGGCGGCACATCTCGACCGCAACCGCTAGGGTTTTTGGTAGCGACCCCCGCTACCGCTTGTCAACCTACATCGCGAGAGCTTGCAGTCTGTATGTAGGCGTTATGGAGTTTCTAGGCGAAGTTGCCTGTCGCATGACACCGCAAAACGGCATTGGAAAGTCTGGCTCGCTAGAAAAGCAACCCCTGGGTGAATATGCTGTTGACACCAAAATGGGCTGGGCCTAAAAGGCGCCTCCCTCGCGGAACGCCTAGCGCTTCGCTGGGGGAATTCTTCAGCTACATACGAGTGGTTTTGGTTTGTTTTCACTGGTTGTCAGCTTTATCAAATAAGGTGTTGACAGCTTGGT
>CALKDI010000361.1 GCA_938084065.1 uncultured Alphaproteobacteria bacterium
GCTTGGATAACGGCCTGTCTTGCGGCTATGCTCAACGCGAGCGGTATCTGTCCAGGGCATCTGATCCTCCATCTCTTCACAAAGACGGTGAATCACAATCCACTGATATCGTTCAACTACTTTTCGGGCAGGCTCTAAGCATTTTTGCCACTCCTCCGGTTTTTGAACGTTTATTTTGGGTGCAAAACATAACTGTGTTCGGAATTGATTGGCAATCAATAATTGAAATTATGCGTTGCGCAAGATCGGCCCCGGTTTCTGGCCCAGTGCCTGCCACACGCTGGAAAATCCCGCTATCAGGGTAATGGCCAGGGCTAGCGGAGCGGTCAGCAGGACTGCCAGCCATGGCATGCTCCATTGCATGCCCATAACCTCTGTCACGACGATGTAGGCTGCGGTGCTGCCAATGGCGGCGGCGATGGCCACGGTGCCGATACCGAGGATGCCGAACTCCCACAGGTATGTGGCCAGAACGTTCGCGCGGGTTGCGCCTAGCACCTTGAGGATCACCGCATCACGCCGGCGGGCCTGTTGACCGGCGGCAACTGCGCTGGCCAGCACCAACACGCCGGCCAGCAGGCCGACGGCAGCAATCACGCGGATGGCGTTGCCGATTTGGCGAATGAGCTTGTCAAACACCTCCAGCGCTTCTTTTACCCGCACGGCGGAGATGTTGGGGAATTTGGCCGATACGGCGCGCACCAGTTCACTGGCGTGCTCCGGTGGGGTTCTGGTGGTGGCCAAAATGGTGTGCGGTGCCCGCTCCAGCGTGCCGGGGGCGAAGATGGTGGTGAACTGCATGCGGATGCTGCGGAAGTCGAGGGCGCGCAGGTTGCCGATAGTCGCGGAAATCTCCCGGCCCAAAATGTTGAACGTCAGAACGTCACCGACGCCAACGCCGAACCCGGCGGCAATGCCGGCATGGAAGGAGATCAGCGGCGGCCCTTGGTAGTTCGCCGGCCACCATTTGCCGGCAACAATCGGGCCTTCCGCTGGTTGCTCTGCCTGAAAGGTCAGGCCGCGTTCGGAGCGCAGCGCCCATTGCACGTTTTCGGCGACATCTTCTTCGCGCGCTGGCCGGCCATTAATTTTGACGATACGGGCGCGCAGCATTGGGCGAGCGGTCAACTCGTGATCGCCTGGAATGCTGGCGACGGTCTGGCGGAAGGCCTCTAGCTGGTTTGGCTGGATGTCGATGAAAAAGAAGGTTGGGGCCTTGGCTGGCAGATCATCGCGCAGGGCACGGCCCAAATTGGCCTCGATGGCTGCGACTGAGACGAGGACGGTCACGCCGAAGCCTAAGGACAGGACGACGCTAACTGTCGGTGCGCCGGGGCGACAGAGATTGGCCAGGGCCAGGCGCAGGCTGGCACGCCATCGCGCCAGGGCGGTTCGCACCAGCCGGCGGGCGACGACGGCCAGGGCATGCGCGGCGGCGAAAAACAGCACGAAGGCCAGCGCGACGCCGCCAACGAACCAGAGCGCAAAACCCCGTTGCTCCGCCGTCAGGACAGCCAGTGCGGCGAGCAGGGCTAGCAATCCGAATATGATCGCGATCTCAACCAGGGTTGGGCGACCGCTGGTCGGTGCAACCAGATCGCGGAACAGGCGGGCGGGGGCGATGCGCCGGCTCTTCAGCAATGGCCAAAGCGCAAACGCTGCGGTGGTTAGCACACCAAAAGCCGCGCCCAGCGCCAGCGCGCCTGGGTAGAGGCCGGGCTCCAGCGTCACCGGCAGCAGTGATTCCAGCACAATCGCCAGTGCAAATGGGGCAAGCGCGCCCAGGATTAGCCCCACCCCAATGCCCAATAGCGCCAGTGCGGCAGTTTGCAGGCCGTAGGTCAGCAAGATCACGCGGGAGGGCGCGCCGACGCATTTCAGCATGGCGATGGTGCCGGTCTTGGTGCCCATATAACTCTGCACCGCGTTGGCGATCCCGATCCCGCCGATCAGCAAGGCCGTCAGGCCAACGAGCGTGAGGAACAGGGTCAGGCGACCGACGGTTTCAGACAATCCGGGGGCAGCGCGGCTGGCCGGTGTGATGCGGAAACCGGCTGTGGGGAACCGCTCTTCTAGGGCGTCGGACCACACGATGGCGTCAGCATTTGCCGGCAGTGCGACGCGATAGATGTAGCGGATCAGGCTGCCGGGCAGGATCAGGCCCGTCCCCTCAACACTGGGCAATGCCACCAGCAGGCGCGGGCCGAAACTGGCGAGACCGGTGGCGCGGTCCGGCTCGCGCTGGATCACGCCACGGACGGTATAGGTTTGCGCGCCGATGCTGATCGGGTCGCCAACCGCAAGGTCCAGCAGGTCCAGCAGGCCTTGTTCGGCGACGGCGCCCCATTGGCCATCTCGTTTTGCAAGCGCATCTGGCAGATTGCCACCGCCCTCCAGCAGAAAAGCACCGGCGACCGGGTAGGCGTTGTCGATGGCTTTGAATTCGGCCAGCCGGCGTTGGGTGGCGTCGTTGCCACCGGCCATGACCCGCATCTCCAACCCGTGTGACAGGGTTTGGCTCGTTGCAGTGAGGAACGCGATGTGTTCGGCGGTGGCCGGCTGATAGCTGGTGCGCACCACCACATCACCACCAGCCAGCGCGCGGGCATCGCGCTGCAAGGCCTCCTGCACCGCCAGGCTGACAGCGTTGACGCCGGCAATGGCACCAACTCCCAGTGCCAGGCAGGCGAGGAATACCCAAAAGCCGCCGAGGCCGGCCCGCAGCTCGCGTCGGGCCCAGGTGAAGGCTAGCGCCAGGTCTTGACTCACGCGGCCTCTGCCGTTTGGCTGGGATCGAGGATCAGGCCGTTGGCGACGCGAACCTGACGGCTACAACGTTCGGCCAGCGCCGTATCGTGGGTGATGAGCGCCAATGTTGTGCCCTCCCGCTCGGACTGGCCGAACAGTAAGTCGATGACCTGTTGGCCGGTTTCGCCATCCAAATTGCCGGTGGGTTCATCAGCAAGCAGCACTTTCGGGCCTGGTGCGAAGGCGCGTGCGATGGCAGTGCGTTGCTGCTCACCGCCGGATAATTGGCCAGGGTAATGCGTCAGGCGATGGCCGAGGCCAACAGACTCCAGCGCAGCCGCGGCACGTTCAAACGCATCCTTGCGGCCGGCAAGCTCCAGCGGCACGGCGACATTCTCCAGCGCTGTCATGGTCGCTATCAGGTGGAAGGACTGAAAGACGATGCCGACATGGTCGCGGCGGAAGCTGGCCAGCGCATCCTCTGAAAGATCGGTTAGGTCACGGCCAGCCACGTGCACGCGGCCCGCAGATGGGCGCTCTAGCCCGGCAATGACCATCAACATGGTGGTCTTGCCGCTGCCGGACGGGCCGACAATGCCGACGGTTTCTCCAGCGGCCACGCGCAGGTCTATTCCGCGCAGGATGTTGACCGGACCGGCAGCGCTCGCCAATGTGAGGTGCACATCTTCCAGCGTAATGGCGGAGTCAGATTTTGCGAGCATGGGGCCTAACCGAATGATAACCGGACAGCGAAAAGGCCAGCTCAGGACGAACCCGCCACACCGCCGATATGGCGTGTATGCGGCAGCGGTCAAGCTTTTGCTGGCTATCGGGCTGTTGTGGCCTATCGCAGGCGAAGCCGCGCAGAAGCGATTGCTGCTGTTGGGCGACAGCCTGACTGCGGGTTATGGCCTGCCGGCTGAGGACGGGTTTGCCGCGCAGTTACAACAGGCACTGACCGCCCGTGGCCACGACGTGCTGGTGTTGGACGCGGGTGTCTCCGGCGATACGTCGGCTGGTGGATTGGCGCGGTTGGGCTGGTCCCTGGCTGACAAGCCTACCCATTCGGTGGTGGAGTTGGGCGCCAACGATGCGCTGCGTGGGCTATCGCCGACAGCGATGGAGCAGAATTTGGATCAAATCCTGGTGCAACTGAAAGACGCGGGGGCTCACGTGCTTCTGGCTGGCATGAAAGCACCTCAAAATCTGGGAGTTGAGTATCAAGAGGCGTTTGAGGGCGCCTATCGGCGGTTGTCGGCCAAGCATGACGTCGGGCTCTACCCGTTCTTCTTGGAAGGATTGCCGGGCCGCCGTGATTTGATCCTATCGGACGGCTTGCACCCAAACGCGGAAGGCGTAGCATTGATTGTAGGCAATATTCTGCCAGCCGTTGAAACCCTCTTGAAGGAGGGAGACCCAGAATGAGCGATCTCACCACAACCTTAGCGTTTGCTGCCGGTCATGGCGGCGGGGCTGACTGGCGCGGCGCGATGGCGGAAACGCTGCAACGCCTGGGGCCGGTGCCGGAGGGGGCCAATTTGGGGCTGGTCTATGCCAGCGATTCCCTGGTGCACGATTTGAATGCTGTGCTGGCAACCCTTCGCCACGAAACCGGCATTGCCCATTGGGTCGGCTGTGTTTCTATGGGCGTCATGGGTATGTCGCTGCCCAATGCCTCCGAGACTGTCGGGCAGGGCGATGCGGACGAGTATTTTGCCGTGCCGGCGTTGAGCGTGCTGGCGATGCGGCTGCCACCGGAATCCTTCCGCATGATCCCACCGCAACCGGATGGTGAGGCCTATTTCAGTGCCGAAGATGATGACTGGCTGGCGGTCTCACAGCCGGCAGTTGGGCTGATTCATGCAGATCCGCACCATTCCCAATTGACCGAGTTAATCGGCGATCTGGCAGAGCGGGCCGGCTATTTGGTCGGCGGGCTGTCCTCAGCACAAGGCGTGATGCCAGTGATCGCCGACCAGGTGGAGCAAGGTGTCGCCTCCGGTGTGCTGTTCGCACCCAATTTGAAGATAGCGGCAAGCCTTAGCCAAGGCTGCAAGCCTATCGGGCCAGCGCGGGCCGTGACGCGGGTGCACAACAATCTGTTGATTGAGCTGGATGGCGAGGGCGCATTGGCAGCGCTGCAAACTGATCTTGGCAGCGACAAGATTGAGGATTTGAAGGCCGTCGCCAACAGCCTGCACGTGGCCTTGCCCGTGGCGGGGTCGGACCGGGCGGACTATATGGTGCGCAACCTGACCGGGATTGATCTGCCCCAGGGCATTGTCGGCATCTCCGCCACGCCGGATCCAGGCGATAAGGTGATGTTCTGTCTGCGCGATACCGATGCTGCGCGCGACGACCTGAACCGGATGTTGGCAGAGCTGGCGGGCCGTTTGTCTGGGCCACCAAAGGCCGGCATCTATGTCTCATGCTTGGCGCGAGGGCCGAACCTGTTCAACCATCGCGAGGAGCTGGAGATGATCCGGGCGGCATTGGGCGATTTCCCGTTGGCAGGCTTCTATGCCAATGGCGAGATCGCGCACAACCGGATCTATGGCTATACCGGTGTTTTGACGCTGTTCGGCTGAGGGCCGTGCGATGCGGTTGTTCGTGGCCCTACCGCTGCCTGAACGCGTAACGGCAGCATTAGAACGGATTCAGGAAGGCGTTCTGAGCGCCTACTGGGTGCCGCCTGAGAGCATGCACCTGACGCTGCGCTATATCGGCGAGGCTGACGGCGGCACATTCGAAGACCTGATAGAGGCGCTGGCGGATGTGGTGGTCGAGCCCTTCCCGTTGGAAATCGCCGGCGTCGGCCATTTTGAACGGCGGCAGATACCAACAACCCTATGGGCCGGGGTGATGCCATCCGCCGGCCTGACGCTGTTGCAAGGCCGGGTTGAGCGGGCCTGCCAACGGGTGGGCTTGCCGCCGGAGCGCCGCAAGTTCGCACCGCATGTCACCCTGGCGCGATTGGGCGAGCCTGACCTTGAGGGCGTCCGCAGCTTTTTGCAGCGCAACAACCTGGAACGGGTGGGAGCGATGCCGGTGGAGGGCTTTAATCTCTATTCCAGCCATCTGGGCAAGGGGCCGCCGATTTATCGCGCGGAGGTGGAGTATTTGTTTGAGGCACCGGTGGCCTAAGCGTTGCTCTCCGCCATGATCCGCTCGAACGCCTCGAAATCGCTCTGGCCAAAGCAGACGAACACCACCCGTTCGATGGCTGGCAGGCGCACGCACTCGGCCTTTACCGTGGCCAAAGCGATGCGGCAGGCGCGCTCGAACGGGAAGCGGTAGACGCCGGTGGAGATGCAGGGGAAGGCGATGGAGCGGCAGTCGTTGGCCGCGGCTAAGCGCAGACTGTTGCGATAACACGCCGCCAGCGCCGGGTCGTCATCGCGCCCACCAGACCAGACCGGGCCGACCGTGTGGATCACGTGACGGGCCTGTAGGCGATAGCCAGCGGTGATCTTTGCTTCCCCGGTCGCGCATCCGCCCAGCGTCCTGCATTCCGCGAGCAATTCTGGTCCAGCCGCCCGATGGATCGCTCCATCGACGCCACCACCGCCCAACAAGGTTGAGTTGGCGGCGTTAACGATGGCATCGACGGCCAGAGTGGTGATGTCGCCTTGGGTAAGGTCGAGACGGGCGGGCATGATGGGCTCCGGATGCGGGCTTCGGCACTGTCTGAGTATTGGCTAGATTGGCCGACTATAGGCTAGACTGGCACCAAAATCAGCAAAGACCTGAAAGACCGTTTGGAACTATGACCCTATCCGACCGCATCGTCGCTGTACTCGACGCCCTAGGCATTGCGCGCGCCCATGTTGCCACGCAGCTTGCAGGCGATATTGCCGGGCTGGTGGCGGGGCATTCCGATCGCTTGGGCGGCATTGCGTTGGTGGCACCGACGCGGATTAATCCGGCGCCATTCGCGGCATTGGGGGAGCGGTTGCTCTATATTCAGCCAGATGGCGGCATGCTGGCGCGGACTGCGGCCAGTGCGCTGCCGGGATTGCCCGATGCGAAAACCGCAACGCTGGAGGGCTATGCGGCGGAGGGTTGGACGGACTTGGCGGCAGACCGGGCCGATATTGTTGATCTGGTGGCGGCGCATCTCTCAGCCGTGGGCGGCGCGGATATGGGCGATGGAGAGGAGGTTTCCGGCGAGGTGGCGGATATTCGCTACCGTGCGTTCGGTGCCGGCCCTGTCCTGCTGCTGACCCCGATGGCGCTGGCGCCCTCGCAATGGGAGCCGTTGCTGCCGGCGCTGGCTGAGCGTTTTCGGGTTGTTGCGCTCGCCGGACCGAAACTGGGCATGCTGGCCTTGTTGGAGGAACGGGCGGCGCTGGTCGACTGGCGCCGCATGTCCGCCGGCCTGTTCGATGACCTGGCGCTGTCGGCGGGCGACAAGGTCTTGGATGTTGGTTGCGGCAGCGGCGCGGTGGCGGTTCAGTTCATGGGCCACACCGGCGGCGCCAACCCGCTGACGGCCCTGGACCTCAGCCCCTATTTGCTGGGTGAAGCCAGGATATCCGCCGGGAAGGCGGGTGCTGCGATTGCGTTTGAGCAAGGCAGTGCTGAGGCTTTGCCGTTTGCGGACAACAGCTTTGACGCGGCTTACACCATCACGGTGCTGGAAGAATGTGATGCCACGCTGGCGCTGGCAGAGCTGGTGCGGGTGGTGCGGCCCGGTGGGCGCATCGGGGTGATTGTGCGGGCAACCGAGTTACACGCTTGGTGGAACCTGCCGGTTTCTGCGGAACTCCGGCCCAAGTTCAGCCTGCCGGCGCAATCGGTCTCGGCCAGTGGAGTTGCCAGCGCCAAGCTCTATGACATGGGCATTGCCGCCGGGCTGACCCCAGTGCGGATGGGGCCCTATACGGTGGTCAGCGAGCGCGCCGATGGCCCTGTCTTCGCCCAGCCGGAGGCCTATGCCCTATCGCAATTGACGCCAGGGGAGCGTGAGGAATATCAAGCCGCCAAGACCGAGGCGCTGGCCGCTGGCACCCTGTTCATGACCCGTGGGCACCATTGTTTTGTGGGGAAGGTTGGTGCGTAGCGAAAAGGCCGCCCCCTCCCCCTTCGCCCTAGGTCCGAGCGAAGCCGGCAATAGATCTGGTCTCGGTCCGCAATCTTGGGGATTGCGGAACCGCTCAGAACGCGGCTTTCCACTGTTCGGTGTCCATGAACCAGCGTTCTTCATAGATCTTGCCGTCAGCGATCCGGAACAGAACCGTCGATTGCGTACCGTTTGGGATCTTGTCGCATTTCCAGTCAACAACCGAGACGACCTCATCCCCATCGCCGATCTGGCGGACGCCTGTCACCGCGAAGCCGGGCGGAACGATCGAGCCCAGATTGGTGAGCGCCGCATGGATGGCCGACGCTCCGTCGACCACGTCGTTCTGGCCGGGCATCACAAGGATGGCCTCGTCCTTGTAATCTTTGATCAATGCGTCCCAGTCACCCTTGGCGACCAGTCCCCACCCTTGCTCGATCATTGCTGCTGTGGACATCTCGTTTGGCCTTTCCAGTTGCTTAAAGCGTGAGAGTGGTCGCTCCCGGACGAATAGTCAATTTGATGGCTACTCTCGCCAATTGTCCGCCCCGTTGCGCTCTAACGTCTGCCAAAGGTGGGCAATGTTCTGGCCATAGCAGTTGGATTCTCGTGTCGTTCGCATCGAAGGCCTGGCTATCTCAGCGCATGAACCTGCAACCTCGCTGCCGCGTTCCTGGAACGGTTGCGCAGCAGAGTCGCGTCAAAATTCACCCAGACCGTGTGAAAACTCGGCGAGGGTTGGTGAGGTATCCAAATTTTCTTAAAATCATCGACTTTCGCCTGGATATGCCGATTAGGCACGGGATTGGGGTTCAGACCGCTCTCTGAGTGTCTCTGAAGGCGCTTTAGGG
>CALKDI010000362.1 GCA_938084065.1 uncultured Alphaproteobacteria bacterium
GACGGACGGCGCGGACAGCACCAGTGCCATTGCTGGCACGAACGGTGGCTTCAAGGCTTGTAGCAGCCATGGGAAAACTCCTCAAAACACAATTAGCTGGGCCGCAGAGCCTGGACAGTATGCACACCGGGCAGCGGCGAAGCGAGCCTTCTACGCGCCCCCAGCCATTGAAGCAAGTGGGCAGTCCGTCGCTTTGGCCAGAGGCATGCCTGCTACACCAGCCCTACCTGCTCAAACCGCCTGCGTCGCCTCCGGCTCCCGCATGTGCTCAGTAAAAGCCACACGCGCATCCGCCGGGATCGCCTCGCCTTGCTGCGTATCATAGTTGAAATACACATAGGTTGCCGTGCCGCTGGCACAAAGGCGACCGGTTTGGTGCACCTCCTCATACAGGCGAAATGACTTGGTGCCCACATGATCGACCCAGGTCAGAACCTCTGCATCGTCGGCAAAGAACAGCTGGGCGGTGTAGTCGATGTTGGTGTTGACCAAAGCGACCCGCCACGCACCAAAACTCAGGTCAGGCGTCAGAATCCGAAAAATTTCGCGCCGCCCAGCCTCCAGCCAGATAGGCACGAAACAGTTGTTGATATGCCCCGCGCCATCAGTCTCAGAGACACGGGGGACAATCGGGGTGCGCAGCATGTCTAGCCCACAACGTCGTTGTCGAGCCGACGATAGGCACCGCCGAAGAACAGCATTGGCCGGCGATCCAGTCCCTCGATTCGCAAGCCCAGCACCCGCCCAACAAAGATATCGTGGTCGCCGCCGGGATACGTCGCCTCATGCGCGCACTCGATATAAGCGACACAGCCTTCCAACAAAGGCGCGGTGCAATGCTCACCTGCCTTCAGAGAAAGCTCCTCCCACGGGCGGTCCTTCTTCGAGGCGAAGATGCCGGAAACATCGGTTTGATCTTCCGCCAGGATATTGATGGAAAAGTGGGCGCATTCGACGAACTGCTGATGGCAGTTGGCAGACTTATCCAGGCTGAACTGCACCAATGGCGGGTCCAGCGACAACGAAGAAAACGAACCTACGGTTGCACCGGCACGAAATCCTGTGGCATCACAGGTTGTAATAATGGTCACACCCGTCGGCATGCGCCCCAGGGTGTCGCGATACGCGCGCGGATCAATCGCGGGCAAGTCGGTCATAAAGGAAATTCCTTGGCGGCAACGTCTTGAATAGCGGGGATATCCCCCTTAGTGGCGGAGTCTAGCGTTTGAGCCTGGATTCTGGAAGCCCATCCGAACCAAAACCGTTGCTTTGGGTCAGTGTCACTCATCCGGGAGCACGGCATGCCGGTAATCAAGTCTATTCCGGCGGTCTCCTCGACGCCCTAGCAGCAGCCGGCCAGTCCATCACGCTGTTAACGCAGAACGATGGCCCACGGATCCCTGGCCTAACCGTTGTCGCGGTGCCCCCAAGCCAATTCCGGCCCCGCCCGCTCGGGCTAGCCAGCCGTTGGCCAGCGAGCGTCTGGCAAGCCGCCTGCCCGGTTCGACAAAGCCGGTTCCGTAGCCTGCTAGGCCAGCAAGCCTGGCGCGCCGTCGTCCTAGACCAGGCCGCCAGCGGCTGGGCAGCGCCGCTCGCCGACGCCGCTCAAATCCCGCTGATTTACGTCGCGCACAATCACGAGGCCAGCACGCGCAAGGCCGTCGCCACAGCAGAGCCATCGCCGCTGCGCCGTCCGATCCTGCGTCACGATGCCCGCAAGTACGCTCGACTAGAGCAAGCCCTCGTGCGCCAGGCCGCTTTGGTCACCGCGATCACCGAAGCCGACGCCAGCCTGTTCGCACAGCAACAACCGACCGCGCCTGCCCTCACACTCCCCCCAGGGTATGCCGGACCATCTGTCGAATCCCGCACGCTCGACCATGCCACCCCACGCCGGATCGTTCTGGTCGGTCGGTTCGAGTGGATCGCCAAACAACTCAACCTCACCCAATGGGCGGAGCAGGCCGTGCCGGTTCTGGCTGCCGCGGGTATTGAGACACAGGTGGTTGGGACGGTTCCAGATACGCTCCGCGCCCGCGTCGCCCGCGCGGGTCTGTCATTCACTGGCCCCGTTCCTAGCGTCGCGCCATATCTGGCCAACGCCCGGTTCGGGCTGGTGGCGGAAGACGTTGGCGGCGGGTTCAAACTCAAGACGCTGGACTATATCTTCCACCGTCTGCCCATCGCCGCCCTTGACGGAAATTTAGAAGGTCAACCGCCGGGCGTCCTCGCCAACACCCTGACTGCATCAACTCCTAGAGCCCTCGCTGAAGCCATCATTGCGCGCATTGATGATCTTGAGCGGTTGAACCAGATGCAGCAGAATGCCTATGGTGCTGCGATCACCGCCTTTGATTGGGCGGACCGCGCCCAACGATTTCTGCACGCGCTGGAATCCCTGGATTAGAAAGAGTAGCTGCAACAGTACCCTATGGACCGATTGTTTACCCATCGCATTCGGCAATTCTTTGCCACCATTCAGGTGCCCTGCCCCTATCTGCCGGAACGAACCGAGCAGAAACTGGTGCTGGAGTTGCGGGGTCATGATCTGGCTGGCCTTCACACCAATCTTTCCAGAGCCGGTTTCCGCCGCTCGCACCACCTCGCCTACCGGCCCGCCTGTCAGGCCTGCAACGCGTGCGTACCGATACGAGTCAATACCGAGAGCTTTCACTACAGCCGATCCATGCGGCGTATCTGGCGGCATCAGAAGCACCTGATCGCCAAATTCGTGCCACCATCCGCCGACGCGGAACATTTCGCCCTGTTCCAACGCTATGTGCAAACCCGGCATGGCGACAGCGACATGGCGCAGATGGACCGGGCCGAATTTAGCTCAATGATGATTGACAGCCCCGTCGACACGTGGGTGCTGGAACTGCGCGATCCCGAAACTCACGCCCTTGTTGCCGCCTGTTTGTGTGACCGGTTGGGCGATGGTGTCTCCGCGGTCTACAGCTATTTCGAACCCGATTCGAAGGGCAGTATAGGCAGCCACATCGTGCTGCGCCTGATCGAAGCTATGCGGAAAGTGGGAAAGCCCTACGTCTATCTGGGCTTCTGGATCGATGGCTCGCAAACCATGGCCTACAAACGCCGTTTCCCAGGTGTTGAGGCGCTGAAGGATGGCGAGTGGCAGCCCATGCCTCGCCAATTGTCCGACAAACCAGCGGAGAAACCACCCATGGCCTATTGGCTGTTCAAGACCGAGCCCGGCAAATGGTCCTGGGGCGATCAGGTGAAAAAAGGCGCGGAAGGCGAAGGCTGGAACGGCGTCCGCAACCATCAGGCCGCTAACAACATGCGGGCGATGAAGGTCGGCGACCGGGGGTTCTTCTACCACTCGGTCAACGAGCGCCAAATCGTCGGCATCGTTGAAGTGATTGAAGAATACCACCCGGACCCGACCGATGCCCAAGGCAAGTTCGGCATGGTCAGGGTGCAAGCGATCAAGCCTGTCGGCAAACCGGTCTCACTGGCCCAGGTCAAGCAAGATGGCCGCTTCGACGACCTCGCCCTCGTGCGCCAACCCCGCTTGTCTGTGGTGCCAGTGTCGGAAGAACACTGGCGCATGCTTTGCGACATGGCCGAGGTGGAGGCCTAGCCCCCTCTCCCCTCTAGCTCACCCCATATAGTCGCCGCTATTGACGTGCAGCACCTGCCCCGTCACCCGCTTGGCTGCGTCACTGGCCAAGAACACGACTGCGTCAGCGATATCCGTGGCATCGATCAATCCCAACGGCATGGTTGCGCCCTTAGCTGCAATCTCATCCTCGGTCATACCATAGCGAGGCTGTGCCGTGTCAGTCAGGCCCGGCGCGATGGCGTTGACGCGGATGCCATGCTCCGCCAGTTCCGCCGACATGCCGCGGGTCAGGCCGATGACGCCCGCCTTGCTGGTGACGTAGTGCACACCCCGAGGCGAGCCGCGGTAGGCCGCGCCAGAGGTCAGATTGACAATCGCCCCACCCGTCTTCGCAGCCACCATGCGCTTAGCCGCGGCTTGCGCTATGACGAACCCGGCGCGCAGATTCACATTCAACAGCCCATCCCAATCCGCCTCCGTTAACTCCAGGAACGGTGTGCGCGGGAAGATGGCAGCGTTATTCACCAGCACAGAAATGCCGCCCAGCCCATCCGCCGCAGCCAGCATGGCCTCAATGGCAGCTCCATCGGTGACAGAACCTTGCACCAGCACAGCCTCACCGCCTGCCGCCCGCACATCAGCCGCGACGGCCTCCGCGCCGGCCTGATCGTCCAGCCAGTTGATGACCACAGCAGCCCCTCCCCCAGCAAAGGCTCGCGCGATTGCAGCGCCAATGCCCTGCTGTGCGCCAGTCACCAGCGCAACTTTTCCGGCAAGTATTTTACTCATAAGTACGGGTATCCTCAATCACTAGACCATCGTTGGGCAGCAAGCCTACGGGAACCAATTCAACTTCGCCACGTATACGGATATCGGAATCAATCGACCGGGCAATCGCCTCAGCTAAGCCATCCGGTTGCCCTTGCACTTCTGCTTTGAACAGCAGCGTATCGCGGCGGTCAACGCTGCCAATGACGATGCGCGCCTTCACGACTTCAGGATGGCGTTTGGCAACGTTGGCGACCTGATTGGGTCGCACGAACATGCCGCGCACCTTGGTCGACTGATCCGCCCTTCCCATCCAGCCCTTAATGCGCGGCGCTGTCCGCCCGCACGGTGAGACGCCCGGCAACATCGCCGACAGGTCACCCGTCGCAAAGCGGATCAATGGATAATCCTTGTTCCAAATTTGCGTGACCACCACCTCGCCGACCTCGCCCTCAACCACCGGTTCACCAGTGCCGGGGCGGACGATCTCGACAATCATGCCTTCGGACAGGATCATGCCTTCCATCGCCTGGCTCTCATAGGCGACAATACCCAGATCCGCCGTGCCATAGTTCTGCACGCAGGCGACGCCCCTGCCGATAATTTCCTGGCGCAAGGATGGTGGCAAAGCACCTGCACCGACCAGGGCCTTGGTCATGCTGGAGATATCGACACCCAGCTCATCCGCCTTATCCATGACAATCTTGAGGAAGTCGGGCGTACCCATGAAGCCATTAATGCCGTACCAGTTGATCGCCTCCACCTGCCTGTCCGTCTGGCCGACGCCGCCGGGAAACACCGCACAACCCAGCGCCCGCGCCGCGTTGTCGGTTAGCAGGCCAGCCGGCGTGAAGTGATAGCTGAAGGTGTTGAGCAGGATGTCGCCCTTGCGGAACCCCGCCGCAAACAACGAGCGAGCACCGCGCCACCAATCATGGCTGCGGCCCTCCGGCTCAGCAATCGGACCGGGCGAGAGGAACAGATGTAGCATTTCCCCCGCAGGTGTCGCATTCATGCCACCAAACGGCTGGTTCGCCGCCTGCGCCTCGATCAGGTCCGATTTGTAGGTGACGGGCAGTTGCGCCAGCGCCGCCCGGCTGGTGATATCCGCCGGGTTCACATCCGCCAGCAGCTTGCCAAAATACGGCGCTTTTTCCTTGGCGTGAGCAATCTGGCGAGGCAATTCCGCTAGCAACGAGGCTTCGCGCACCTCCGGAGCCTGAATTTCATAACTGTCAAAAAACTCGCTCATGAACCGTTTTCTCCCGCCGGATGTCGTTCTCGGCATGGATACTAACGGCTAACGATAGGCGTCGCCAGCGGACAACCACTCCAATCTGTCGCTAGGAAACAAACCGCAATCCCCCCACCGTATCCGGTCGTCCTGCCCCGGCCTCATGGCCCAACGGCAGCGTCGGCGAACCTTTGAGCCGCGTCAGTTCCGGCTTCGCAAAGTAATAGCCCTGAATGTAGGTCACGCCTGCCGTCGCCAGCAGCACAGCGTCCTGAGCAGTCTCAGCGCATTCGGCGACCGTCTCAAATCCACAACCTTTTGCCAAGCCCAGTAACGCGCGGAAAAATAGCAAATTATCCGGATGCTCAACCAGTTTTCCGGTGAAAAGGCCGTCAATCTTGACCATGTCCACCCGCAGGCTCTTCAGATGCCAAAACGACGAATAGCTAGCGCCGAAATCGTCGAGGGCCACCCTGGCGCCAGTGCCCCGCACCGCATCGACAAAGCCAATGGCATCGCCCAGGCTGCGCATCGCGGTTGTCTCGGTAATTTCGACGATCAAACGCTGGCTGGCGTTGCCATGGGCGTTACTCAGCCCCTCCAGCCGCTTCACCCAAGAGCGGTCGCTGGTCGTATGGCCAGAAACATTGATCGCCAGCGTCACGCTTGGGTCGCGGCTCAACTCATGTATAGCTTTGTCCAACACCACATGATCGATCTGGCGCATCAGCCCCAATTCCTCGACCACCGGCACGAATTGCCCAGCCGGCACCAGCCGCTTGTTGGGCGTGCGCATCCGCAACAGACATTCATAGAATGCCGGCTGATGCCGGTCCGCCCGCACAATCGGCTGATAGGCAAAGATCAACCGTTGCTCCAACAGCGCGTCTTGCACCCGCCGGGCTATCGCCAAATCGCGCCGCTGCACCGCGCGCTGGTCTCCGGATAGGGCATAGAGCTCAAAATGGTTCCGGCCGCTGGCCTTAGCGCCGGCAACCGCCAGATCGGCCCGCGCCATCGCCTCCTCCGCACTACTGGCCGACATCGGAAACACCACGGCACCGACTGAGACAGTCACCGCGATATCTTCGTCGCCGCAAATGGGTTTGTCACTAACGGAGCGCACCACCAGTTCGGCCAATGCCAGGGCGGTATCCTCGGTCACGCCTTCCACCACAATGCCAAAGCTATCGCCGCCAACCCGACTCAATAGAGAGCCAATGCCGACGGTCACCCGCAACCGCTCCGCCAGTTTCACCAACACCGCATCGCCGGCACGGCAGCCAAGCGCGTGATTAAGCAGCCCAAAATTGTCAATATCGACCACCAAAAATGTGCCGCCGCCATTACCACCCATAGCCTTGGCAATGGCCAGTTGCAGGCCTTGGTATAGACGCTGCCGGGTAAAGGTGCCGGTCAGCGGATCGTAACTGGCAGAGCCTTCCAGATCGGCCACCTCAGCCTCTCCGTGCGTTAGGGCCGTGATCTCGCCCTCAAGTACGTTTGCCTGCTCGGCAATCTCTAGGCGCTCTTGCACCCACATCGGCCCTTCGGGGCTAGTCAAACGATAGCGCACGAATACCGGCGCATCGGTGCCACGCATTTGCGCGAGTGCCCGGGCCCGCTCCCGTTGGTCGGCCTCCAGCAGCCGGTTTTGCAGATCCGCACCCGTATCTGGCTGGCCATCTGCCAGCACCGCCCGCCAATTGTCGTCCAGCCCGTTCCAGTCGATCCGGTCGGTACCGCAATCCCAGCGGTATCGCGCCGGAGACAATGGCGGGGAGGCATTCGCGTTTCGGACGGCAGGCATTCGGCAACCCCTCGGGCCAACGGTGTCTCCCGGCATCTCACCCATAGGACAAGATACCGAATCTCCGTTGGTTGTACCGAATCGGCGCTTAAAGCCCGGTTACCGGATTACCCGAGTCGCCCTTCTTGCGTCAGTCGAGGGTCTGCAAGACCTTGCGCAATGTCTCGACCATCACCTCAAAATGCTCTTTCTCGGCGATCAGTGGCGGCGAGAACGCAAGGGTATCGCCGGAAAGCCGGATATAGACACCGGCCTCATAGGCCTTCAGGAAAGCGTCATAGCCGCGCTTGCCTGGCTGCCCAGGGATCGGCGCCAGCTCAACCGCTGCCATCAGGCCGATATTGCGGATATCAATGACGTGCGGCTCGCCTTTCAGGCTATGGACTGCATCTTCCATTACCGGCGCCAAGCCAGCAGCGCGCTCGAACAGGCCTTCTTCCTTATAGACGTCCAGCGTCGCCAAACCGGCAGCAACTGCCAGCGGGTGTGCGGAGTACGTGTAGCCATGGGCCAGCTCGATACCCCATTCCGGGCCATTCATCAGGCCGTCATAGATATCTTGCTTCAGCACCACGCCAGACGCGGGCACGGTGGCATTGGTCATGCCTTTGGCGATGGTCATCATGTCTGGCGTAATGCCGAAATATTCGCTGGCAAACGCCTTGCCCAAACGTCCGAAGCCGGTGATGACCTCATCAAAGATCAACAGAATGCCGTGCTTCTCCGTAATGGCCCGCAGTTTTTCCAGATAACCGACCGGCGGCACCAACACCCCGGTTGAGCCCGACACCGGCTCAACAATAACCGCAGCGATAGTCGAGGGGTCGTGCAGCGCACAAATGCGCTCCAAATCATCCGCCAAGTGTGCGCCCCATTCCGGCTGACCGCGGCTGTAGGCCATTTCCTGCAAGTTATGCGTGTGCGGCAGGTGGTCGACATAGGGCAGCATTGAACCAAACATCTTGCGGTTGCCGCTGATCCCCCCAACCGAGATGCCGCCGAAGCCAACACCGTGATAACCACGCTCACGCCCAACAAAGCGCACCCGCTCCGCCTGACCGCGGGAGCGATGATAGGCCAGCGCGATTTTCAGCGCGGTATCCACTGCTTCAGAGCCACTATTGGCGAAAAAGACGCTGTCCAGGCCCGGAGGCGCCAAGGCTGCGATTCGGGAGGCAAGCTCAAAAGCGCCAGGATGTCCCATCTGAAAGGTTGGCGCGAAATCCATGGTGGCGACCTGTGCCTGCACCGCCTCAACGATCCGCTTGCGGCCATGCCCAGCATTCACGCACCAGAGGCCCGCGGACGAATCGAGGATCTTGCGGCCCTCTTTCGTCGTGTAATACATGCCCTCCGCGCTCACCAGCAGCCGCGGCTCCTGTTTGAACGCACGATTGGGCGTAAACGGCATAAACCAAGGGTCTAGATCGTTGGTATTGGCGTGCGCCAGTGAGGCAGCTTTCGTGGCATCGACAGCCATAGATCGTCTCCTTCAGCCGAATCGGTGTATTGATTTTGGACGCTAGCATATGGTGGCAACGGTCGGAATGGGCTTCCTGCCGCGACCGAATCCAGACCCAAGGCCGCGGGAATGCGGCACAATATCTAGATTTCCACAGATAAGTGACCACCAGTAGTAGAGAAATGCTGGCATCTCACCTCCGTATTTCGTAGGTTGCGTGTGTGAGGTCGCTACATATAGCGGCCGCCCAGCAAACCCTGGAGGTCACCGCGATGAGTTGGACGGACATACAAGTCACAGAGTTACGCAAGCTCTGGTCAGAACCACATACCGCTGCTCAAATCGGCCGCAAGCTGGGGGTGTCAAAGAACGCAGTCATCGGCAAGGCCTATCGTCTCGGATTGCCGCCAAAGCGCGGCGAGCGGCAAAAAGGGCCACGATTGGTTGCCACAAGCCCGGCATTGTCTACACCACGCAGCTGCGCATGGCCGGTTGGCGATCCGACAAATTCTGACTTCCACTTCTGTGGTTCGTCAGTTGTAACCGGTCGCCCTTACTGTTCCGAGCATTGCGCCGTTGCCTACACCCACTACCGCAGCGAAGCTGAAGCAACCGTCGCTACCGAAAAAGCGGTCAAAGAAGCCGTCGCCTAGCATCTTATGGCGAGATGGTTGGCGCCGCGAACCTGGCAGCTGCCGGCGACGCCAACCGTCGCACCGCCTTGGACAACATAACCCTATCCGCTATGTACACGGCATCAATACCAGCCCGTTGAGCGGAGTAGAGAGATATGCGGTTCGTAATGGCGATTGCCATGGCAGTCTGGACAGTATCAGGCAGCCTAGCGCTGGCTGGCGGCGATGCTACCAGCGGCGCCAAAGTTTTCTCCAAGTGCAAATCCTGCCACATGGTTGGTGAAGGTGCCAAAAAACGAGTAGGCCCACCACTTAACGGAATAGTTGATAGCGCCTGGGGCAGTGTTGACGGCTTCAAGTATTCGCCAGCGCTCAAAGAATTAGCTGCAACCGGCCGCGTCTGGGACGAAGCCACGCTGGATGCCTACCTGAAAAAACCCAAAGACGTCATCCCTCGCGGTCGCATGGCATTCCCAGGTTTGCGTCGCGCTGAGCAGCGCGCGGACGTCATCGCCTACCTGAAGCAGTTTGGCGCTGACGGCATGATCGCGAAATAGCCAGGGGGATTAGAAGGTCGAAGCTCCAAGTCTTCAGCCCGAGCCCGTAATAGGGCGAAAGCTGGAGGCTTTAGCCCCAACTCCTACCCCTTCTTCGCCAGCGATTCGACCGCGTTTTGCAGCGCCGCGATCTGCTGGCGTAAGTCCGAGAGATCATCGTCGGACTGAGCTGGAGTTGGCGGCTCTTCAGCATTTTCCGTCTTCATAGCGCCCGTCAGCGGGTTGAACATGCTAACGGCCTTATCAAACATCGCCATTTGCTGGCGCTGCATTTCCTCTAGCGCCGGCGGCATGATACCCCCGAACGAGGTATTGACCTGCTTTTGCACTTCCTGCTGATGCTGCGAATACCACCCCATCGCCGTTTCCAGATACTGTGGCAGCGTCCACCGCATATTATCTTCATACATGGCAATGATCTGTCGCAAGAAGCTGATCGGCAACAGGTTTTGCCCGCGGCTTTCCTCGTCGACAATAATTTGTGTCAGGACGGACCGGGTCAAATCATCGTTGGTTTTTGCATCAACGACGACGAAATCAACATCCTCTTGCACCATTTTGCGCAAATCATCGAGGGTGACATAGCTGCTGGTGGCGGTGTTGTACAAGCGCCGGTTGGCGTACTTCTTGATAATCACCGCGCCACTGGCAGATTCGCCCTTGGTGCGTTTTTGGGGCATAGACAAGGCCTCCTCGGTGCAGCCCACTAGCGAAGGTGCGGTGAGCACGTGCACAATAAACCAATAGCGATCTTACACAGGTCGCTCAAGAGTGCCAGAGACAGACCGTGCTGACACCGTTCGCAGGCGCGAACGCCAAACGATAGTGCAGATGCCGCAAATCCTCCCCGATACCCCCATGCATCCTTCAACACATCAACGCCTTGGCCCGCGGCCGTTATGGTTACACCTGGGGACCGCGGCGGCGACCTGGAGCGCTGCCGCCATGCCAGCGGCATTGCTTGCTGCCTTGGCGCGCGGCACGAGCCCGCAGAATGAAATGCTGACCATGGTGCAACTGGTCGGCGAGCGTTTTGCCCAACTGACAAAAGCCATCGACGCCTATCATACCCACCCTTACCGCTGGGATTTGGACGACCCGCCAGTGGTCTGGCATGCCCCCGGTGTGCGACTTTTGGACTTCGGGCTGCCGCAATTCCCCGACGCACCGCCCCTATTGATCGTGCCGTCATTGATCAACCGCCACTACGTCCTGGATTTACGGCAGGGCCAAAGCTTTGTCCGCTGGCTTGCAGCAGCAGGACTGCGCCCGATGCTGATTGCATGGGACGACCTGCAGGCGTCCAACGAAACTGCCACCGTCGACGGCTGCATCACCACAAGGCTAGAGCCCGCGCTGGCGATGGTTCAAAGCCTGACCGGTCAGCGCCCCATCCTGCTCGGTTATTGCCTCGGCGGCCTCCTGACTGTAGCGCTCGCCAGTCGCAGACCAGACGACATTCTGGGCCACATACTTATGGCCACTCCCTGGGACTTCCACGGTGGCGATGATGGCCTGTGCAAATCCGCAGCCAACATGCTGCCATTGATGGAACCTCTGCTCCAAACATTGGGTGCATTGCCGATAGACGCCGTTCAGATGCTATTCTACGCGCTGGACCCATTCCAGGTGATCGGGAAATTCCTGAATTTCTCGGAGATCGACCAAACTTCCGCGCAAGCCAAAGCCTTTGTGGCCCTGGAAGATTGGCTGAATGACGGCATCGCCATGCCGGCCCCAATTGCCCGCACACTGTTAGCGGATTGGTACGGCGCGAACACTCCAGCACGCGGCACATGGCGCGTTGATGGTCAGCCCATCCGGCCAGAGGCGCTAGCGCACCCAGCCCTGCTGCTGGTTCCAACACATGACCGTATCGTGCCGCCGGCCAGCGCAATGGCTCTGGGTGAGAAACTGCCAAACGCCACCATATTGACTGTCGAAACTGGTCATATCGGCATGGTCTCCAGCCGTCGCGCACCAGAGTTGGTCTGGCAGCCTTTGCTGGATTGGGTGCAAAACACCATCTATACCGCCGCTCGTTAGACCAGCCAGCAATCGCTATTGTGCAGCGCAATACCCCACCTTAAGTTACCGTCCAACAGCATACCCCTCGCCCCGATAATACCTGGAGCCCCGCCCATGACCACCGACGTAATCATAGCCAACGCCGCCCGCACACCCATCGGTGCCTTTGGCGGAGCTCTAGCGTCCGTCGCTCCAGCAAACCTGGGCACTATCGCCATCAAAGAGGCGCTCACCCGCGCTGGCGTAGCGCCGGAAGACGTTTCCGAAGTCATCCTCGGCCACGTGCTGACCGCAGCTCAGGGCCAGAACCCGGCCCGCCAAGCCTCGATCCGCGCTGGCCTGCCGGACATGGTGCCGGCCTACACCATCAACCACGTCTGCGGCTCCGGCCTGAAAGCCGTCGGTCTCGCCGCCCAGGCGATCCGCGCGGGCGACAGCTCCATCGTCGTTGCAGGCGGTCAGGAGAGCATGAGCCAGGCGCCACACACGATGTACCTGCGCAATGGCACGAAGATGGGCGATACCAGCATGATCGACACCATGATCCGCGACGGCCTGTGGGATGCCTTCAACGGCTACCACATGGGCAACACAGCGGAGAATGTTGCCGAGAAATATCAGATCAGCCGCGAGGAACAGGACGAGTTCGCCTGCTGGAGCCAAAACAAGGCCGAAGCAGCTATGAAGTCCGGTCGCTTCGCCGACGAGATCGTCCCCGTCACGATCAAGGGCCGCAAGGGCGACACCGTCGTCGACCAGGACGAATACCCGCGCCACGGCTCCACCATCGAGGCAATGGCGAAGCTGCGCCCCGCCTTCACCAAGGATGGCACCGTGACCGCTGGCAACGCCTCCGGTATCAACGATGGCGCCGCGGCCCTGGTGATGATGAGCGGCGACGAGGCCAGGAAGCGTGGCATTCAGGGCCTGGCCCGCATCGCTTCCTTCGCCCAGGCCGGCGTCGATCCCGCCCTGATGGGCACTGGCCCAATCCCCGCTTCCCGCCGCGCGCTGGCACTGGCCGGCTGGGATGTTGAGGAGCTCGACCTGATCGAGGCCAACGAAGCCTTCGCCGCCCAAGCGTTGGCCGTTGGCAAGGATCTGGGCTTCAACCCGGATATCCTGAACGTGAACGGCGGCGCCATCGCCCTTGGCCACCCGATCGGAGCATCAGGTGCCCGCGTGCTGACCACCCTGCTGTTTGAGATGGAAAAGCGCGACGCCAAAAAGGGCCTCGCCACGCTGTGCATCGGCGGCGGAATGGGCGTCGCCATGTGTGTGGCTCGCGACTGATTTAACGGTTATGGTGCGGTCATGAACAATGATCGCACCTACCCTTCCCGGCCATGGGCCGGCGTCGGCGTGGTCGTCTGGAAGGGCGACCACGTTTTGCTGATTCAGCGCGGCAAGGAGCCCATGCGTGGCTCGTGGAGTATTCCCGGCGGCGGCCATGACCTTGGCGAAACCGCCCGCGAAGCTGCCGTGCGTGAGGTGATGGAGGAGACCAGCATCTCCATTGACCTCGGCCCCATCATTGACGTGATCGACACCATCCGCCGCGACGACGACGACCGCATCCGCACCCACTATACCTTGGTGGATTTCGCCGCGACCTGGGTCGCCGGCGAGCCCGTCGCTGGCGACGACGCGATGAGCGCCGAATTCGTGCCGTTTGAGGAAGCCCTCACCCGCCTGACCTGGAGCGAGACCGCCCGCGTCATCCGCGAATCCCGCGTTCTGCTTGGTTTAGAATAGAGGGAGAGAGCCAGCCTCATGGGCCTGTTTGATATATTGAAGCACGACGAAGATAGCCCTCCGGTTATTGCCCACCCGCCGGTGATTTATGGCCTGGGCTTTGTGGTCGGCTATGCCTGCAATATCTGGTGGGGCTGGAGCTTTGGCATCGGCGACGCCATCGCGCTCGGCTGGTTGTTGATCGCTGGTGGATTTGGGCTGGCAATATGGTGTTTCTGGTATTTCCTGCGCGCTGGCACCAACATCCCGACGAACAAGCCGACCACGAAGCTGGTCATTACCGGCCCATACCGCGCCACCCGCAACCCCATCTATGTGGCTTTGACCTGCCTCTATATTGGCCTTGCCAGCCTGGTGGATGCACCCGCAGCGCTGTTAATGCTGATCGTCATCCTACCCGTGATGCATTCCGGCGTCATTTTGCGGGAGGAGCAGTACCTCACCACCAAATTTGGCGAGCCATATGAGCATTACATGAGGGTTACCAAACGCTACCTCTGACCAGCTGGAGCGCTCGCACGCTAACGCTCCAGCTTTACAGCACCGGGCGGCTCTGCACCCCAAGGCATCAGGGCGACAGCGGAGATCGCATTTTTGGGCGAGCCATCGATCAACTTGTCGGAATAGGTCAGATAGACCAGCACCTTGCGCTTAGCGTCCCAAAACCGCACGACGCGCAGCTTCTTAAAGAAAAAACTACGGCTCTCGCGAAAGACTTCCTCGCCGTCCTTGTCCGCCTCGATTGCCTTGCGAAAGGTGATCGGGCCTATCTGCCGGCACGCGATTGAAGCGTCTGAAGTTTCCTCAGCAACGCCCACAGCGCCGCTGATGCCACCCTTGCGAGCCATCGACAGATAGCAGGTAACACCAGCGACCTTAGGGTCATCGAACGCCTCCACCGCTATGTGTTTGTTTGCGCCGACCCAATTAAACGCTGTGTCAACGCGCCCGATCTCATCGGCTGACGCCGGCACCACGGCACTCAGCGCCAACACAGCAGCGACGGCGCTCAGCAATCCACGCATTGCGTTGTCCTAGTCTTCACACCGCAGGCAGCGGATTTCGCCAAAAATCACCTCTGGGTCGCCATCCTGGATCGCATAATCCAGCAGCGCGCAGATCGCTTTGCCCCGGTCTGGCATATCGTGCTTCTCCATCATCTCATCGAGATAGGTCAGCGCGTCTGCTTGAATTTCGAGCGATAGGGGAACGTTGTCTCCGGCCATAGGTCGGCTCCTGCATTTTGCGTGATGCCAATTTTACGATTGCAGAGCGAGGCGCTGACCGCAATGCTTGGCGCAACAAACATAGGGAGAATTTCGCCATGGCGGAAACAGCACTGGCTGGCATACGCATTTTGGACCTGACCCGCGTGCTCGCCGGGCCATTCTGTACGATGATGTTGTCCGATTTGGGCGCCGAGGTGCTGAAGGTCGAGAATCCTGATGGCGGCGACGAAACCCGATCCTACCGCCCGGCCGGCAGCGACAGTGAATCGCCCTACTTCCTGGCAATCAACCGCAACAAACGCTCGCTGGCTATCGACATCACTAAGCCAGAGGGCGCCATCGCCATCCGCGCACTGGCAGCCAAGTGTGATGTGGTGGTCGAGAGCATGCGCACAGGCGCGATGGAGCGCTATGGATTGGGCTATGAGACCCTGTCTCAGGATAACCCGCGCCTGATCTTTGGCTCGATCTCTGGCTATGGCCGCACTGGCCCGTTGGCTGATCTTGGCGGCTACGATCCCATCGCCCAGGCTGAGTCCGGCATGATGGCGATGACCGGTGACGAGGATGGCGCGCCGACCCGCATGGGCGTCTCGCTATTCGACGTCATGGCTGGCCAGTATCTGGCCCAGGGCATTCTGGCGGCTCTGTTCGCCCGCTACCGCACCGGCAAGGGCCAGCGCATCGACGTGCCGCTGTATGATTCGGCGCTGTCGACCATCCTGCCCTATGCTGCCCGCTATATGATGGAGGGCACGGACGAGACCCGGGTTGGCAATTCCAGCCGCGTCGCCCAACCTCTCAATGTTTATGAGGCGTCGGACGGACCATTTGTGCTCTGTGCCGCGGGCGACCGGATGTGGCGCAAGATGTGCCGCGACGGCCTGAACCGCCCGGACCTGGTCGACGACCCACGCTACGCCGCCAATGCACAGCGCGTGGCTAACCACATCGAACTGAAGGCCGAGTTGGACGCCATCTTCGCCTCCGCCACCATCGCCGAGTGGATCGACCGCCTGCGCAAGGCCGGCATCCCCGCCGGCGCAATCCGCACCCCGGGTGAGGCGCTAGACTCTGCCGAGACAGCAGCCCGTGGCATGATCGTCCAAGCTCCGCATCCAACGGAGGGCGAAATCCCCACTCTGCGCTCCGCCCTCACCATGACCGGCACGCCAACGCGCGCACCGGTTGGTGCGCCCAGGCTGGGCGCTGATACAGAGGCGGTCCTGCGCGATATCGCTGGCTATGACGACCTGCAAATCAACGGCATGGCCAACCAGGGCATCATCAGCAAAGGCTGAGGGATCCAATTCTGCAGGGCACGGACGGCGTCTGTGCTTGCATTTTCAACAATAAAGGACTATAATCCTTTTCACGCCTCCCACCACCATCATTCCGAGGCGAAAGAAAATCACCACTCGCGCACGGATGTCAACTCAGGAGCAATGGCATTATTTGTTAAGGGCTTAACATATCCCCTTAACCACCTACCCCGCTGACATACCTCCACTTTCCGGCCAAATGTTAAGGTTCGTTAACAAAAACAGGGCTAAGCAATTTTTTCTCTCCAACCGTGACGCACATCACATCCATTTCAGCCCAAGGGCTCCTAAATATGATGCAACAAAAGCGTCAAACGGAGCTTTAGGCATGTCCTACTTTACTTGGCACGACAATCACAACCTGGACTACGGCGGCATCGCCCATTGCGATATCGAATGGAATATCCGTCAGCTATCCGACCTCAACGCGATCTACCGCGCCACGCCTCCCATGGCCAACGACAACGCATTGGTCTGGCATCGGGCGCGTAGCCGCGATGATGCGGAGGCAATGGCGATATTCCGCTTCCTCGACCACACCGTGGCGATGGAGACTGATTGCTAGACCAAACCTCTAGCGTCAGCCCTCCAACCCTCGCACCAGGTCGGCCCACAGGTCCTCAACCGCCTCCACCCCGACGGAGAGCCGCAACAGCCCCTTGGGCACGTCGGAGTTGGCCCCCTCCACCGTCGCCCGGTGTTCGATCAGGCTCTCGACACCACCCAGGCTGGTGGCTGGCAGGATCAGGCGCAGATGGCTGACCACGCGCAGCGCCGCCTCTGCACCACCTTTGACCTCAAACGACAGCATGCCGCCGAATCCGCCGCCCATCTGCCGCGCAGAGACCGCATGCCCCCGATCACTGGCCAACCCAGGATAGCGCACCACTTCCACCTTTGGGTGCGCCGCCAATCGTTCCGCCAATACCTGCGCCGAAGCGGAGGCCGCCCGCACCCTCAGATGCACCGTGCGCATACCCCGTACCAGCAACCACGCCTCAAACGCGCCAAGAATTGGGCCCGAGCTATGCCGCTCCACAATAGCTGCCTGCCAGAGCGCCGCCTCTGGCTCGTTCGTCACCAGCGCGCCGGCCAGTACATCAGAATGACCGTTCAGGTATTTCGTGGCCGAGTGAAACACCAGGTCCGCGCCCAGCGCCAGCGGCTGACAGAGCACCGGCGTCATCACCGTCGCATCCACCGCCATCAACGCCCCGGCGTCATGCGCTAGCCCCGCTGCCGCCGCGATGTCCGTCACCGTCCACAGCGGATTGGCCGGCGTCTCAATCCAGACTATGGCGGTCTCGCCAGGCTGCAAAGCCGCCTCCAGTGCCGCCAAATCCCCTGCCGCAAAGAAGCTCACGCTGAGCCCCAACCGCTCCGCATTCTCCCGCACCCACTTGATGGTGCCAAAATACCCTTCGGCCTGTACCGCCACATGGCTGCCCACCGGCAGTGATCGGAACAGGCTGGCGATGGCGGAAAGCCCGCTCGGAAACAGCAGGCAGGCGCGGCCGCCCTCTAGCCCAGCGATGATCTCCTCCGCCAGCCGCACGTTGGCATTGTCGGCGCGGCCATAGATGTAGCCTGGTGCCGTCAACTCGTAATCCTGCGTACGGCGCGCGAAAGTCGCTGCCGGCTGCCATCCAGGGATAACCCCGCCATTGCCCTCTTCCAACCGATGCAGCGCCTGGGCGGCGAGAGTATCGGGGTGCCAGTTATCAGCCATGAGCCGGGCTCCAGTATGCGCAAAGGCAGGTTGCAGGGCGTTTGGTACGCTTGACAGGCTTTAGGCGGCGTGGTGCCTGCAATGCAAGCTCATTACTATAAGGTTACACCATTCCATGACTTATCGCGCAGGCCGCCATTTCCTCCAGATACCCGGCCCATCCAACTCACCCGACCGCATTCTGCACGCGCTGGCAAGGCCAACGATGGACCATCGTGGCCCGGAGTTTGGCAAGCTCGGGCTGGAGGTTTTGACGGGCATCAAACGTATTTTCCAGACAGACCACCCGGTCGTGATTTTCCCGGCCAGCGGTACCGGCGCGTGGGAAGCTGCTCTGGTCAACACACTCTCGCCAGGTGACAAAGTTCTGATGGTGGAAACCGGCCAGTTCGCCACGCTCTGGCGCGAATTGGCACTGAAGCTTGGCCTTAAGCCGGAATTCATCGCTGGCGACTGGCGGCGTGGCGTCATTGCCGAACAGGTTGCGGATAAGCTGCGGGCGGATACCGAACGGTCCTACAAAGCTGTCTGCGTTGTTCACAACGAAACCTCGACCGGCGCGACCAGCCGCATAGCCGAAGTCCGCGCTGCCATCGATGCTGCCGGACACCCGGCGTTGTTTATGGTGGACACAATCAGCGGCCTTGGCAGCATGGATTTCCGCCATGATGAATGGCGCGTGGATGTCTCCGTCGCCGGCTCGCAAAAGGGGCTGATGGTGCCGCCTGGTATCAGCTTCAACGCGCTTTCGCCGCGGGCGCTAGAGGTTTGTAAGTCAGCCGGCTACCCAATCTCCTATTGGGATTGGCAGGCCATGGTCGGGATGAACGAGACCGGTTATTTCCCCTATACGCCTAGCACAAATCTGCTCTACGGCCTGAAAGAAGCCATCGCCATGCTGGAGGAGGAGACACTGCCAGCAGTCTTTGCCCGCCACGCCCGATTGGCAGAGGCAGCACGCCGTTGCGTCCAGGCCTGGGGGTTGGAGATACTCTGCCAGGAACCGCAAGACTATTCCAATGTGCTGACCGCCGTGCTGATGCCTGAAGGGCATGACGCAGACGCCTTCCGCGCAATTGTGCTGGACCGGTTCAACATGTCGCTCGGCAATGGCCTTGGCAAGGTCAAGGGCAAGGTCTTCCGCATCGGCCATCTGGGCGACTTCAATGAGAGCATGCTGATGGGCACGCTCTCAAATGTCGAAATGGGCCTGAGCCTCGCCGGTGTACCCCATGACAAAGGCGGTGTTGACGCAGCGATGGCGTTTTTAACAGGGAATGCAGGGCCGGCTTAAGAACGCCGGGTTCGATCCCACTCAGCCAAATCGGGAAAAGGCGAACGGCGCTAGCAAATCTGGCCGTTCGCCGTCTGCTACCCAGCGGGCAAGCAGCTCGGACACCACCGGCGCAATGGCCCAGCCATGGCCGCACCAGCCGGTCGCATACCACAGGTTCTCGCATTGCGGTGGGCGGTCGATGACCGGCACATGGTCGAGGCTGACGCTTTCCAGATGGCCTGCGTCTGCAACGTCAATCTCTATGCCGGCCAAAGACGGGAATGTGGCGACCGCATCGGCAACGTTGGCTGCCACAGCCTCCGGCAACGCCTCACCGATATGCGTCTCGCGGTTATAGCGGCCGCGATACCCGCCAGAGATCATGACGCGATTGCCTGGCTCAGTTTTCAGTGACAGCGTGCGCCCGGTATGGCCGACCACATGCCGGTTCGGCACATGAGGGAGTGGGCGACTGACAAGCACCTGAAACGCTTCGCTCCAGACAGGCAATTCCTCAATCCCAGCCAGCAATTCGGGCACCGACCAGTTGGACAGCACCAGCACGCCTGCGCTTGCCTCAACGCACGATCCATCCTTGAGGCGGACGCCGGCAGCTCGCTCACTGTCATAGATTATACCAACTGCCTCAACGCCCTCCCGGATCTCCGCGCCAGCGCGACGTGCTGCTGCCG
>CALKDI010000363.1 GCA_938084065.1 uncultured Alphaproteobacteria bacterium
GGTACTGGTGCATGGAGGCAAACGAGCGCAAATCTCCGCTCCCAAGCTGACGTCACGCCACTCTGATCGTGGTGGGTTTCATGGCTCGGATCATACGATTCAGGGCGGCGATCTGCATCGCGATCTCTCCGCGCTGCGCACTGAACGTGCGCGCGGTAAGCTTCCCGCCGTTGAAACGCTTGATGCGGCTAACGCCGGTTTCAACCAGAGATCTTAGTCCGTAGTCGTTGTTCTTTTGCCAGGCCATTCTTCCGTGAGCCGCAATCTCAGCAGCGTGACACTCCCGCTCGGTGCCACCATGTGCCTGACCGGGTGGCGGAATGGATTGCTTCCGTGGAGGCACAATGATCTTCGGCGGAGACCTCGGCGGACGGGCCACCCGGATGGCTGCCGTCACCGGCGCACCATCGTAGGCACCGTCCGCGAAGACACGGCGGATATTGCCGCCGGACCCAGCAACAAGAGGACCGGCCATTGCGGTGTCCGATGTGTCGTCGTCGGTCAGTTCATGGGCCACGATTTCGCTGGTCGCAGGATCAACGGAGATATGAAGCTTTCTCCAAGAGCGGCGGGTTTCGCCGTGTTTATGGCGCGCCCATTCCCCCGCGCCGTAGAATTTCAACCCGGTGGAATCGAGCACGATATCCGTGGGCTTGGTGTGTGCACTGACACGCATGTCCACCGCAACCGTCCTGCGTCGGCGCGAAAGCGTCGTATGGTCCGGGGCTGGAACGCCGGCGTCCATGAGATCGAGGAGGCTCCTCACAAACCCCTCTGTCTGGCGCAACGGCAGTCGATAAACAGCTCCCAGGAGCAGGGTCGCTTCGATAGCGAGGTTCGAGAACCGTCTCTGGCCACCGGGCGTTTGGCGTATCGGTGCAGCCCAACCATCAATGACCTCCTGCTCGACCCAGAAACGAACGTCACCACGCTGAACCAGCCCACGATCATATTCTGACCAGTTGGTGACGCGGTACTTTGCCTTCGGGAACTTGTCCCGATGGGCATCATTCAGTTTGTGGGGCATGAAAGCTCAATCACAGCGCGCAGGGGACGCCTCGATACCACCTGTGGGACATCAATGCACCAACGCCGCGCAGAGGCCGACGCTGCTGTGCGCTCGGTCGTGGACACCAATGCCCTGGTCCGCATTGGCCCCTAAAGCGCAATCCGTGCGGTCATTGCCGCTTGTTCGCGCTCAGATGACCAGAGGTGAGTAAGGGCCGGATCATGGCGCAGACGATTTGACAAGGGGGCGAGCAGCTATAATATTTTTAAGTGACAAATTCCAAAGCGCTTGGTAACAACTCGATTTAGTGTGTAGACTTTACACAGATACCTCTTCTATTCGGAACATTGAGAGTGGGTAATGAGTTTATTTCGGGCAACTGTTAGGGTCGTAATTTTCGGTCTAGGCTTGAGCGGCTGCGCTATCATCCCGGGCACCGGCCCCACCACGAAGGCTATTTTAGGCGAAAGTAAAGACGACAACCTTGTCGTGGAACGCGCGCCGCCTGAGCCGTATGCGCTTATCCCTATGGACAGAAGTCGTGCGAAGAAGATTTCAGCTGCCTTCACAAGCCGGCCTGACGCTAGCGACGCATTCCTGTTAGACGCCATCACTCCGAACTTGATGATTTCATCCGGCGACACCGTCGAAGTCACCATCGTCAGCGTATCAGATGTCGGGTTCATAGATTTTACCAGTGCCTCGATTTCGCCGATATCGCTCACGAGCATCCCTCAGCAGCAGGTCGATCATCGAGGGCGTATCCACGTTCCACCCGCTGGCCGCGTTAAGGTAGCGGGCATGATGGAGGCGGAGGTGGAGCAGCTTCTAGGAGAACGGCTTGGTAAGATACTGATCAAGCCGACTGTTATGGTGCGCGTTGCGGACCGCGCCAAGGCGCGGGCAGCGATTTTGGGACAGGTTAAATCGCCTGGCCGCTATTCTCTCAAGAATGGCTCGACCCGGTTGCTGGACCTGATCGGCGGCGCAGGTGGGCCCGCGGGCGCGGCCGAAGACTTGACGTTGACGCTAACCCGGAGAGGCGCGTCGTTTTCCCTGCCGTTCTCAAAGGTTTTGGCGGACAGTTCGCACAACATCCGTATCTGGCCGGAGGATGTCGTCCTCGTGGAGGCGCCCGTCCGTCGCTTCATCGCTCTCGGCGCTTTCAGCAGTTCCGGGACCATGATAAAATTTGACCAGAAAGACTACACTCTGGCGCAGGGGGTCAGCGCCGCTGGGGGCTTGAGAACAAATCAAGCGGATCGCCGCGGGCTGTTCGTTTTCCGCCCCACACCTAAGTCCGTGCTGCGCAGTACGGGGTTCTTTGATGAGCAGATTGAACAGATCGAGGGGACGCAAGTCCCGACCATCTACCAGTTTGATCTTCGCGACCCCAGCACGATGTTTGCACTCTCTGAATTCGCAATGGAAGACGGGGACCTTGTTTATGCATCAGACAGTATCCTGACCGACGTCGACAAGGTTATTGGGGCGTTCTCGCGATATACAGCGCTTGGTGGGTTCTACGCGCGCACGGTGAGTGGTATCAATTAAACATTGCAGCCTGAGATCAGACCGGACAGCTTTGTTACGCTCAAGCTGTCCGGTCGTCGCAGCATAATGCTAACCTGGGCAGGGGACGACCAAGGACATTTTTCATGCGCCACAACGCGGTTTCCGCACGGGAAGGCTGATCCTTAGCCCACCACAATGGTCCTCTGCTGGCTCAAGTTGGCTAACAACTGCATGTCTCCGGCGGGCCAAATGAACCGAAGCAATAAGCAGACAGTAATTTCCAATGTGTTCGCACTTCAAATAACACGAATGTAGTCATTTTGACATGGAAATTGGCAGTCAGGAATTGACCCCTATGAATTTACAATTATCTGATATTGAGGATAACTCATTCGACATGCCACTTCAAAGCTCGGGTAGCCCCGGACTTCCGCACGTAGAACATGAAGCCCTCTCAAGCGGTCGTGCATTTTGGATGTCCAAGCGTTTATTTGATATTGTTCTGTCCTTGGCGTTGTTGCCGCTCCTGGCGGCAATTTTAATTTTGGTTTTTGCCGTCAACCCCCTTTTGAACAAAGGCCCGCTCCTGTTCCGGCAGAAACGAATGGGCCGGTGGGGCCGCCCGATCATCGTCGTAAAGATCCGCACCATGACCCCTATCAATGCAGCGCCCCGTGCTCCAGACAGCCCCCTGGAAAAGGGTAGGATCACGCCTTTCGCCAAATTCCTAAGGAAACGGCGGATTGACGAATTGCCTCAGATCTGGAATGTCTTGCGAGGGGAGCTAAGCTTGATCGGCCCACGGCCTGACATGTGGGAGCACGCCCTCTATTATCGTGAGACTGTCCCCGGCTACCAAAAACGGACAGCCTTGCGTCCGGGAATTTCCGGCTACGCGCAAATTAAGATGGGATATGCCGAAGGGCGCGCGGCGGTAAAAAGGAAGGCCATACTTGACATACTCTATCTCAGGAACGCGTCCTGGCGGCTCGACGCATTTATTTTTTTCAAGACCCTGAAAATTGTCGTCACTGGCTTCGGGGCTAAATGAACGTGGCTTTGTTACGTTCATCGAACACGTGTGAATATGAAGACGGAAGCATCGCTCACGCGATCAGTCCGATGACGTCGTCGGCTTCGGAGGAGAGCGGGTCGTGTTGATCTTACCTAATATGTCGACGCTCATAGCCTGGCTTGCGCTCACCGCGAGTCTCCTTGCCTCCCTTGCCCTCGGCGCGAACCGGCCGGTAACATGGGTGCTGGTCAGCGGGCTGTTACTCTTCCTGCTGATCGCGCAGACGATCAGCAGGCGCGGGGCGACTACGCCACCGATAGGGCTGCCCGCCCTGCTCTATCTCGGCGTGCTCGCCTGGAGCCTGTTTCAGGCGACGCCTGATCTAGCGCCCATGGCGTGGCACCATCCCGTCTGGGAGGCGTTGCCAACGCTTTCCGGGATATCCGAAGTGGGCCCGGCTATATCAGCGGACCCGATCGCCACACTGCACGGGGTTCTCAGACTGTCCGGCTACGGCGCTCTCTTTGTATTGATTGTTTTTGCGGCGCGTGACGAGGATCGCGCGCTCGCCATGCTGCGCGTCGTCGCCCTGTTTTCGGCGGGTCTCGCCGTCTATGGGCTGTATTGTCGGTTCGTGGGTGTGAACCCGCTGCTAGGAGAGGAAGCCGGCCGGGGCGGGGCGCTTTCCGCGAGTTTCGTAAACAGAAACCACTACGCCACTTTCGCTGCCTTCGGCGTCATCGCTAACCTCGCCGCCGTCATGGTTGCCGTAGCCGCGGGCCAAGCCGGTGCGGGCCGCCGACAGAACCTGCGCAGCCTCCTTGAAGGCTTCGCCGGTGGCGGATGGATATACGTTCTGGGCTTTATGCTTTGTCTTGGCGCGGTGGTGCTGACCATGTCGCGCGGCGGCGGCGCGGCGCTTTTGGTGGGATTGACGACCTTTGCCCTCCTCTACAGGCGGCGGCGCGACTGGGGAAGCCTGGTTCTGATGGTCTTACTTGTCGGGATATTGGCTCTGGTTGCCCTGACGATATCTGA
>CALKDI010000364.1 GCA_938084065.1 uncultured Alphaproteobacteria bacterium
CGGTGACGCCGCAAACCGGCCAACTCATGCTTGAGCTTCTCGATCCGGTAATCACGCTCTTGGATCTCTGCCGCGAAGATCGACAACTTCTGATCCAGCAACGAGATTTGCCCCTCGCGGGCCTCAATCTCGGCATCCCGAAGGGCGATCAGCGCCTGTAATTCGACGACGTCATTTGGCAGATCGGAGGGCGCTTTGGACATGATGATTCATAGCAAAACCAACGGCATCTGGGAATCCTGAAACCATTAAAAATGACGGAAATCGGTCGATTATCAGCCAGCCACAAGGGGGCGCCATGTCCTCAAAGGCGCGCGCCAATCAATACCTTCCAGCAGCATTGCCAGCTGCGCTGAACTCACCGAGACCTTTCTGGTTGCTGGCGATGGCCAAACGAACCGGCCACGCTCCAGGCGCTTCGAAAACAGACACGCGCCTTGCCCGTCGAACCAGATGATCTTGATCAGGTCACCCTGGCGGCCACGAAACACGAACAGATGGCCGGAAAACGGGTCTTCGCTCAGAACCTTATCGGCAAGGGCAGACAGGCCGTTGAAGCCCTTCCGCATATCCGTGACCCCGGCGGCCAGCAAGACCTTCGTATGGGCGGGTATCGGGATCATGACGAGGTCAGACCCTTGGCCAGGCGAAGCACCGCATCGATATCAAAGAGACCGCTGACCCTCAGCCTGTGCCCCGAGGCCAGAGCTATCTCAATCTGACCGGCACCGTCGGACGGCTCTGGGGACGGCGGCAGTCGATCCGGCTCGATCTCAACCGGCAGGAATGCCGCCACTTCCCGGCCAGGACCGAACCGTGGATCGTCGCGCCACACAAACACCATGTTGGCGTTGAGACCATGGCGACGGGCAACCGCTGAAACTGAAGCACCCGGTTCCAACGTCTCGGCCACAACACGACGCTTGAAGGCCGTCGAATAGATTCGCCGCTTGCGTTTGCCTTGGTTTGCCAAAATACGTGTCCGCGTAATTTAAGCGGACATCATCGCCCGCTATCACCACAAGGCTCTCACGTTGGGTGCGGGACCAGCAAGGTCGGGTTCACCACACGCTAACTTCTTACCGGCAATTTTCAAAGGCTATCTAATTTCAATAGTATCGTGAGCGATGGGGTGGACGCCCCCCGACGGCATCAATGTGCCAAGGTAGCGGGTGTTGAAACATCGCTAAGAGGAAAGCGTCCATGAAAGAGGTTAGCATCATCGGCCTGGACCTGGCCAAGAAGCCGTATTCCTGGTCACAGGCGGCCGCCGCGGGATTGGCGCGGAATGTGCTCTGGCGCTGGCCAATGCGACGGGCGCATCCATCCTGCTTGTAGGTCGCAGTGAACCGAGCCATCCCGAGGTGGCCGCAACCCTCGTCCGTGCCGCCGCTGCTGGACTGCGCGCCCGCTACGCTCAGGCCGACGGTACCGACGCCGCCGCCCTCGCCAAAGCAGCGGAAAGCGTTGCCGAGTGGGGTCCTATCAGCGGGCTGATCCACGCCGCCGGTGTCAATCAGCCTGCCGGGTTCTGCGATTTAAGCGAGCAAACGCTGCTCGATACGCTGGCGCCAAAGCTGGACGGTCTTGTCGCCGCTTTTGGGGCAATCCCGTCGGAGAGCCTACGTTGGGTCGTCACTTTCGGCTCGATCATGGACCGGTTGGGTCTGGCGGATGAGGCGCACTACGCCCTCGCTAACGCAGCCCAATCGGATTTGGCGCAGCGACTGGCGCCACCGCATACGCGCGTCCATGCCCTGGATTGGTCAGTTTGGGCCGGCGCAGGCATGGGCGAGCGGCTCGGCACGTTGGAACATTTGGCGGCCAAAGGCGTTGCTGCGCTCTCGCTCGATGATGCGTTGACGGCATTTGTTGATGTTTTGACCCGCCCCTATTTGCCCGATGGCCCAGTCGTGCTGACCAGCCGCATTGGCCCGCACGCTGGGATAGCGCTTGCCAGGGCGCCGCCTAGCCTGCGTTATCTGGATCGGGTCCAGGTGTTCTACCCAGGGCAAGAAATCGTAGCGGAGAGCACATTGCGTGAGGTGACCGATCCCTATCTCGCGGACCACACCCTCGACGGCCTCGCAGTCGTGCCCGGTGTACTGCTGTTAGAGGCGATGCAGCAGGCTGCCAGCGCGATCGGTTCCGAGGCTGCGGGCGCGGTCATCATTACCAATGTTGAGTTTGCCAATGCCGTCACAGTCAGCGACGGCGAGCCGACCGATATCCGGGTCACGGCGTTGCGGCGGGCTGACGGCCAAATCGACGCCGTGATCCGCAGTAGCATAGACGGGTTTCAGCGCATTTGCGTGTCAGCCAGTTTTCAAACTGGAGAACCAGTCGCTGTGGTTTCCAAAGCATCATTGATACAGGCCAGCAATGTTGTTTCGGCCGAACCGGTCTATGCAAAGCTGTTGTTCCAAACTGGCCGTTTCCATCGCTTGAGCGGCTATCGTCATCTGGAAGCACGTCACATGGTGGCCGACCTGGATCCGGCAACCCTGCCGGAGGAATTGCTATCGGTCTATATTGAGCGCCTGGTCGCCAATGCGATTGGTGGAGCCGCGGTTGTACGAGCAGCCTTTGGCCAAGGTGGGAACGCGAAGGCCGACGTCTTGTCCCGACTAGGCCTTGGCGAGCGCCTGCATCGTGGTGACGGCAAACCGATCATGGTCGGTGAGGCAACCATGTCGATAGCGGACTCTGCCGATGGCGCATTGGCTGTAACTGGCGCGGACCAACGTCTGGCCTGCGATCTGGAGCCGCTAACGGCGCGCGCCTGGGCTGCGGATGGGCCAAATGGTGACGCCCGATTGATCGAAGCAGTAGCCGCCGCATGGCGCGAACCGCTGGAGACCGCTGCGCTTCGGGTTTGGTGTGCGCGCGAATGCATTCGCAAGGCCGGCTATCCGCCGCACCAGCCGCTTATTCTCGCCAAAGGTGCCGATGGAGATCCGGTGCTGGCCAGCGACAAAGGCCGTGTCGTGACCCTTGCAGTTGGCGATCATATGACCGCCGTTCTGGCTCAGGTGGCGAGATGACCCTACCCGTTCGTCAACGGCCAGCCTTCCGCTGGCACCACATTGTGCCGTTTGTGGAGACCAACGTCGTCGGCAATGTCTATTTTTCCCACCACGTTGCCTGGCAGGGCTACACGCGTGAGATGTTCCTGCGTGAGCACGCGCCCACCGTAATTGATGAGCTTGCTGGTGACCTACGATTGGTCACACTGCGCACGGCTTGCGAATATTTTCAGGAGTTGGCTGTGTACGATGAGATTGAAATCGCCATGCGTCTGGAAAGTCTTGACCGCAATCGCATCAACCTGGTGTTTGAATACCACCGCCTGTCGCCGCATCCCGGACTGGTCGCAGAGGGCGGGCAATCATTAGTGTGCATGCGCCTCGGGACTAACGGATGGGTGCCAACGGAACCGCTAACCGAGCTCGCGGCGGGCTTGGCCGCGTACCAATGAAGAAGAAGGCTAAGAAAATTTGTAACGGTATGTGCGTAAAATAAAAACGGCGGCTCCAAGGGGGGCGCCGTTCAGATGGCTTTCATTCAAAGCCCAATTGTGGCCTAGGCCGCAGCGCGTCGCCGGACCAGCCCGAATGCCAACAGGCCTTCAACCAGCAGAGACAGGGTAGCAGGTGCTGGAATTTCGTCGTCCACAACGTGGATCGTTCCGTTGGGTGGTGGTGGCTCATGACCTAGTCTACCACCACTAGCATTCCGATCTTCATCAAGGAAGAAATCCGCGGATTCATCGATTCCGTTCGCGTTCACAATGTCTTCGCTGCCCACTGAGCGAAGAAGCCGATCCGTTGAGCATCATCTACTTTTTTCTTTCAACCGCATATTATCCCATCTTAGCTGCACGAGCTCTGCCGCTTGAGCTTTGCTCTGAGCAATCGCCGTGTCAGAACCCGCCGCCAGCCGCTCAAACTGCCAGGTCTTTTTTGCCGCCCTGACGCTACACCCAGTTCAGCCGAAAGGCTGGCATAGCTCATGCCTGTCATCGCGCACATGCTTTCCACCATCGCAGCCCGCGCTCGGTGACCGGCGCGGTCCGAAATCTGCCGGGCGATGGGCGCGCGTGGACGAGGGCAATTCACCAAAAATACATACTGCCGGATGACCTTACGAATACGCGGCAGTGGTTGAGAGCATGGCGCGGGCCTCGGAGTAGGCCCGGAGGTTAAGGGGCAGCGCTGAGACAGCGTGGAGTCTCCGTTTGGGTAGATCAAGCAATGGATCAACCAGGCGGTATTCCTGATGCGTGGGATCGAGAATGTCCGGGGCTGGTCGCAACGGTACGAGCATGAGTCGCAATATATCCAGCCACCAGCGCTGGGTCTTCCATGGGCATAAAATGTGTGTTGTCAGGCAGGTAAACGTCTGTCGCGTTCGGGAACAACTCAGCCAGCTTCTCCCACGTTGGCGAGCCGATAAAGTCAGTTTCGCCTTTTGGTGGATGAGCTCGGCGCAGTGCCCTCAGCAATGTCACAGGCGCTGTGATTGCGGACAGGCGGTCGTGGATAGCGCCCCGCCAGCTATAGCGGAATACCGAGGCCTCAACGATTGGCGGGCAGGCCAGGACATAGCCAGGCCCGGCAGGGTTCGGGAGGATTCCGTGCTGGCAATAGTCAGTTAGAACCTGGGTCTGCCAGAACGAATACGGCTCCCGATCTTTCAGCCGGTCGAACAGCGCCTGCCAGTCGACCCATTCGTTGCGGCGGCGGGCGACCGGGTGATCTTCTGCGCCTTTCATGTCGGGGTATCGGTCTATGCCGTAAAACTCTGGGGAGTTGATCGTCGGGTCGATCAGAACCAGGCGCTTAAAGGCTTTGGGCCGTTCAATAGCCGTGTGGCAGACCGCCCAGCCGCCCATGGAATGGCCAGCCGCGATCCAGTCCTCAATTTCCAAGTGATCCACCAACTCCACTAGGTCTTGCGCGAAGTGCTCCCACGCATCGAACGGGCCCTCTTTGGACGAGCGCCCATGCCCGCGCATTTCCACCGCGAGCACGCGCCAATCCTTGGGCAAATGTTTCACAACCTGATCCCACACCCGGCCATGAAAGCCGGTTGCGTGCACCAGCAAAGCCGTAGGGGCGCCAGGAACGCCAGCCCATTCATAGTAGGCCAAGGTCGCATTTTGGCCCTGAAATGTGTGGAGAACAGGTTCGTTGCGCATGCGGGGCAATCTTTTGGGAGGCGGGGCAATGACCCACTTCTTAGCAACCGGGTTGTCGCATTCCTAGGGGCAGACTAGCCTTGCGCCTAAGCCAACAAGGCATCAAACGAGGAATTCCTATGTCCACGCATCCCATCGGCTTCGGCTGGTTCCTGCCGACCAGCGGCGACAGCACTAATCTGGGCGACCCAAAAGCCCGTATCGCCCAGAGCCCGGAGATGTTCGATGAGATCGTCGATGCGGTCGACAATGGCGGCTTCACCTACATGCTGTTGCCGGTCAACGCATTCTGTTGGGAGGCGACCGTCGTCTCGTCCTACTACGTCGCCCGCACCAAGAATCTGGCTCCGCTGATTGCGCTCCGCTCTGGCTATATGAATCCAACCCTCGCGGCCAAGATGTTCGCGACGCTGGACCAGATGTCTCGCGGCCGGCTCTGCATCAACCTGATCGCCGGCATCAATGACGATGATACACGCGGCGATGGTGTGCACGACTCCAAAGAAGTCCGTTACGAGAAGATGGACGAGGAGGTGGAGATCATGAAGCGCCTCTGGGCCGCCGACGAGCCCATCGGCTATAACGGCAAGCATTATCAGGTCGATACAATCATGCAGCCCTCCACCTTTCAGAAACCGCACCCGCCGTTCTTTCTAGGTGGCGGCTCCGAGCAGGCGCTGGAAATTTCAGCCAAGCATTCCACGGTGCATCTGTTCTGGGGCGACCGGCCAGCCAGCATCGCCGAGAAGATCAAGGATATTCGCCAGCGCGCCGACAAACATGGCCGCGCCGACCACATTCAGTTTGGAATGCGCCTGCAGATTGTCTGTGAAGACACGGAGGAGGAGGCCTGGAACGCCGCCTACCGCCTGATCGATGGCGCGACTCGTTTCCAGCTCGCCAACATGCGCGCAGCGCAGGATTCTGCGGAGGGCATCCGCCGCACATCGGAGGCCAATCGGCAGGTCTGGAAGCTGCTAGAGGAAAGCGGCAATGACATGAAAATTCACCCGCATCTCTGGACCGGCATTTCCACTGTGCGCAGCGGCGCCGGTATCGCTGTCGTCGGCAATCCAGAGCAGGTGGCGGCCACCCTGCAAGAGTTTGTGGATGCCGGCTGCTCCAGTTTCTGCCTTTCCGGTTACACCCATGCACGAATGGCGCGGATGTTCTCGGAAAAGGTCATGCCGTACTTCAAGGGGCGGATGGCGGAGACAATTCCACAGGCGGCCTAGCCAGGCCATCACCCTATCCGCAGCCAATCGCACTAACACAAGGTTTCCCAATGGCCTCTGCCGGTTCAACCAAGGTCGTGCTGATCGCCTTCGGCGGCAACGCTCTGATAGCTGTTTCCAAACTTAGCGCGGCGGCCATCACGGGGTCCTCGGCGATGTTCGCTGAGGGCGTTCACTCTGTTGTCGATTCCGGCAATCAGTTGCTGTTGCTCTACGGCATCAAACGCTCAGCCAAGCCCGCCGACACCCGTCATCCGTTCGGTTATGGGATGGAGATTTATTTCTGGAGCTTCGTTGTTGCCGTCCTGCTGTTCTCCATCGGCGCTGGCGTCTCGATCTATGAGGGCATCAGCAAGATCCAGCATCCGCATCCGGTTGAGAGCCCATACATCAACTTCATCGTCCTTGGCCTGGCGATGGTGTTTGAGGGCTATGCGTTTTGGGCTGCGATCAAGCAGATGAATGCGCAGCGGGGCGACAACACAGTCCTACAGTATATTCGGCGCTCGAAAGATGCGCCGCTGGTGGTGGTCTTGCTAGAGGACGCCGGCGCTCTGCTAGGCCTGATGATCGCCGCATTGTCGCTGGTACTCGTACTCGTGCTCGACACCCCAGAGTTGGATGGCGTAGCGTCACTCGTCATCGGCCTGCTGCTGGCGTTCGCGGCGGTTGTGCTGTTCATCGAGACCAAGGGCCTGCTCATTGGAGAGGCGGTTGCGCCAGCTGTCAGGGCAGGCATCAACGACATTCTCCAAAGCCACGCCAAAATTCTCGCGGTGAACGAGGTGATGACCATGCACATGGGTCCAGAGGATGTGTTCTGCGCCTTGTCGGTGGACTTCTCCGACGACGCCTCATCGGTGGAGGTCGAGGCTGCAATCTCCAATCTGGAGCAGGAAATCAAACTCGCCTACCCTGAGATCAAACGGATCTTCATCGAGGCTCAGAGCGTTTTAGGCCATGCTAATGCAGCCTCTTCCGAGGCACCGTCCAACACGGAGCACAATTCATGAAATTCGCCCTTCACTTCGGCAATCTCGCTTTTCCCGATGGCCCCGGCGCCAAACGGCTCGTACAAGCGGCGGAGAAGGCTGGCTTTGAGTCAGTTTTAGCTATTGAGCACGTAGTGATCCCGTCGGAATATGAATCGGTCTATCCCTATCATTCATCTGGCAAGCTAATGGGTACGCCGCAAATCTCCATGCCGGACCCGCTGGCCTGGATGAGCTATGCCAGCGCGGTAACGACCACCTTGAAGTTCATGACTGGCGTTCTGATCCTGCCACAGCGCAACCCTCTGGTTCTGGCCAAGCAAGTGGGGACTATGGACTACATGAGCGGCGGCCGCATCATGTTGGGCGTTGGCGTCGGTTGGCTGGAAGAAGAGTTCGATGCCCTCGGCCTCTCCTTCAAAACTCGCGGCAAGTACACCGACGAGGCCATGGCTGCCATGCGGGCGCTCTGGGCCGGCGATGATGTTAGTTACGATGGTGAGTTGATCAACTTCACCCGCGTTAACAGCAATCCGAAGCCCACCAATGGCAGTGTGCCATTCATCATTGGCGGCCATTCCAAATTCGCGGCGCGCAGGGCAGGGCGCTTTGGCGACGGCTTCTTCCCGGCCACCGGCATGCAGGGCGATTTGCGCCCCGTGCTGGATATGATGCGGGAGGAGACGGTGAAAGCCGGGCGTCCAGCGGATGCCGTAGAGATCACCCTCGGTTGTCCGGATGCTCTGCCAAATTCCGGCAAAGACCCCCTAGCCGCAGTGGCAGAGCGGGCAGCACTAGGTGCCAAGCGCCTGGTGCTGCCGCTCGATCCATTCTTGCCGGATTTGGAAGACAACCTCGCCCGGTTTGGCGAGGAGGTCATCGCCAAAACCCAGGCTATCTAACCTAGCTCGGCCATTTCTCACGCACCGGATCGCTGCCATCCCAATCGGCTGCGGCTTCTCGCACGGCGTCGAAGATGCGGCGGCGGTCCGGTGTCATGTGGGCCATCTCTATGACGGTGCCGGGATGTCCTTCATTCCACAGGTAGACAAACCGCCCACGGGCGCTGTCACCCTGCTGGCCAATCTCGTATCCGTTTGCCAGCGCGCGCTCGAGCTTGGCGTTATAATCCTCTGGCCAGCTCGACCAGTGCTGCATGCCCTCATAGCCTTTGGTCAGGAAGTCGCGATACATGCTGGGTGTATCGCAGCGCTGTTGGATCAACTCCAGTTGCGTATCGCCGGAATTCCCCAGCGCTATCGACAAATGAATGTCGTCATACCGCTCACCCCGATAGGAGAATTGGGTAACCGGCAGCTTGTCTGCATAGAACCACGGGCCAACGCCGCAGACCTCAGACCAGTGTTTCATCGCTGCTTCAACATCACGAACAACGATGCCGATTTGTGTGAGATTGCCAAACAATCGTGACATGGGTGGAATTCCTCAGGCGGTTTCGGGTTGATTGGTCATCAGAATAGCCCGGCCTCTTAGCCCTGCCCATCACCTCCCTTCATCCTTGCCCCATTTCCTGGCCTGTGAGACGATTCCACCTCACGTGTCACTCAAACAAGGTCCGCACCATGGCTCTTCCCGGAAAAGGCTGTTTCGTCTGCTGGTATGACCTCAAGCCCGGCCGCGACGCCGATCACGACCATTGGCATACGCATGAGCATATGATTGAGCGGGTCGCGATCCCCGGCTTCTTGCGCGGTTGCCGCTACCGTTCGCTCATCAGCAGCCCCAGAACCTGTGTGATCTATCATGTGGAGCAGGTGTCGACCCTGAACTCACCGCCTTATCTGGCCCGCCTGAACGACCCGACGCCGTGGACCACCCGCACACTCCAACAGTTTGACGGGACGAACCGCACTATGTGCTCGGTCGCCTCCAGTCATGGCCTAGGCATTGGCGGATACCTGCTGACCATCCAACTTTCAGCAAAGGCAGGGCAGGGGGATGCATTGCAGGCCTGGCTATCGGATGACGCATTACCCGCCCTTTCCGCCCGCGCTGGTCTTTGCGCGGCGCATCTCCTCATCGGCGATCAGGACGTCAGCAACACGCCGACGGAGGAGAAAAAACTCCGTGGGACCCCGGATGCCGTCGCGGACTGGATTGTCTTGGTTGAAGCCTACGATCAGGCTGTGTTGGAACAAGCTCGCGCTGAACTCCTAGGCAGAGATGGTCTGTTTGGCCATGGCGCGGAGGAAGGGCCTCTGGTCGGGCTCTACTCCTTGGATTTCAGCCTGGACGAGGCTGAAGCCAAACGCGTCTGGCGGCATCCAGGAAAGGGGTAGGGGATTGCCTCTCCCGCCAAATCTCACTCCCTACCGCAGCACACCTGTGTTCACAGCCGAGACCGTCCCAGCGGGCCTATTGCGTGATCACAGCACCAAAGCTAGTGTGTGGGGCTTGATCCATGTGACTTCCGGCGTTTTGCTCTACCGCATTCTGGAGACGGGAGCAGAGCACCGATTGACACCGGAAACACCACCAGGCGTCGTAAAGCCCGAGCAATTGCACTCCGTTGAAGCGGTGGATTCTGTGACCTTCTACGTTGAATTTTGGCGTTGAATTCTGGCACTAACTTCCGTCTTGCTCCATCCCAGTCTAACGCGCATCATGGTCCATAAGTGTTATAGATTTAAGGAGCCACCCCCATGGAAGTCGGTATCTCTCTCAACATGTTGCAGCAGCAAGGCCGATCAGATGCATCGGTGATGCGCGATCACCTGGCGATGGGTGATCTGGCGGAGCCGCTGGGCCTGGACTCGATCTTCGCGCTGGAACACCACTTCACCGGCTATTCCATGAGCCCACAGCCGACGCAATTGCTGGCCTATTTTGCGGGTCGCACAAAGCGAGTGAAGCTGGGCACGGCCGTCATCGTGCTCCCTTGGCATGATCCCGTGCGTGTCGCAGAGATGATTGCCCAGCTGGACATCATGTGTGGCGGTCGCTGCCTGTTTGGCTTTGGCCGCGGTGCCGGTCGCGCGGAATACGAGGGCTTACGCGTCCCGATGGACGAAGCCCGCCCGCGCTTTGTTGAGGCGGCAGAAGTCGTCATCAAAGCCTTGCGCGAGGAGGAGTTCGAGCATGACGGCGAGTTCTTCCAGATCCCCAAAATGTCGATCCGCCCCCGCCCGATCTCCCGCCCGGAGGAGCGGTTCTACGCCTCCTCCGTTAGTCCGGAATCAGCTGAGGTGATCGCGCAAATGGGCCTGGGCATGCTGGTCATCATGCAGAACGAGTGGGCGAAATGCGCCGAGGACGTGATCAAATTCAACGAGATCACCGCCGCCGCCGGCCACAAGCCACGCCCGCCAATTATCTCCACCAACATCGCCTGTGCCGAAAGCCGTGACGAGGCCGTCGAACTGGGTCAGCAATATCTGGGCAACAAGTGGGATTCGATTGAGGCCCACTACAAATTCTCGGATGGCGGCCTGGCAAACGTGAAGGGGTATGAGAGCTACGGCAAGATGGCCAAGACCTATACCAAGATGAAAGATCCGGGCTTCCGCCAAAAGGCGAATGAGTTTTACGTCTCAATCCAGGTCGTCGGCACGCCCAAAGACTGCCTGGAACAGATCGCCGAACTCCGCCGCCTGACCGGAACCGAGCACCTGGTCGGCGAATACTCGTTCGGCGGCATGCCGCACGAGCGGGCAGAGCAGAACCTGCGCCTGTTCGCGCAGAAATGCGTACCGACTCTCCAAACCGACGAATTATTCACCAAGGCCATCACCCCCGCTGGTGCCAGCGGCAGCTTCGACGAAAAACACGAGGACATATTCGCGCCAGCTTAAAAGCAATTGAACCCCGGATCGTCTCTGCGCATGGTCCGGGGACCATAGCCGTGCTGAACTTAGACCAGGTGTGGTCTGACAGCCGGCGATGGCGTACAATGCGGCGGCGGATTAAGGAGCCTCGCCATGACCGACACTCAGACTCTCCCTAGCGTCTGCCCGCTTGACTGCCCAGACACATGCTCTCTCTCGGCAGAGGTCGAAAACGGCAAACTTATCAAAGTTCGTGGGTCCGATGCCAATCCTTATACGGCTGGCGTCATCTGCAACAAAGTGGCCCGCTACTACCCGGATTTCGTCCACGGCGACGCCCGCCTGACCCATCCGTTAAAGCGGACTGGCCCCAGAGGGTCCGGCCAGTATGAACGCATTACCTGGGATAAAGCACTGGACCTGATCCAGGCCGGGTTCTCCAAAGCCATCGCCGAGCACGGGCCTCAGTCGGTGCTGCCGTTCAACTATGCCGGCCCGCACGGAGAACTAGCGGGCGGTTCGATGGACCGCCGCTTCTTCCACCAACTCGGCGCTTCTTTCCTTTCCAGAGGCCCATTATGCGGCCTGGTACGGGGAAGTGCCTACGCCAGCCTCTATGGCTCCGCCGCCGGCATGCCACCCGAGCAACTTGTCCACTCTGACTTGATCGTGGTCTGGGGCAACAACGTCACCGTCTCCAACCTGCATCTGATGCGCTCGATCAACGCGGCAAAGACAGCGAACGGCGCTAAGCTCATCGTTATCGACCCCAAGCGCACAAAAGTGGCTGAGCAGGCCGACCTGCACATCGCCATCCACCCCGGCACCGATGTGGTACTGGCCCTCGGAATGGCAGCCGAGTTGGAGCGGCGCGGCGCCCACAACCTTGCCTTTATTGCCGAATGGGTCGACGGTTACGATGCCTATATGGCCGAAGCCCGAAAGGTCACGCGAGACCAGGTCTTTGCCACCTGCCGCATCACGCCAGAGCAATTCGACGAGTTCGCAGACCTCTATTGCACACGAAAGACCATTGGCGTTTCCGTCGGCAATGGCATCGAGCGCGGTGCATCGGGCGGTTCCGGCATTCGCGCCGCCATGGCTCTGCAAGCCCTTGTCGGCCAACACGGACGGCAAGGCTCCGGCGTCTTCGCTAAGCCAGGCAACAGCTTCCCGAAGACTACAGCCCGCTTGCAACGCCCGGACCTGGCGCCAGAGGGCACGCGCACGATCAACATCGTCGATGCCGGCCCGTTGCTGCTGGATGCCAACTGCAACCCGCCGATCCGTGCCGTCATGATCTACAACCACAACCCGGTCGCCACGCACCCGGATCAAAACCTGATGCGAAAGGCGCTCTCTCGAGAGGACGTGTTTGTCTGTGGCGCTGACGTAGTGATGACCGACAGCATGGCCTATTGCGATGTCATCCTACCCGCCGCCAGCCATTTTGAGTATGCCGACATCTACGGCGCCTATGGCACCCAATACCTGCAGCGGGCAGAGCCAGTCATCCCGTGCGTTGGCGAATCCCAGCCGAACACAGAGATCTTTCGCCGTCTGGCAGCCCGCTTTGGCTTCACCGACCCGATCTTTCAGGCGAGTGACGCCCAACTCATGGACGACGCCTTCGCCGACGCCGATCCGCGCCTGGAGGGTCACAAGCCTAGCCAGGTGCCACTCGACCAAGCTATCGCCATGCGCACGGGCGAAGGCAAGGAGTTAATCCTCTGCAATACCGTCATACCAGGAACGAAATCCGGCAAGATTGAACTGTTTTGCCAGGACTTAGAGGACCGCTTCGGCTTCGGCCTGCCCCGCTACGCCTCGCCGCCGCAGGACCTGCCGCTGGTTTTAATCTCGCCCAGTTCCGACAAACGCACCAACGCAACGTTCGGCGCCAGCGCTGCCTCCGATGGCCTGGAGATGCTGGAGATCAACCCAGCCGACGCCACCGCCCGCAGCATTGCTAACGGCCAGACCGTCCGCCTCCACAACGCCCGCGGCGAAGTCCACCTCCGCGCGCAGGTCAGCGATGCGGTTCAGCCCGGCGTGCTCTATTCGCCCAAAGGCACGTGGCTGCGCACTAGCCCGACTGGCCAAACCGTTAACGCTCTGCTGCCGGTGGATGTGCGCACGGATATAGAGGATGGGGCTTGCTACAACGAGACTTTCTGCGAGGTTGAGGGGATTTAGGCGCTGCATGCCTTGACTTTGGTCACCTCAGCAGCGTATACACCGCCCTTCGCATACTTTTGCCTTAGACGATTGCCGACGAAAGCCTGGCCTATGAAAGTTGTCAACTCTCTGAAAACGCTAAAGAACCGCCACAAAGATTGCCGAATGGTAAAACGCCGTGGCCGGATTTACGTGATCAACAAGACTGTACCCAAGTTCAAAGCCCGTCAAGGCTAAGGCTGGGGTTTGCCCGGCCCACTCTCCCAGTGAGCCGGTGCAACCACTCTAAACGTCAAGCTACATTTAGGCCGCCTGAAAAGGCGGCCTAATTGCTTGTGTACAAACGACTATATGACAACGAGGCGCTGGCTCAGTGCCGGTCGCAATTACTTCCGCCGCAGCAGGAGCACAGCTTGCTCCCCCCAGAAGTTAGCGCGAGCCGATGTTACGGGCGAGCGGGCAGGGGTGCCGTCGGGCTTCAATACCACCGCGTCTTCAATCTCCAGGCCAAGCTCTTGTACCAAGCCCAGAAAATCCAGGATGGTACACAGGTGGATATTTTTTGTCTCATACCATGGCTGGTTTAATGATTCTGTCACCGGCATGCGGCCCCGGAACAGCAGCGACAGCCGCACGCGCCAATAACCGAAGTTCGGAATGGAGACCACTGCGCGGTTTCCTACCCGAATCAACTCTTCTAAAGCGGCTCTGGGTTGTTCAAGTGTCTGCAGTGCCTGCGTTAGCACCACATAGTCAAAGCTGTCGGTCGGATAGAGTGACAAATCCTGGTTCGCGTCGCCCCGAATCACGGAAAGGCCGGCAGCGACGCACTGGTTTACTTTCGCGCGCCGGATCTCAATGCCTCGGCAATCGACGTTCTTCTCGCGGCCCAAATAGGCTAGCAACTCGCCATTGCCGCAGCCGATGTCTAACACCCGAGAGCTAGGTTCAATCCAGTTGGCAACGACCTGCAAATCAGGCCGGATCTTTGTGTGCTCCAAGGTCATGCTGGCAGCCCTCGCGCAGCGGCGGCACCATTGATAAAGCCTTGCAGGATGCGGTTCATCTCCGGCTCGTCCAGCAGAAACGCGTCATGGCCCTTGTCCGTCTCTATCTCGACAAAGCTAACCGGCGCGGCAGCGGCGTTTAACGCATGCACCATTGCACGGCTTTCCGAGGTGGGAAACAGCCAGTCACTTGTGAAGGAGACAACGCAGATCCGGGTTTTACAGTCCTTGAACGCGGTGGCTAGCGAGCCCTCGCCATAGCTTGTGGCCAGATCAAAATAATCCATGGCCCGAGTGATGTAGAGATAGGCATTAGCGTCGAACCGATCGACAAAGGTTCGCCCTTGGTGGCGCAAATAGCTTTCCACTTGGAAATCGGCATCAAATCCGAACTTGACCTCATCCCGATCTTGCAGCGACCGACCGAACTTGCGTTGCAACGCCGGCTCGGAAAGATACGTGATATGCGCCGTCATCCGGGCTACGGAAAGGCCGCGCCGCTGCAGCGTATCATGCAGCAGATAATCGCCGTCTCGCCATTCCGGGTCTGCCATAATCGCCTGACGACCGACCTCATGGAACGCGATGTTCTGCGCGGTGTGATAGGCCGCCGTCGCAATCGGGATAGCGCTGAAGACACGGTCCGGGTAGGCCGCAACGGCTTCCAGCACCTGCATTCCACCCATAGAGCCTCCGATAACGCTGAACAGCGTATCGATCCCCAGCGAATCAACCACCCGCATGCAGCCGCGCACCATGTCACCGATAGTGATTACCGGAAAGCTGAGGCCGTAAGGCTTACCTGTCGCAGGATTGATGTCTGCTGGGCCCGTCGAGCCCATACAGCCGCCTAGCACATTGACGCAGATCAGAAAGAACCTATCGGGATCCAACGGCTTGTCAGGGCCGATGATCGACTCCCACCAGCCGGGCTTGCCCGTAATCGGATGCGTTTCGGCCGGGAATTGATCGCCTGTTAGCGCGTGGCAGATCAGAATCGCATTCGACTTATCGGCGTTCAGCGTGCCATAGGTCTGATAGGCGAGCGTAACCGGCGCCAGCATGATCCCGCAATCCAGCGGCAATGGTGCGCTAGCGTCCAGTGTCAGGACGTGACCGGGCAGGACACGAGCCCCCTTTCGGGGCTGTGCCGAGGCGCCGGTTTCTGATGGAGCGATGGGGGGTGGGGACTGATGTTCCAAGGTTGCCTTTGATTTCGGCCCGTGGCCGCTTTATGTCTACCTACAATGTCTAACGTGAACTGGTGCGTCGACCAGCGAACGTTGGAGCCCTTATATAGTCCAGAGTTGCCAAATGTCCCAGCCTTCGTCGGACCTCGCTAATCGCCGGGCCGAAATTGATCGCATCGATAGCGAGATGCAACGCCTGCTACAGGACCGTGCCAAGGTCGTTTTGGGCGTCCTCCGCGCCAAAAAAGCAGCGACAGCTGCCGGCGACGTCACGCCGCCATTCCGACCTGGTCGGGAGGCGGAGGTGTTGCGCAAGCTCGTCGCCAGTCATACGGGTGATTTCCCCACGGCTAGCTTGTTGCGCATTTGGCGCGAAATAATCTCTGGCGCGACACGCATCCAGGCGGTGCAGCGAATCGCAGTGCTAGGCGGTGCAGGGGATATCTGGGATTTGGCGCGGGATCACTTTGGGCTGGGCTCCGTGTACGAGGCAGTCGCCACCCCGGCTGCTACATTTGCTCTGCTGTCCGATCAAGCTATTGCCGCTGCTGTCTTGCCGGTTGCGTCTGCCGACGCCCAAGGTCAGTGGTGGCGCGAGCTGATGGCACTACCGACGTCAGAAGGCGCGCCGCAGATCGTAGCGCGCCTTCCGTTTTTTCAGGCCGACACTGCGGGACAAGCCTTGGTCCTCTCACCCTTTCCGCCGGATGCCAGTAGTCATGACCGCGGCGTAGTGGGGCTGGCCCTTCAAACACCTGCCAGTGCCCCCGAAATTGCTGGATTGGTGGAGGCCGCCGGTCTAGCTGCGGCAGAGCCGCCATTGACGAGTGGCGCATTTGCCTGGATTGAGATCAATGGCTTGATCGAACCGGATGCACCGGCACTCAAGGCCATGGCCGCTCTGCCCAATGTTGCAGATACACGCGTGCTGGGCGGCTATGCCGTTCCGCTCGCGCAATAGCACTAGCCTAATAGCTCTAGGACCCAAGACGATGGCGACTGATTCCACCGGCCCACTAACGCCCCAGCCCGGAATCATGGGTATTGCCCCCTATGTGCCGGGTGGGCACGACTTAGCCGGGCATAACAAAGTCCGTGTGCTGTCTGCCAACGAAAATGCGCTCGGCGCGGGCGATGCGGCGCGCAAAGCCTATATCGAGGCAGCCGGTTCGTTGGAGCGCTATCCGGATGGCAGCTCGCGTGCGCTGCGAGAGGCTATTGCCGCTGCAGAAGGCCTGGAGGCGGACCAGATCGTTTGCGGAGCCGGCTCCGACGAATTGCTGAACCTGCTGGGTGCGGCCTACGCTGGCGTCGGCGACGAGATTATCTACTCCGCCCACGGCTTCACGATGTACCCGATCATTGCCCAAAGCGTCGGTGCTCGTCCCGTTGCTGCGCCGGAAACCAATCTGACTGCAGATGTTGAGGCGTTGCTTGCAGCCGTGACGCCGCGCACCAAAATCGTCTTCATCGCCAACCCCAACAACCCCACCGGCACCTACCTGCCCATGAGTGCTATGCGCGATTTCCGTGCTCGGCTGCGCGACGATATCCTGCTGGTGCTTGACGCCGCCTATGTCGAGTATGTGACAGCGGAGGATTATGGTGACCCAGTGGATTTGGTCCGCCAGAACCAGAACGTCGTGATGTGCCGCACATACTCTAAGATTCATGGTCTGGCTGCGGTGCGGCTCGGTTGGTGCTATGCGCCGCCGGCGATTGCGGCGGTGCTAAACCGTGTGCGTGGTCCGTTCAACGTCAATAGTGCGGCACAAGCTGCCGGAGTTGCGGCCATCAACGATCGCGCTCACCAGGACCGCTCGCGCACTCACAACGCCAAATGGCTGCCCTGGATGTCAGAGAAAATCCGCGCTCTAGGTCTCGAAGTGCCGCCGAGTCAGGGCAATTTCATCTTGGTGCGCTTCCCCACCCAGCCTGGCCGTGATGTCCAGGCCGCAATTGCTCACCTGAACGCCAACGGCATTATTCCGCGCCAAATGGGTGGTTACGGCCTGCCAGATTGCGTGCGCATCACCATCGGTTTGGAGGACGACAACGAAGCCGTCGTTGAGGCCCTGACCGAATTTATGGGGCAGGCATGACCGAGGCGCCCTTGTTTGATCGCATTTGTATTATCGGCATTGGCCTGATTGGCAGCTCACTGGCCCATGTGGTGCGTCGGGATAAGCTGGCCAACCACCTGGCCATTTGTGACCGCGATCCAGAGCATCGGGGAAAAGCCCTGGCACTCGGCCTCGCTGATAGCGTGCACGAAGATCCCGCCGAAGCAGCTGCAGGTGCCGACATAATCGTTGTCGCGACCCCCATAGGGGCCTTCGCCCAGATCGGCGCTGCATTGAAGCCGGCATTGAAGCCTGGAATGATCGTCACCGACACGGGCTCCTCCAAGCGTTCAGTGTTGCGCGATTTGGGCCCCTACATCCCCGACGGTGTTCATTTCGTACCGGGGCATCCGATCGCGGGCACAGAGTATTCCGGGCCAGAGGCCGGCTTTGCCGCTCTGTTCCAGGGCCGTTGGTGCATCCTGACACCACCACCGGGCACCAATGAAGCCGCGGTGGAGAAAGTCGCCGCTCTTTGGCGCTCAGGCGGCTCCATGATAGAGATTATGGAGCCTGGCCATCACGATCAGGTTCTGGCCATCACCAGCCACTTGCCGCACCTCATAGCCTTCACTATTTGCGGCACGGCCAGCGATCTGGAGGGTGTATTGCAGCAGGAGGTGATTAAGTTCTCGGCCTCCGGCTTCCGCGACTTCACCCGCATTGCTGCTAGCGATCCGGTGATGTGGCGCGACATCTTCCTGAACAACCGCGACGCGCTGTTAGACGTCGCCAGTCGCATGCAAGAAGACCTCGCCCGCCTACAACGGGCCATCCGTTGGGGCGAAGGCGAAGAGATCGAAAAGCTTATTCGCCAAACCCGCGAAATCCGTCGGCAATTGATCGAGGCAAAACAGGCCTAGGAGTTTGGGGTCTTTCGATGGTGGAGCAAGCTTGGAAAGGTTTCGACCCACGCGAAAGTTAAACTAAGCTGCCTCCTTGCTTATGGTTTTTGCGATGACCGAGGGTAGAAGTTAAATGCGGTTCATGGCTGACGCTGAAATCCATGATTGAGCCACAACGCAAGCTCATCCTTTGGATGAGCTGCTTGGCGCACGCGGTTCAGGATGGGCTGACGGCGGCGGTCTATGTATTGCTGCCTGTGTTGGCGCAAGCGTTAGGGTTGAACCTGACTGAGGTTGGCTTGTTCAAGGGGCTGAAGAGCCTGACACAGGGCCTGCTGGAGATTGCGTCAGGCGTCGCGTCGGAGCGGTATGGCGATAGGGCATTGCTTGTTTTCGGGTTAGCGCTATCTGGCTCTGGCTATCTGTTGTTCTCGTTGGCCGATAGCGGCATTGCGGTCCTGGCTTGTCTGGTTGTGGTCGGCGTGGGAACGGCGTTCCAGCACGCGCCATCTTCTGCGCTGATCAGCAGAGCCTATGCCAGTAGCGGCAGGCGTGGCGCGTTGGGGCTCTACAATTCGGCAGGCGATGCAGGGAAGCTGATCTTTACCACCAGCTTTAGCCTGGCAGTCGGTGCCGGCCTTGCATGGCATACGGCGACGTTTGCCTATGGCCTGGCCGGCGTGTTGGCGGCTTTGACGGTGTTCGTGGTGTTGCGTAACACGGCACTGGCCACAGCCGTGCATCACAATACGGGTGTTGACGGGGCGAACTCGTCGGGCGAGCAGGCCACAAAATGGGGAGTTCTCGACCGCAACGGGTTTATGGCTTTGCTTGCGGTTGTTTTCCTGGACAGCATGGTTCAAGCGGGCGCGCTGACGTTTGCGGCCTTCCTGATGTTGGACAAAGGTGAGCCGCTGTACATCGCCACTTTCGCAGCGACGGCGATTCTGATAGGCGGCATCTTTGGCAAGGCCATATGCGGGTTCATGGCAGACAAGTTCGGCCCACGGACGGCTTTTGCCGTGGTGCAGGTGCTGACGGGCGTGTTGCTGGTCGCCGCGGTCTTTGCGCCGAGCCTTGTTGCCTACCTGCTGCTACCATTTTTGGGCGTGGTGTTGCAGGGCTCAACGTCGATAACCTACAGCATGGTGAATGACTTCGTGCACCCAGACCGAGTGGCCCGTGGCTTTGCGTTGATTTACGGCGGGTCAGGCTTGTCTTCGGTAGCCGGGCCGCTGAGTTTTGGCCTGATCGGGGATGCGTACGGCGTACCAACAGCCATGTTTGCGATGGCCGTGATTGCTGTCGCCGCCATCATCCCCTGCTGGCGTTTGCGCGTGATGGCCCATAAAGCGGCTGCATAGAACTATTTCGAGAGGTCTTGGCCTATACGGTTAGGACCAGTGCGCCGGTGGTTTCGCGTGCTTCCAGGCGGCGGTGGGCTTCGCCGGCCTCGGTGAGGGGGAGGGTCGCGGGCTCTGCAACGCTCAGCGTGCCATCGGCGATGGCGGCAAAAAGCTCTGCGGCCATGGCTTCTAACGCTGGGCGGGTGGCGCAATAGTGGAACAGCATCGGGCGCGTAAGCGTGTAGGAGCCCTTGCTGAGCAATGACACGGCCATAGGGTCAATCGGACCGGAGGATTGGCCGAAGTTCACCAAGTGACCCAGGTCAGCGAGGCATTCCATTGAGCCGTAGAACGTGTCCTTGCCAACCGAATCATAGGCGACGGATACGCCTTTGCCGCCCGTTAGGTCTTTGACGCGGGCGACGAAGTCCTCCGAGCGGTACAGAATAACCTCCTCGCAGCCGGCTTGTTTCGCGAGGGCCGCTTTCTCCGGGCTGCCCGCCGTGCCGATGACCCGCGCGCCCAGGTGCTTGGCCCACTGGCTGAGCAGCAGGCCGACACCGCCCGCCGCGGCATGCACCAGGATGGTATCGTCCGGGCCGAGCGCATGGACGTGTTTGACCAACATTAGCGCGGTCAGGCCTTTGATCATGAGGGAGGCAGCTGTCGCATCGTTGACGCCATTCGGGATTTTGACCAGCCGATCAGCGCCGATCACCCGCTCGCTGGCGTAACTGCCATAGGCAGCGAAGAAATAGGCAACCCTGTCGCCAGGGGCAAAGCCGGCCACACTATCGCCGACGGCGATCACCATGCCAGCGGCCTCAAGGCCAGGAATCCCTGGCAGTTTCAGAGTTTGGTAGAGGCCAGAACGGACATAGCAATCATGAAAGTTTACGCCGACAGCGGTCTGCCTGATGCGAACCTCGCCGGGGCCGGGGGCTGCTACAGCTATATCCTCGACCCGCAATACTTCAGGGCCGCCATGTTCGCGCAGCAGGATGGCTTGGGGCATTCGGGAAGTCCTTTCAGGCGGGGCGATGCGCTTGGTTTGCGCAAAGCATAGTGTGTGCTAGCGTTCGGCGAAATACCCGCTCTTCTGGACGTCTCTTCTCATGGAACGCACCTTTACCAACTTTCTGAAAGCCCTGCGTGGCGCCGATGTGCCGGTCTCTGTGGCCGATACGCTGGATGCGCTGGAGGTTGCCAAGCTGGTCGGGTGGCAGGATCGCAACCTGCTAAAAACCTCACTCTCTTTCGCATTAGCGAAGTCGGAGGAGGAGAAGTATGCGTTCTCCGACACGTTCGACGACTTTTTCCGCGCCGACAGCTTCCGCAACCAGGAAGATGACGAGAATGACAAGCCGCAACGAGATCGCTCCGCCGGCAGCGACGATGCCGATAGTGCGCTGGCGCAGATGCTAATGGAGGATGATCAGGCCAACCTCGCGCTCAGCATGGAACAGGCAGCGGCGGCCATCGGTGTTGAGAACATCCGCTTTTTCACCCAGCGCGGCCTCTACGTGCAGCGCATCATGAACGAGATGGGCCTGCAAGAATTAGATTCGCAGATTTCCGAACTCGGCCGGGATGGCATGGGCGGCATGCCCGGTTCTGGCGGTGAGGGTGAAGGCGGCGGCGGCGGTCAAGGCCTACGCCAACAACTCCAGGAAGGCCGCTCCTATCTGTTTGAGCAGGTGCGGGATTTCGTTGAGCAGCAGCTGCAATTGCATGGGTCCGCTACCTCCAAGGAGTTGAAAGAAGACCGCCTGCGCCGCTCTCGCCTCGGCAATTTGGACAAGCGCGATCAGGCGGAGATGCGCAAGATCGTGGACAAGATCGCCAAACGGCTGGTCGCGCTCTATGCCCGCAAGCGCAAGATTAAGGACCGCGGCCACCTGGATGTGCGCCAGACCATGCGCAAGAACTATGCGAATGATGGCATTCTGTTCAGCCTCGAATGGAAGATGCGCAAGATCGATAAGCCAAAGGTTATGGCGATTTGCGACGTTTCCGGCTCGGTTGCAGCGGTGGCACGCTTTCTGCTGCAATTCCTCTATGCCTTGCATGACGTTCTCAGCGGCGTGCGAACGTTCGCCTTCTCCGGCAAATTGATTGAGACCAGTGACTTTTTCGAACGCCATCTGGTGGATGAGGCCGTCGATAAAGTCATGAATGCGGTCGGTTACATGTCCACCGATTACGGCCAGTCGCTGAGCGATTTCCGCGAGGGTTGGATGGATCAGATCGACAAGCGGACGACCGTGTTGTTCCTGGGCGACGCGCGCTCCAACTATTCCGACCCGCGCGCCGATATCATGAAAGAGATCTACGAGCGCTCGAAGCGAGTGATCTTCCTGAACCCAGAGCCGCCGCCGCTATGGGGCACGGGTGATAGTGAGACCAGGCGCTACAAGCCCTACACCCACGTGATGAAAGAGTGCTCGACGCTGAACCACCTGGAGCGGTTGGTTGAGGACTTGTTGGAGAGTGCGAACAAGCTGGCTTAGCAGCGCGAGATAGTCTTGGCGCTTCACTAAGAAATACCACACTCCTCTGTCCCGAACTTGTTTCGGGACCCATGCCTGAGTCTATCCTTCGGAGCTGGGAGTCTGTTGTTGGCTCTCTGGCATGGACCCCGAAACAAGTTCGGGGAGGAGGGTGGAGAAAGGTAGACGGAATGACCGCAAAGTCGTGGCTGGTATGACTGATCCTCTGACAACCCTAAGCCCCGCCGACCCGGCCCTCTACCATGAAGACCGATGGCGCCCCATGTTCGAGCGCCTTCGCGCCCAAGCGCCGGTCCACTACTGCGCCGACAGCCTCTACGGCCCATACTGGAGCGTTAGCACCTACGACCTGATCATGCAGGCTGAACTCCGCCCGCGGGAGTTCTCCAATCGCGCCGACCTGGGTGGCATCCAGATTAACGACATCGCCAAGGGCCTGGACCGCCCGGCCTTCGTCTCCATGGATCCGCCGGAGCACACGCCGCGCCGTCGTGCGGTCGCGCCAATCGGCAACCGCTCGTCGCTGCGCCAGTACGAGGACCTGATCCGGGAGCGCACCGGCGCGGTGATCGACGCCCTGCCCAAGGACGAGCCGTTTGACTGGGTGCAACGCGTCTCCATAGACCTGACAGCCATGATGCTAGCCACCATGCTCGACTGGCCGCAGGAGCGGCGGATGGAGCTGATGTATTGGTCCGACGTCGCCACCGCCAACCTCAACGCCCCTAATCCCTTGGTGAAGACCGAGGGCGAGCGCTACGCCGTTCTGGAGCAAATGGCGGACGCGTTCGCGCCGCTCTGGCAGGCGCGATCTGGCGGGCAGGGCGGCTTTGACCTCATCACCATGCTGGCCAACAACCCCTCAACACAGGAAATGAGCCGAGCGGAGTTCATCGGCACCCTGTTCCTGCTGATTGTCGGCGGCAATGATACCACCCGCAATTCCATGAGCGGCGGCATGCTGGCATTGCACCAGAATCCGACGGAACTGGAGAAGGTCCGCCAAGATCGGTCGCTGATCCCCTCCATGGTATCCGAAGTTATCCGTTGGCAAACGCCGGTGATCCACATGCGCCGCACCGCGACCGCTGATGCCGAACTCGGCGGCCAGACCATCCGCATGGGTGAGAAGCTGGTGCTGTGGTACATCTCCGGCAATCGGGATGAGAGCGTGTTTGAGCACGCCGACGCCTTCATCGTTGACCGTCCAAACGCGCGTCGCCACCTGGCCTTCGGTGCAGGTGTCCACCGTTGCGTTGGCGATCAACTGGCCGAGCTGCAACTCCGCGTCCTATTCGAAGAAATTCTGGCCCGTGGCCTGCGCTTTGACGTCATTGGTGAGCCAGCACGGGTGTATTCCAACTTTATCCGGGGCCTTTCAGCCATGCCGGTGCGGATGACCGTTTGAGGTTGAAGTCCTCCAATTCCGGTATTTCCCTGAAATTGGCGATTGTCGCGCTTCAATTCGCTCGCTAACCTCCTAGGCGGTCGCCCCAAACGGGATGGCAGAACAAATAAGCGACGACGCGCGCCAACGCCTGTCGCACCATTGGAGGAAACTATGAAACGTCCATCAGTATTGGGCAGGACGCTGGCCGCCGCCGTTATCGGCCTATCGATTGCCGGCGTAGCCACCTCAAACGCGTCAGCCAAAACGCTGAAAGCTGCTGTCGGCCTCGCCACTAGCAGCGCACAGTACTATGCGTTCGAGAAATTCGCCGATTATGTAGAGGCAAACAGCGATCTGAAGGTCAAGGTCTTCTCCATGTCGCTGCTGAACCTGAAGGAAACCCCACCAGGTGTCCGTGACGGCATCGCCGACATGGGTTTTGTGCTGCCGCCCTATTATCCGGCTGAGTATGCAGAGAACAACCTGGCCTCTAACCTGTCGATGCTGTCGACAACGGGCCGTCAGGTGGAAAGCCCAGGTGCCGCCATGGCTGGCGCCACATCCGAGTACACCTATTTCCATTGCCCGGAATGCCTGGCGGAATACAAAAAAGAGAACCAAGTCTATCTCGGCACCGGCTCCAGCCCGACCTATATCATGCTCTGCAGCACGCCAGTGCGGACGCTGGAGGAGCTGAAAGGTAAGAAGTACCGCTCCGGCGCTGCAAACTTTGGCCGTTGGGCTGAGCATTTTGGCGGCGTCAAAGTCTCCATCCCAGGCAATGACATCTACGAGGCGTTGGGCCAAGGCGTCATCGACTGTGCAATGCTGTCGGCGACTGAGTTGACCAATCTCTCACTGTTCGACCTGGTGAAGTTCGTAACCCGTCGCATTCCAGGCGGTGTGTTCTCCGGCGTTGCAACCAACAACGTCAATGTCGACACATGGAAAGACCTGACCACAGAAGAGCGCGCGGTGTTCTTGAAGGCTGCAGCCGGCATCAACGCCGACTTGACCTGGAAGTACTACTCAGACGCCAAGAAAAACCTGGAAGACTCCCCCGGCAAAGGTGTTGAGGTGTTTGAGCCGACACCCGAGATCATGGCCGCGTCTGATGCGTTCGTGAAGGGCGATCTGAAGGTGATCTCCGAGCAGTTCACCAAAGATTACGGTCTCACCAACGTCGATGCCAAGATCGTCAAAATCACCGAACTGGTCGAAAAGTGGAAGACGCTAACCGCCGACATCGCGGACGACCGTGACGCGCTGGCCAAACTGTACTGGGACGAAATCTACTCAAAGATCGACCCTGCCACGTTCGGCATGAACTGATCGGGTTTCTCTGACTGCGACACCGCCCTTGTGATGCCTGGTACCAGGCAAAGCGAGGGCGGTTTGCGGGCAGAGACCTGACGGATTTTGGATCCGTCGCCTCTCTCCATTCGTCCGAAAACTCTGCCACTCTTTGCCTGAAATGTGTCTGGTGAATGATGGGCGTAGAGAATGTCTGACAAGAGGATCTGCGCATGCATGCGATAGGCCGCCTTTTGGCCCGCACCACAGATTTTACCCTGATTATTGGGTTGGTAGCGGTGGGGTTGATGATGATGCACATCACCATCGATGTTGCCGGCAAATTCATCCTGAATGAGCCCGTTCCAGCCACGATCGCGCTGGTTTCCAGCTATTACATGGTGGTGATCGCCTTCTTACCGATTGCCTACGCCGAAACACGCAATAGCCACATTACGGTCGAGGTGTTGACCGAGATGTTTCCGATGCGGCTGCAGAAGAACATGTATTCCTGGGGCTACCTGATCTCCGCACTGGTTTATGGCCTCCTGACTTATCGCATGTGGCATGAGGCTGTTCGGGCACAAGGGAACGGCACGTTCATCATGGAACAGAGCACAAAAATGCTGACCTGGCCCTCGTACTATCTGTTGCCGCTTGGCTGTGGATTGATGACGTTGGTGCTGCTCTATCGGTTCTTGATTTACATAACCGGCGCGAAGAGCGGTCTTGGGGAAATCCCAACGCTGCAAAAAGCGGCTGAGGTTTCGGCTTCGCCCGATGCCGGTACGGCGTAAGGGGCAGGGTGTAAAACAATGTCTGACGTAGAAATTGGCTTTGTCGGGATCGGCATCCTCGTCACGATGATCGCACTTCGGGTGCCCATCGGCGTGAGTCTGATCGGCGTTTCATTCTTCGGCATCTGGGCGATTGTTGGCGAGAGAGCCGCCTGGGGCATTCTGGGCGTCGTGCCATATTCGTTTGCAGCGACGTGGCAGTTGAGCTCTGTTCCTATGTTCCTCTTGATGGGCTTCTTCTGCTTCCATGCGGGGTTGACCAAGGGCCTGTTCGATGCGGCCAGGGTCTGGCTTTCGGGATTGCCTGGAGGCTTGGCGATTGCGGCTGTGTTCGGTGCTGCAGGCTTCGCTGCGGTGACCGGATCATCAGTTGCCTGCGCGGCGGCCATGGGCCGAATCGCAGTTCCGGAGATGATGCGCTACCGCTATGACGTGTCGCTGGCTACTGGCACAGTGGCCGCCGCCGGCACCATTGGCGCACTGATCCCCCCCAGCATTCTGATGATACTCTACGGCATTATCGCCGAGGTACCGATCAGCCAACTTTTCCTGGGCGGCGTTGGTGCAGGCCTGCTAACGGCATTCGGCTATGTCGCGGTCATCATGATCCGCACATCGTTAAACCCGGAGTTGGCACCAAAGCTGACCGAGAAGGTGCCGCTGTCCGAGAAGATGCGGGCGCTGGCTGACACTTGGCCGGTAATCCTGCTGATGACAGGCGTGTTCGGCGGCTTGTTTGGCGGCCTGTTCACACCGACTGAGGCTGGCGCAATCGGCGCTTTCCTTTCGCTTGTGATTGCGGG
>CALKDI010000365.1 GCA_938084065.1 uncultured Alphaproteobacteria bacterium
TTGACGACATAATCATCGGCACCGCTGTCTAGGCCGCGAACCCGGTCGGCTTCCTCGCCACGGGCCGTCAGCAGGATGACGGGCACGGCCTGCGTATCCCGCCGTCGTCGCAACTGCCGGCAGACCTCCAGGCCAGACGTAACGGGCAGCATCCAGTCCAACAGGATCAAGTCCGGCATGCGCTCAGATACTGCAACCAGAGCCGTGTCGCCATCCATGCAGACGGCGACTTCATAGCCGCCAGCTTCCAAATTGTAGCGCAGCAGTTCGGCAATCGCGGCATCATCCTCGACCACCAGGACATAGGGTTTCAGGGTTCTCCGGCTGTCAGTCATGACCAATCTCGCCCAAACAAAGCGCAGACATCCTAGAGCTCATTGCGTTCGCCCGGCACGACATGCCTGTCTATCAGGTGCTCGCCGCGCACCTGATAGACCAGGTTCTCGGCAATATTGGTGGCGTGATCGCCCACCCGCTCCAGGTTCTTGGCGATGAAGACCATGTGTGTGCAGGCGGTGATCGTCCGCGGGTCTTCCATCATGTAGGTCAGTAATTCCCGGAACAGGCTGGTATGGGCGGCGTCGATATCCTCGTCGCGGTCGCGCACCCGTTCGGCAACATCTGCATCACCGGCGACATAGGCATCTAAGACCTCATGCAGCATTGCGGCGACCATCTGGCTGAGGTTGGCGATGGCGGAGATTGGGCCGGTCACGGGTGATTGGTTGAGGATCAGACTACGCTTGGCGATGTTTTTGGCATAATCCCCTGCACGCTCCAGATCGCCGGCAATCTTGAGTGCCGCCACAATGGTCCGCAGGTCGGTCGCCATCGGCTGCCGCAATGCCAGCATGCGCACCACATTTGAGGCCACCTGCGCCTCCAGGGCATCGATCTTGCGGTCGCCTTCGATCACTCGCTGCGCCAGGTCGCTGTCTCGACGCCGCAGTGCCAGAGTGGCGTCGGCAACCGCAGCCTCGGCCAATCCTCCCATCTCGGCGATCATGGTGGTGAGCTGGTCGAGTTCGGCCGTGTAGGATTTAACAATATGTGAGTCAGCGGCCATTTCCGCGTCTCCTTGCCTGACTTTGGTCGGATGATTGTGATGATTTGCAGTGCGTGGCCACCCCGATCATCCAAACCGCCCGGTGATATAGCCGTTGGTGCGCGGGTCTTCCGGGTTGGTGAATATCTTCTCGGTCGCGCCCACCTCCACAACATAGCCCATATGGAAGAACGCGGTCTGGGTCGAAACCCGCGCCGCTTGCTGCATCGAGTGGGTCACGATGACGATGGTGAATTTCTCCCGCAATTCGTCGATCAACTCTTCGATGCGGGCGGTGGCGATGGGGTCGAGCGCTGAGCAGGGCTCATCCATCAGCACCACGTCCGGACTGACGGCGATGGCGCGGGCAATGCATAGCCGCTGCTGCTGACCTCCGGAGAGGCCTGTTCCCGGCTGGTTCAGCCTGTCTTTAACCTCCTTCCACAGGCCGGCACGTTCAAGGCTAACCTCGACAATCCCATCCAATTCGGTCTTGTCATTGGCTAGGCCGTGAATGCGCGGACCATAGGCGATGTTCTCGAAAATGGATTTCGGAAACGGGTTTGGCTTTTGAAACACCATGCCGACCTTCTGGCGCAACTGCACCACGTCCTCCGATGGCTCCAGGATATTGCGGCCATCCATCAGGATCGTGCCGCTGGTCACACACCCGTCGATCACGTCGTTCATGCGGTTGATGCAGCGCAGAAACGTGGACTTGCCACAGCCCGACGGCCCAATCAGGGCCGTCACCTCGTTCTGGGGAATATCGAGCGAGACGTCGAACAGCGCTTGCTTGCCGCTGTAGGACACACAGACATCGTGGGCGGATAGCATCGGGGTTGGTAAACCGGTTACCTCAGTTGAGGGCAGCGTGGTGGCTTTTAGGGTATCAAGCATCTTGCAACTTCCTTCTATGGCCTACCAACGGCGTTCAAAGCGTTTGCGCAACAGCACCGCCAACGCGTTCATCAGGATCAGAAAGGCCAGCAGCACCATGATCGCAGCACTGGTCTTGGCCAGGAATGCGCGTTCCGGGCTGTCGGCCCACAGGTAAATCTGCACCGGCAGCACAGTCGCAGAATCAGTAAAGCCGCCGGGGATATCGACGATGAAGGCGACCATGCCAATCATCAAGAGCGGAGCCGTTTCGCCCAACGCCTGCGCCATGCCAATAATGGTTCCGGTCAGGATGCCGGGCATGGCCAGGGGTAAGACGTGGTGGGTGACGGTCTGAAGCCTGGATGCGCCCATGCCCAGCGCCGCCTGGCGGATGGAGGGCGGTACCGCTTTCAGCGCGGCACGGCTGGCGATGATGATCGTCGGCAGCGTCATCAGTGCCAGCACCATGCCGCCGACAACGGGGGCCGAGCGGGGCAGGCCAAAAAGGGTGAGGAACACCGCCAGACCCAGCAGGCCAAAGATGATGGAGGGCACTGCCGCCAGATTGTTAATGTTGACCTCAATCACGTCGGTCCAGCGGTTTTTCGGGGCGAACTCTTCCAGATAGAGGGCTGCCAACACACCGATGGGAAAGCTGATCGCCAATGTCACGACCAGCGTCAGGAACGAGCCTACCACGGCGCTCCAGATGCCGGCGGATTCTGGTGCGGTGCTGGCGCCGGTCTGAAAGAATGAGACATTGAACCGATTTTCGACACGATCCTCCGCCTGCAACTTGGCGATCCAGGCAATCGCCTTGTCATTGAGGCGCCGGTCGGATTCGGGCGTCGCGTAGGCAGAGATGTGCCAAGCACCGGCTGGTGTCGTCGCGGTATCTCGCGGTGCAACGAGCACCTCGCCCTTGGCCACGCCTCCTGCAACGTCAATCAGCTTGACTACTCCGCCATTGATACTCACCAGATAGCTGGAGCCATCTGCCGGCTGCAAATCCCGGAACGCTGATCCGGCTGCGGTAATCCTGACTCTGTCGCCCTCCAAAGAGAGCTTGGCAGCGACGTCTGGCGACCATTGCTCAACGGCGGACATATGGCCTTTGAGGAAGGTATCGACATCATCGGTCGCCTTCACCCAGATGGTCTGCGTCGTGCCTATGATTTCAGGATTAGCGAGGACGGCGTCGCGGACCGCGGTGTCAGCATCTTTTGAAACCAGTTTGCTGAGAGCCCTGCGGTCGGTCCGGCCTTTCACATCTGGAAACTCAGATCGCAACGCATCTTTGATAACGTTCCCATAAGAAGTCCGTGCTAAAGACTCGGCATCGCGTTTATCGCCCAGTTTTAAGCGGGCGGGGTCCAGGTGGACCTTCAACGCGATCTCGTGCTGGAAAAAGCCGGAATAGCCGTTGCCGACAATAGTCACCAACAGGAACACCAGCATCCCAATGGCGGAGCCGAGCGCCAACTGGCCCAGCAGCTTGAACCGCCGCTCCTTGCGATAGCGCTGACGCACATTCTCGTCCGACGTCGTGCGGTTTTTCAATCCAAGGCGTGCGCCTGGGGTTTGCCCGGTATCAGTCATATTTTTCTCGATATTTGCGGACAACCAATAACGCCACGATGTTCAGCATCAGCGTCGCACAGAACAGCACCAGCCCTAGCGCGAAGGCGGAGAGGGTCTTGGCGCTGTCAAACTCCTGATCGCCTACCAGGATCGTTGCGATTTGGACGGTTACAGTCGTCACCGCCGCAAACGGATTGGCGGTCAGGTTGGCTGCCAATCCTGCCGCCATGACCACAATCATCGTCTCACCGATCGCCCGGCTGACCGCCAGCAGCACTGCACCAAAGATACCGGGCAATGCGGCGGGCAGCACGACGCGGGTAACGGTCTCCGACTTGGTTGCGCCTAGGGCGTAGGAGCCATCACGCAGGGCCCCCGGCACCGCCGAAATTGCATCGTCAGACAGCGACGAGACGAACGGGATGATCATCACGCCCATGACCAGACCGGCAGCCAAAGCCGATTCTGAGCTCACATCCAGGCCCAGCCCTTCGCCCCAACCGCGGATCAGAGGCGCAATCGTCAGGGCCGCGAAGAAGCCGTAGACGACGGTTGGGATGCCGGCCAGTATCTCCAGCAGCGGCTTAGCAACGCCGCGCAGAGAGGGGCTGGCGTATTCTGATAGGTAAATCGCCGAGAACAGGCCAATCGGCACAGCAACCACCATCGCAATGATCGTGATCAGGATCGTGCCGGCGAACACCGGCACCGCGCCAAATGCCCCAGAAGAGCCCACTTGATCGGCGCGGATAGCCGTCTGCGGCGACCATTCCAGCCCGAACAGAAAGTCTGTAATCGGCACAATCGCGAAGAACCGGCTGGCCTCAAACAATAGGGAGAGGACGATGCCAATCGTTGTCAGGACGGCCACTCCAGACGCTGCGATCATGATGACCATGATCACTTTCTCGACCGTCTCCCGCGAGCGCAGCGTCGGCACAATCATGCGGCGGGCAATCATCAGGCCCGCTGCAGCCAAGGCCAGACCGGCTGCGGTCAGGACCCAATGGCTGAGCGATTGCAGGGCTGCGTAATGGGTGGCCGCGGCCAGAATGTCCGGTGTGGGGTTGGAAACGATATTGCCGGAAACCGCGTTGCGAACGCTCGACAGGAACAGTGACCGCTGGTCCAGCGATTGCGTCGCCAGGCTATCGGGCAGGCCAGCGATCACCAGGTTTTCGATGACGGTCCCATCCAGAATACTCCAGATCACCACCAGCATCAGGGCCGGCAACGCACACCACAACGCCAGATAGGCACCATAATATCCGGGCAGCGAGTGCAGGTTGCGGATATTGCCGTCCACCAACGCCATGGCACGGTTCCGGCCAAGCCAGAACCCCACCAATGCCAGGATGGCAATGCAACCCGCCAACAACAAACCACTCATGCCAAATCCATCCGCCCGATCACGCAATCAGAATAGAGAGAGAGCGGCCTCCACCCGGAGACCGCTCTCCTTTAGGAGCCTAAAGGCTCAGCGGCGTCAGGTCGGCGCCGGCTTTGCGGTACGCTTCTAGATCGGCTTGCGGCAATGGGATCAACCCTTTGTCGAGCAAGTAACCATCCTCGCCTGCCGCGTCGTCGCTGGTGAACTCCCCCACAAACTCGGCGATGCCGGGAATAGTGCCGACATGCTCTTTCTTCACGTAGAAGAACAGCGAGCGGGAAACCGGATAAGCGCCAGAGGCGATATTCTCAAAGGTCGGCTCCTGACCATCGACCACCGCGCCCTGCATCTTATCGGCGTTCTGGTCCAGAAAGCTGAAGCCAAAGATGCCAACGGCTTCGGGGTTCGCTTCCAGCTTCTGCACGATCAGGTTGTCATTCTCGCCCGCCTCAACGAACGCGCCATCCTCGCGAATTCGGTCGGAGACAGCGCGAAACGCTTTCTTCTCCAGCGCCTTGATCTGTGGGAATTCCTTGGCGCCCTCACGCATCACCAGCTCGACAAAGGCATCGCGGGTGCCGGAGGTCGGCGGCGGGCCCAGAACTTCGATCTTCTCGTTTGGCAGGCTTTTGTCGACGTCTGACCAATTTTTGTAGGGATTCTCGATCAGGTCGCCGTTAGGACCGGGCACCTTCGCCGCCAGCGCCAGGAAAACCTGCTTGCGGGCCACGTTGAAGGCCGGGCCATTCTTGGAGTTCGCCAGTACGATGCCGTCGAAGCCGACCTTGATCTCAACGACGGTGATGCCGTTGGCGTTGCACTTCTCGACCTCGGATTTCTTGATCCGGCGTGAGGCGTTGGTGATGTCCGGATGATCCGTGCCAACACCGGAACAAAACAGCTTCAGTCCGCCGCCGGAGCCGGTGCTCTCGACGACCGGGGTCTTGAAACCGCTGGTCTTGCCGAATTGCTCGGCCACTGTGGTTGAGAAGGGGAACACGGTTGACGACCCGACAATGCGGATCTGATCACGCGCCTGGGCGGTACCTGCCAGGGTCATGCCTGCAAAAACCGTTAGTGTCGTTGCAGAAAGGATGTGTTTCAGCACAGAAGTTTGCTCCAAGGATTAGATGAACGGCCGTCCGAACATCACTGGGGCGAGCGACAGCCGCGCTGCCGTCTCACCACCAACCACTACATTTGTTGGTGCAAGCTTTTGTGACAGATATGTGAAGGTTTCATGACACTCGCCTCCAGCGTTGTGCGTTAAATGCGCTGACTCGCTTGCGGCCAGTACACGGTGAAGCGGCTGCCTTGGCCAAGAGTGCTGTCTATCACCAGGCGTCCGCGGTGGCGGTTGACGATGTGTTTGACGATGGCCATGCCCAATCCGGTGCCCCCAACCTGGCGGGAGCGCGCTGCATCGACCCGATAAAACCGCTCCGTCAACCGATGCAGATGGTCCTGCGCGATGCCCTCGCCATCGTCCTGTACCGTCATACGGACCGCATGCCCCTCCACCGCGAGCGATACCTGCACATGGCCGCCAACCAGGCCATACTTGATGGCGTTCTCCACCAGATTGCGCAACACCTGCTCGACCTGATCGCCATCACCAATGATTTGCGGCAGATCATCTGGGATGTTCGCTTGTAGCGTTACCGAGCGCTCCTGCGCGACGGGCTCCAGCATTTGCAGAACGGTCTTGACCAGATCAGAAAGGTCCAACCGTTCCGAGGGCGGGTTGTGCTCTTCCAGCTCGATCCGCGACAGCGACAGCAGGTCATCCACCAACCGGCCCATACGATGGGTCTGGTCGCCCATAATCCCCAGGAAGCGCTCACGCGCCGCCGGGTCATCGCGGGCTGGCCCCTGCAATGTCTCGATAAAGCCGGTTAGGCTGGCCAGCGGCGTTCGCAATTCGTGGCTGACATTGGCGACGAAATCGACTCGCATTTGCTCGGCCCGACGCGCCGCAGTCAAATCCTGCAGCACGAGCACAACGGCCTTACCAGCGCCGCCGCTGCGCGCCAACGGCGCCAGTCGGGCACGCATATGATGCTGCACAGGGCCAAGGATATCGAAATCCACGTCCAAAGATTGCCCCATGACCAGTGTGCGTTCCACCCCTCCGATCAGTTCCGGGCTGCGGATCGCCTCCACCAGGTTGCGGCCGGTCAGTGATGGCCCCAGTAACTCTTTCGCAGCGTGATTGACGTGTAAAATGTGCCGGGTTTCGTTAAGCAAAAGCACCGGTTCTGGCAGCGCGTTAACCAGAGACTCGGCCATCAGAGCCCGTTCCTCTAGCGCGTCCAGGGCGTTGCTAACCCGTTTGCGACCTTGCTCCAAATTTTCTGCGAGGCCGGCCCCCAATGGGGTTCTCCGCGAAGCAATACGTTCGGCCGAACCATCCAAACCGATGCGCATTGTCGCCTCTCTCAATGCTGCGGCTTCATATCCCCATGCAAGCCCGGCGGCCAAAGCCACAGCCACGACCACCGCGCCACCACAAAGAGTGGCTAGGCCGCCAATGACGTCTAAGGCAAAAAGGGCTCCCAAAGCGACTAGGCCAGGCACCGCGGCGAATGCAGCTGCGTACAGGAAGTCTGTGCGGCAAATTCCAAGGCGAGGCATGCCAGAAAATGCTCCTTCGCTCATATGATGAGTGACCGTCCGGTGAAGCTGCTCTGGCAGACAGACAGGTCGATGATCTAAGCTGCAAAGCCAGCGTAGCGTTAAGGTGGGAGTTCGTCGATCCGATTGATCTTGTGATCGGCAATGCGGCGGAGCATATCCGTCAGCTAGGCCTGCGAATCGAAGCCGTTCAGCTTGGCCGTTTCGACCAGGGTATAGAGGATGACAGTAGATTGACCACCGCGTTCAGAGACCATGAAGAGATAATTTTTTCCCGCCGAAAGCTACACGCCGCATAGATCGCTCGGCAGAATTATTGCCCGCCTCCAGGAAGCTACATCGCCGACGAACTGGCTCTGTATATCGAAGGCCAGCGTATGCGTCATATGCGCGGTGCGCCTTTCCATCCGCAGACCCAGGGCAAGATCGAGCGCTGGAACATCACGCCTCATGGCGCGCAGCGAAAAGATCGGTGGATTCCGACGCGAAGTGCAACACCTTGTGCGGGTCGTTCGCGCCTAGAAAGTAAGCGTTGCGGACGAAGTAGCTTTCTTCGTTGTAGTGAGTGTCGATGAACCAGTAGGCGATGTCGTCGGGGCCGCTGGCTTTGACTTCGTTGGTTTGGGATTTGATGACCCCTACGCCGTTAATCTTGACCTGGATGAAGCTGGCGTCTCAAGTCTCGCGGGCGACTAAGGCCAGGTCGGGGCGGGCGACCGTGCCGGATTCGGGGCCGAGGTAGGGCGTGCCAGGGCCTGGCTCGTTCAAGCCGACTAGGTCGTCGTCCTGATCGACGGCCAGCGCCCGGCGCGGCGAGGGGCTTTTGACCGTGAACGGGCCGGCGATGCGGGTGCGGCTGTTGTCGATATAAGGCTTGTCGTAGAGGTATTCGTCGCCGGCCTTGGCGGCGTCGATCTCGCGCTGGTGGGCGATACGGTGTTGCCAACAGGCGGCCTGTTGGGCTTGAGCGTCGGCGCTTCAATCCAGCAAGGCCTTGCGTGGGATTTCCCACTCTTCCCAGGTCAGGTCGATGGGCTTTTTTCGCCGTGGTCCGAACTTCCTATATCAGCGTCAGGCTGGGATACTTGGATCGAGGCTGTCTTGGTCCATGCCCTGGACATCAACCTCGGGCTCGCCCGTCCCTGCTTTTGGCCCTATTCAGGCGCGTCGCTATCGCCATTGCGAACTTGATCCGGCTCGTGCGCGAATTTGATCGTCGCCGCCTCTTGTTTGAACTCTTTCAGCAATTTCTCGGTGATCGGGCTACCGGCGGGGAAAACCTGCGTTTTGAAGTTGAGATTTACGGTTGCGCGCATCTCTTCGATCCATGCTTCTACTTGTTTGAGGTCCAAATCGCTCACGCGGATCGCTCCGCCACTCGTCTCGACCATGGCTGAGAGGCGGACAAACCACCGAATTGCATCGCTGCGTTCGTCTGGATTTAAGCCCGCAGTCAGATACCGTGCCAGATTCACAAACCGGGTCAATGTGCGTGGTGTTAGTTGCTTGGTCTGAAAGATGTGGAGGCTATCGCCGACTTCATCAGCGAATGCGCCAGAATCCCGCTGACCTTTCGCGAGCGCGCTCGCCTCCGTTGTTTCGCGCCGTCGTTGAAGCACACGGCCGACCAGATGGCCAATCGGTATCGGCAGTAGCAACACAAGAATGAAAAGCGGGTTCTGTGCCAACCTGTTCAACCATTCATTTGGGCTGAGCCAAGAAGGTTCCGCTGGCGGGCTTGAAGCGTCTTTCTCTTTGCGCAAATCCGCCGCCGTTTCGTCTTTTTGACGGTCATCAGCTACCTCACTGCCAGTGTTAGATAGCTGCCTATCCTCGCCGGTTCTGTTCGGACGCTCTTGCGTTAAGGTGGTGGAATTTTGATCATTCCCGGTAGCCGGAGTTTTGGCGACCGCCGGATTAGCTTTGCCTTTGTCCTGCGATTGCTCTTTCCCGCCAAACACGGCGACTAACGTGTTTTCAACTCTGGTGATCGAGGCAGGATGGGACGCCAAATTCCAGCCAACAAACCCGATGATGAGAAGTGTTGCAACGTTCAGCAACAAACGCAGCGAGTTGCGATTCCGGCGCAGGCGCGCCGCCAAAGATACCGTTCTTTTTTCAGGCTCGCGCTTCACTTTTTTGCCGATGAAATTTGCCAGGGCTTCGCCATCAAACTCCGGCACCTTTACGCGCAAGTTTAGGAGCTTCTCCAGATACAGCTCGGCATATCTATCGCGTTCCCGCTGCATGCCAGGTTCGTTGTCTTTGCTTGCGAGAACGACGACGCCTCGATCAGCCTCTGCAATCGCATGGGCGCGGGCGAGCGCTGTCTTGTTCAAACCGAGAGCGTGGCGAACCGGTGCCTCGTGAATGCCAAGGATAACGTAGCAACGCCCGCTGGACGTCAGGAAATTGATGGCCTCCATGATGTCGACGACCTGATTGATGTCGCAACGATCCAGATCGTCGATAAAAATCGTCAGGCGCTTTTGGCCTAGGGCCCGGGTCACCTCATCAAATGCTGCTGCAAAACTGTACCGAAAGCTGAGCTTGTCCTGAAAACGTTTGACCGCGATGCCTTGCTTGGCTTCGGAGAGCAATGCCGCTGCGCTCGCCTGGAACGGCTTAAAGATCGCCAGTATCCGGAACACAGCAAACAGTGCGACGAAGCCTGCACCGAAGGTTGCAGCGATTGTTGGCAACCCCTCGAATTTGAAGGCTGCGATTCTATGGGAATGCCAGAGACCTGTGAAAAGACCCGCTGCGGAAACCAAAATGAGAACTAGCAGTGCGAACCGGAACGGCCGCGCGCGCAATCGGATACCGACCAGCCGCAGCCGCGCCATGATAGCCGAAGAGTTGAGCGCTTCCCAAGACGCAAGACCCGGCATAGCCGCCCGGCGGACCTCTTCGATCAACGCGGCGAACAGATGCTCTTCTTTCTGGCGGTGCCACGCGTTGAACCAGACTGTCGGATAGTCGCTGGCATCCAGTTCCCGCCGCAGCAGGGTCATGGCGGAGGACTTGCCCTTGCCCCAGTCGCCTGTCATCGCGACGGTGAACGGCGCACCAGCGTTAGGGTTTAGCAGAAAACCGGACAGTTTGCTGCTGAGCGCCGCCAACGCCTTGCCGGCATGTTCCGGGTGTCTGACCGGTGCGTCAGCCGTGAGAACGGCTTCCAATCCCGGTGGGGCATCATCGTTGGGTGCAAAGAACCTGCGCTTTATGGCGATTGCGAGAAGGCTCAATGCGGTGAGATATGCGAGAATGGACCAGATTGGCGGACCAGTCGTGCGATCTACAAAATCCAACAACCGTGGTCGCCCGCTTTGGTCACCAAATACCAGGCGGGAGCCCTCGTGATCAAAGTTGATCGTTGTGATCGCACCCCGGTCGGCGGAATAGACGAAAAGGATCGCCCCGTTCGCGGCATCCCAGAGGCGGGCGGTGTTGTCCGATGACGCCGTCACGATGCGTGTCCCGTCGGGAGAGAACGCGGCGCTGTTGACGTCGCCCGCATGCCCGCGGAGCACGGCGATCTCCGCACCCTTCGCCGCATCCAAGAGGCGGGCGGTGTTGTCGTCTGACGCCGTCACGATGCGAGTCCCGTCGGGAGAGAACGCGGCGCTGCGGACGATCCTCTCATGTCCGCGGAGGACGGCGATCTCCGCACCGCTCGCTGCATCCCAGAGGCGGGCGGTGCCGTCTTCGCCCATTGTCAGCACTGTCTTGCCGTCTGGGCTAAACATAGCCTCGCGCACTGGCCCTGGGTGATATCCATCGGCCTGAAACGCGTTTAGGCGCAGTTCCGCGCCATTTGGGCCTAGTGGGGCAAGCCACAGGGCTAACGCATGAAATTTCTGAGGTGAGTTGACAGGGTTGAATCTGGTGTGATTCAGAGAGTCTCCGATATTGAGGAGGCGACGATGGCGGCGGGCGATTTGGTGGCGCATTTTTCGGGGATCCATGACCCACGGTGC
>CALKDI010000366.1 GCA_938084065.1 uncultured Alphaproteobacteria bacterium
CCCGAGAAAATCGACCTGCTGCTAGGCGTACTAGCGCTGGCTATGGCTTGGGCCAGCAAGACCGCGGCACGCCTCATCGGCACCAAAAAGAACCCGCGGAAATCCCATGGCTACTATGCCAAATCATGGTTCCGCATCGGCCTCGACCATCTCAGACACATGCTCAGAAACAACCCCGAAAACGCACTTGCCTGCTGGAACGCTTTGAAACCGCAAAAAATGAGAGTCGTGTAGTGTGAAAATTTACCCTTAATGCAGAAATAACCTCAGCCTTTGGTGGCGGCACTGTTTTCACGTTCACATTGCTGGATGGTGTTACAGCAGCTGTTCTTGGATCGTTTCAGCTAGATGCTAACCCCGTCGACAATACGTTCCCCACGGAATTCGCATTCATGGGCATGGTGCCGGGCGGCGGGCAGATCGGTGTCGAGATCACAACGGCTCAACAGAGTTTCAGTATCTCGGAATCTTATGGGTTCGACCTGGAGGTTGTGCCAACCCCGGCTCCAGGCGCCGTGCCGTTAATGCTGGCAGGTCTCGCTGGATTGGGTGCACTACGCCGCGCGCAGAAGCGGCCTAGCGTTAGCTAGGCCGATCAGCTTCCTAAACTGGCCGGTCGCCCCTAACCATCGTCCGATAGAGCTTGCGGTGCTCGTTCATGTCGTAGTCAGAGCCGGCTTTGTGCAGGGCGGAGCGGTTATCGACGATCAGGATATCGCCGATGGTCCAGTTGTGGGTGTAGCTGAAGTCTTCTTGGATTATCTCTTCCAGCAGACCTTTCAGAAAGTCCTGTGTTTCGTGCGGGTCCATACCAGTGACGGTTTCGGTTTTGCCCTGGTGGAACCAGATGGCTTTGGTGCCGCGGTCTGGGTGCGTGCGCACGAGCGGGTGGATCATCAATGGTTCGGCCAGGCGTTGTTGCTCCGCTATGGTGTCGGGATTGCCAAAGGCGAGGCGCGCGCTGCTGATGCGTTGGTTGGCGGTTTGCATGCCAGCCAGTTCGGCTTGCTTGGCGGCGGGTAGAGCCTCATAGGCCGCATTCATGTTGACCACAGAGGTGCCGCCGCCCTTGCTGGGCACAGCCTCGGCGTAGAGGCAGGTGAATTTCGGGGGCAGTTCTTTGTTTGTGTGGTCGGTGTGCCAGGTGCCGTTCGTGGGCAGCTTAGCCCGCTCGCCTTTGCTGTTCTTCTCGAAATTGTCGAGGATGCTGACCATCGGGAACTCGGCCACGAGGTTGGTCTGGATCTGGTCTGGCATCAACTCGCCGAACAAGGCCATGGCGGCGCCGAACTGAGCCGGGGTCAGGTGTTGGTCCTTGATGACGACGGCCACGTTGTCGACCACAGCATCATACAGCGCCTGCCGGGTTGCCTCGTCCATTGGCTGGGCCAGATCTATGCCGGTGATCTCGGCCCCGATCTTTGGCTTGATTGGGGTGACGGTGAACGTTTGTTTGGCCTGGGGCTTGGTCATGATGTTCATGGCTGTAATCCTCCTGGATGGTTTCTGGCTCATTCCGCCGCGCGCAAATGCACGTCCGGTGGGCTGAGGCCCTCCTGCTCGCAGCTGTTAGCGATATCCTGCACCGTCGCGCGCTGCACGTCACGGCGGAAGCGCAGGTCATCGAACGGCAGACCCCGGTGCAGAGTGCAGCGGTTGTCCCACATCACCAGATCGCCGACCCGCCAGCGGTGCACATGGGTGAACTGGCGTTGGGTGGCGTGGGCCAGCAGCGCGTCGATCAGCGGCTTGGCTTCGGCATCGTCCATGCCGACGATATGGCCGGCGTGGGAGGCAACGTAGAGGTTCTTGCGACCGGTCTGCGGCACGGTCCGCACCATTGCCTGAGGTACTGCATCGACCGCCTGCCGTTCGCCCTCTTGCCAATCGGTATAGCCCATGCGCTCACGGGAATAGACGAGGCTATGTTCCGCCACCAAGGTCTGGAGCCGAGCCTTCGTTTCATCGTCGAGCGCGTTATAGGCGGCGCGCAGATCGGCAAAGGCGGTCTGGCCGCCGACCGGCGGGATCTCTCGGGCGTAGAGTAGCGAAGCCAGCGCTGGCACGTATTTGAACGCGCTATCCGTGTGCCAGAGTCGGTTGCCCAACTGCATCCGGCGCAGGCGATTGCTTTCCGCCAAAATCTGGTTGTTCGGGCCTAGGTTCGAGACATCGGCGATGTCGTCCCGCACCCTCAGCTTCTGGTCCGCAACCGCCTTCTTCAGGACGGAATGATCCATTGGCCCGAAGTTCTTGGCGAAGGCGACGTGTTGTTTTTGCGTCAGGGTCTGATCCGGAAAGACCAGCACGGCATACTGCCAGAACGCGGCCTTGATCTCATCGATCTGACCGGGTTCAAGTGACGCGAGATCGACGTCACCGATCTCGGCTATGAAGTCATCGTGGACGGGGCTGATGGCAGGGCTTACGCATGAAATTTTCCGGAGATGATTTGGGTCATATATTGGTCGTCCCAGGCGGCCTTTTTGCGCCTGGCCTTGAGGGAGATCTTGGCAGTTGAGTGCTGCTTGATGAGGTTGAGGGCGATTTTTCGAAGCATGGCCAAGTTTTGTGCGGCGGTTCGATCCCTGACGCGGCACTCATCTTCGCGGAAGGTGACATCCAACACCCAATGCAGAGAGTTCTCG